>NZ_JBNDYG010000039.1:0-53214 GCF_049893405.1 Paenibacillus sp. Dod16
TGGCTGTAATCCGACATATAATTGGCTGTAATCCGACATATAATACAATCTTGCCGCCTCAATGCTAAGGCGCTGTTTATCCTGATCCATGATCCAACCCACTTTTATTATGTCGTAATCGAATTGGGTTCATTATACATCGTTATGCTGATGATTTCGATAGCGGACGTCGTTATGAACAAACAAGCGCCCGATCAACGATTGTATTCCTGACGTTTCAGGGATACACCGTTGATATGGACGCTTGCAAAGGATCAGCCTATACCGGCTGAACGTATTCGAGTGGAGATACCCGGCCATAGGAGGTCTTCGCGCCTTGGATCGGCGCCGCCCAGGCCACGGCGTTGGCAATTACCTGTTGAATTTCAGGTTGATGGTAAGTAGGGAATGCTTCATGACCCGGTCTGAAATAGAACAGCTTGCCGCGTCCGCGCTTGTAGCAGCAGCCGCTGCGGAACACCTCGCCGCCTTCGAACCAGGAGACAAACACCAGTTCATCCGGTGCCGGGATTTCAAAGCGCTCACCGTACATTTCCTCCTGCGGAACCTCGATATATTCTCCAAGTCCGCTTACGATCGGATGGCTGGGATCGATGACCCACAACCGTTCCTTCTCGCCGTCATCGCGCCATTTCAGGGCGCCTGTGTTCGTGCCGAGGAGGCGCTGAAAAATCTTCGAGCCGTGACCGGAATGCAGGACGATGATTCCCATGCCGTCCAATACGCGCTGACGCACTTTTTCCACGATATCATCCCGTACTTCACCGTGAGCCACATGCCCCCACCAGATCAGAACATCCGTTGAAGCGAGCACCTCATCCGTCAAGCCGTGTTCCGGATCATCCAATACGGCGGTGCGTACGACGAACTGTGCATCCTTTCCCAGAAAATCGGCAATCGTACGGTGGATGCCTTCAGGGTAAATCTTAGCGATCTGTTCATTATGTCTCTCGTGCCGGTATTCATTCCATACCGTTACATTGATATTAGCCAAGGGTAGTGGCCTCCTTTAATATTGAAATCCAGCGACCTCTTATACATTCATCCTAAGTATAGGCTGTGTTACAATGAACGGGAATGTGTGAAAGTTACTCTTTTTGTACAAAAACGACTTCGCGTTTTTTTGGGAGAGAGGGTGGAATGCGTGCTATCGATGAACGCTGACTATGTGCCGAGAATCAAACTGATGGGATTTGTCTCCTACAAGAACCCCTGGATTCATTTTAAGCGGAACACACACGAGTATATTCTGTATTTCGTGAAGAGCGGCGAGCTTCATATGCGGGAGAACGGCGTTTCCCATGTGCTCAAAAAAGGCGACTTACTGGTCCTTGAACCGCATTTGGACCACGAGGGAACCCAAAAGCATTCCTGCGACTACTACTATATTCATTTTGAACACCCCGATATTCGTCAAGCGCCCGAGCGTCCCTTACCCTTGCTGGCCAAGCAGTGGATCATGGGCGAGAACGAGACGGCAGGCAAGAACGACAGCAGGCAGCTATATTTCCCCAAGACCTGCACGCTAATCCAGAAAAAAAGCCTTCATCATATGTACCATGCCCTCGGCGAAATGCTGCAGCTATATAGGCGGAAGCACTTTAACCGCAGTTTGACCGCGCTCAAATTCATGGAAATGCTGATCGAGCTGTCCCGTGAGAGCCTGTTCGATGAGCTGGAGAAGAACAGCCCGCATACCAAGTCCTATATGAAGGTGCATGCACTGCTCGACTACATTCATGAACATTACGCCGAGAAAATCATCAGCTCGGATATCGAACAGCGCTTCGAATGCAATTATGATTACATCAATCGGGTATTCGCCAAGCTTACCGGTCATACGATCATGCGATATGTGAATCAGGTACGAATCAATCATGCAAAGGAATTAATCGAGGCCACGCACCTTAGCTTCGGTGAGATCGGGTATCTGACCGGCCTGGAGGATCCATTCTATTTCAGCAAGATCTTCAAAAAATACGTCGGCATGTCCCCGAATCAATACTATAAGCAGGTCCGCGAGAAGGAATAAGCTTGGCTTACCCGTTGCTGGCTCCCTGCGTTATGGTCGTCGTATCGTCGTGGATAGAACCAAGGAAGCGTTTAACGGTTGACCTTCGGCGTTGGGGATAACCCGCCACCCCTCCAAGTTAATAGGGAATTATCCTTGCACTTCTCCACATTTGTTCACAAACGCTGGATAACTTCCCTGAAATAAAATATCGGAAATTCAGTTTGTGCGGAACGAACGGGGATAATGTTCATAACTCTGTGTATAACGAACTTATTCAAGATGTTATGCACAGTTCTTCCGATGTGAGGTAAGTCTTTTGTGTTAATTATCCACATGCGTTGATTTGGATTTTTCCGCATGAACCCGGAATCATGGCATATAAAAAAAAGCGAGAACAGGGAAGCCTCCTCCCTGTCTTCGCTTTTTAATAGTAAGGTGCCTTCTGCTCTCCCTCGTTACTTGCGCCCGTAATCGGCCTTAATCTCTCCCCAGCTCTTCGTTTGCCATTTCAGCACCTTGTTCTCATATGTATTGGTTCGAAGCCAGTGCTCGGCCCGGTCCACCAGATCCCAGATCTCTTGGGTTGACTCATCGCGCGGAAGCGTGGAGACCACCTTCTTCTGCTTCAGCCATTTGAGCGCATTCATGGAATCGCTGTACACCGTCTTGGTGCTGCCGATTTTCTTCAAATAAGCCAGTGCGTGGACGATGGCCAGAAACTCGCCGAGATTGTTCGTTCCCTTCGAAATCGGTCCGCACGAGAACAGAATATCTCCCGTCTGCGTATCCACGCCTTTGTACTCGACGGGTCCCGGGTTTCCTCGCGTCCCCACATCTACGGAAATGCTGTCATAATCGATCTCACCCGGTTCTTCGGCAGCAGATGCGCTGCTTCGCTTGTAGTTTTTGGAGCCTGAGCTGCCCGATTTGCCTCCGGACTGCTGCCCCCAGTAATTTTTATAACCGGCCGCATAGGCCTGTTCCGCTTCGCTCCGGGATTCAAACGCCTTGAACTTCGCACCTGTAAACTGATTGACCTGCTGCTGGCAGTCGCCCCAGCTTGTATAAATTCCGGGCACTTTACCTACCCAGACTACATAATATTTTTGCTTCGCCATCCTAAACCTCCATCCTGAACTAACCTCTCTAGCGTACTATATCACATCCTCCGAAACCAACAAAAAAAGCGCCATCGTCTCCGATCCGCTTTCTGTGTTTGATCTTATTCAATTGTTCCTGTTTCGTCGGCTTTACTCTCACATGCTGTGACAGCGCACTGTAATCTTCGTTGGTCTTTCTCATTGAGACGGCTGACCATGTTCCGGCACGTTCCGCTTTGCGGAGCGCTTTTTGCGTTTTGGTACGGGCCATAAGGCTCACACTCCTTGTATTATAGAATTCCCTTATATTGTACGGCAAAATGGATGGTAATGGAACAAAAGGCAGTCTGGGATTTCCTCTCCTTCTTCAGAAAACCTATGATATAATACGGAATCATTGGAGAATAGGTCCAATTAAGATAAGAGGGGTTGAAGCGATATGAAACTAGAGCGGCTCATATCCATGATTTACATGCTGCTGAACAACGAGATCCTGTCCGCGTCTGCCCTTGCAGAGAAATATAACGTGTCCCAGCGAACCATATACCGCGACATTGATGCAATCTGCGCAGCCGGCATTCCCGTTGTATCGTATCAGGGAGTGAACGGCGGTTATGGCATTATGGAGCAATACAAGATGGACAAAAGCTTGCTTGGCTCCTACGATGTCAGCGCCTTGATCACCATCCTGCACAGCATGTCCACGGTGTTTGAGGATGAACGGGCCATGGATACCATTCAGCGTTTGCAGACCATTGATCGTTCCGCCAATACGGCATCGCAGGGATTGTCCATGGATATCGGGAGCTGGCGCTCTTACAACGAAAGCCTCCGACTTCTTCGCCGCGCCATTACCGACAAGCATGTGATCTCCTTTCAATACATAAGCGCCAAGAATGAACGCATTCACCGTAAAGTCGAGCCCCTGCGACTCATGTATAAATTCGGCTCCTGGTATTTGTACGGATTCTGCAGAACAAGGGCCGATTACCGCGAATTCCGAATTTCGAGGATATCGGAGCTGTCCCCCTCCGCCGAGCCCTTTCAGCACCAGCATTCGGAGGAGCACACGCACGGTCCTCATCTTCAAGAGCAAAATCCGCACGACCGAGGGGAGCAGCATCCCTGGGAGCCTTCATCCGATGCGATGGAAGTCATCCTTCACGTATCCCCCCGGGCCTTGGCCAGAGCGATGGATCAATTCTATGATGTACAGCGGGAATTTTTTGAAGACGGCTCGCTCCGTCTCACGTTCAAGGTCCAAGATCCGGATTCCTGGTGGCTCTGGTCGACCCTGCTAAGCTTTGGTGAGGATATCGAGATCATTGAGCCGGCTGGCTTAAGGACGCTCATGCAATCCAAATTAGAAAAAATGCTGCAGGTATACACAAAAGTATGACAGTCCGCTGTCATACTTTTTTATTTACAATGTTCCCAAGAAAGCAAAAACGAAGAAGCCAAAGGGGACGATCACGATGAATTATCCTGTAAAAATGTATGAGTACCATGTATGGGCCAACCAAGCGATATTCAACCGTCTGCTGGAGCTGCCGGGGGAATTGCACAATCAGAAAATAACGAGCATTTTCCCAACCGTATCCGAGGCGTTGATTCACATTTACACGGCGGATCTTGGATGGATCAACATTTTGTCCGGGATGGATATGCAGCAGGCTTTAACAGAGGCCTTCCAGCTTCGGGAAGAGCTTGAGTCCATCTCACTGGAGGACCTAAACCTCCGGTTTATCGAACTATCCGAGCGATTCACGGCCTTTCTGGGCCAAAATCCTGACCTGGAACGGATGATCCGATTGGATAATCCTTATGCCGGGATCCGGGACACCCGCCTCTCCGAGATCATGCTTCATGTCGTGAACCACGGCACCTACCATCGTGGAAATATTGCTGCCATGATGCGCCAGCTCGGAAGCTCCTCCGCGATGACCGACTACGCTTTTTTTGGTACCAGAGTGAACCGGAGTTGGTGCTTGCCTAAATAACTCGCAGCAATATCGGCAATCCCCTGATCCGAATTCCATACCGGTTCAGGCCGGCAAAAGCCGCAGCCAAAAAGCCTGCTCCGAACGGGTCCGAAGCAGGCTTTCCTGTTTCTAGTTAAAAGCGTGCTACAATTTGCGTCCCTCCGTCAAGCGTACCCAGAAGCCGCCTTTAAAGCTCTTCGGTTCATGGGAGATAATGAACGCCTGCGGCGACATTTTGGATAGTGACTCCATCAACCGCCGCTCATTCTTCCGTTTCACGAGAACTTGAAGCACGAGCCGTTTGCCATCCTTACCGTCCGCTTCCCAGGCAGTCACGCCATACCCCTTCTCCCGCAGGTTCATCGCCAGGTTCGTCTCAACGGAATTCACGATAACCTGTACCACGATGTACCCGAGTGCCAGATACTCTTCGATCCGACTGCCGGCATATACGCCAAGGCCGAAGCCCAGGCAATAGGCCGCCATATTAAAGGGATTGTCCAGATTTTGCAGGACGAGATTAAGGCCGAGCAAGTAAACGAATACCTCCAGCATGGCCAGGAGAGAGGCGATCCCTCTCCTGCCTTTGATCATCAGAATCAGACGCAGCGAAAAGATCGAGACATAAACCACGTTGATGCCGATGATGGAGCCGATAAGTGACAGCGAGATCATAAAGAATCGCGGGTGGCGATGTACTCTGGTCTTGGCTTCTGGCCCGAATACGGCTGCTTGACCTTATTCTCCACGCTGTTGTAAACCATAAAGATATTGCTGCGCGGCATCGGCGTAATATTGCTGTTCGAACCATGCATAATATTGCAGTCAAAAATCACGATTGAACCGGCTTTACCGACAGGTGTGTCGATACCGCTTTTCTGCACCATGCGTGTCAGGCTGTCATGATCCGGAACGCCGTATTCCTGTTTGCGCAGGGAATCCTTGAAGTGATTCTCCGGCGTTTGGCCGATGCAGGCCACGAATTCCTTATGCGATCCAGGCACAACCATAAGCGGTCCGTTATAAGAGTAGTTATCCTCCAGAGCAATGGAGCAGCTCAAAGCTCTCATACGAGGCATGCCATCCTCAACATGCCATGTTTCGAAATCAGAGTGCCAATAGAACTCTTTGCCCGTGAAGCCCGGCTTGTAATTAATCCGCGATTGATGGATATACGTCTCGCTTCCCAAGAGATACTCCATGATCGCCAAGAGTCTCGGATGCCGGGACAGCTTCTTGAACACTTCATGGCTCTCGTGCACCGCAAAGACCGATCGAACTTCGTTCCCACCCGGCTCCCGGATCACTTCATCCTTATCCAGCTCTCTTGCCGATACCTGCAAACTGCGGGCTTCCGCCTGATATACCGACAGCTCCTCTCGACCAAAGAAGTCTTCCAGGAATAAATATCCGTTGCGCTCATAGAAGTCGGATTGCTCCTGCGTTAACGCAGCATCCGGTGTCCATTCCGAATGAACGACAGGATCCTGTCTCTTTAGGATCCGGGGTTCCGAATGCACTCTTGAAGGATAAACGTCTAGTTCTTTTTCCTGAAGGGCCGACACATGATTATTACTCATCGCATATCATCTCCTTAGTCCAAATTTGGGGCAAGCAGCGGGTAGGTTCCTTCCTCGTCATGAACTTCCGCGCCGGTAAGCGGCGGATTGAATACGCAAACCATCCGCATCTGCGAACGAGCTCTCAAATAATGCTTCTCGTGACCGTCCAGCGCATACATCATGCCTGGGGAAATAGGGTGCGTTTCACCCCCGACAATCTCGATTTCCCCCTCGCCTTCGATGCAGTACACGGCTTCGACGTGGTTTTTGTACCAGATCAGCGTCTCCGTTCCCGCCTTGATGAGGGTATCATTGAGCGAGAAGCCCATGCCGTCTTTTGTAAGCAGAAGCCTTCTCGAGTTCCATGTCTGGGTATCGATATCGTCTTTGGTATCCACGATCTCTTCCAAATGTTTAACAATCATGACAACCTCTCCTCTGCTGCTAATTGTTTCATACTGTTCTCAAATATCCCCAATCCCTCTGCCAATGTGTTCATTTCAATCGTAAGCGGCGGCATTAGCTTTGCCACTTCGCTATACGGACCGGACGTTTCCATAATCAGTCCATGCTCGAAGGCCATCTCGGACAGCCTGCCTGCGAGCTCCGGCTTATCGAAAGCAACCCCCTGAATCATGCCTCTGCCGCGGATTTCGCCGCCGAGCTGAGGATAATCCTTCACAACGCCTTCCAATGATTGGCGAATCCGATTTTCCCTGATGCCGATATCAAGCTGAAAATCTTTCGTTTTCCAATAATTCAGCGCTTCGGCTGCGGCAACGAATCCGAGATTATTGCCCCGGAAGGTACCGTTATGCTCCCCCGGCTCCCAAATATCAATCTCCGGTTTGATCAGCGTAATCGCCATCGGCAAGCCAAAGCCGCCAATCGATTTCGAGAGGCATATGATATCCGGTTCAATACCGGCATCATCAAAACTAAAGAACGGACCGGTTCGGCCGCAGCCCATCTGGATATCATCCAAAATCAGCAGCATTCCCTTATCCTTGCAGATGCGCGCAAGCTTCTGCAGCCATTCCCGGCTGGCGGCGTTCAATCCGCCTTCCCCCTGCACCGCCTCGACGATCACTGCGGCCGGCAGCGGAATTCCGCTTCCCGGATCATCCAGAAGTTTCTCCATATATGCCATCGTATCCACGTCGTCACCAAAGTAACCGTCATACGGCATAAACACGGAGTGACTTAGATCCACGCCGGCACCCTGGCGCTTGAAGGAGTTGCCGGTTACCGCCAGCGATCCGAGCGACATGCCATGAAAGGCATTCGTGAAGCACAGAACGGTGCTGCGCCCTGTCACTTTACGGGCGATTTTGAGCGCGGCTTCTACGGCATTCGTTCCGGTCGGACCGGGGAACATCACTTTGTGATCCCACCCGCGCGGCTTCAGGATGATCTCCTGAAATCGGGTCAGAAACGTTTCCTTCGCACCCGTAGCCATATCCAGGCTATGCGTGACGCCATCCTTCAGGATGTAGTCGACTACCTTCTCGCGAATCTTCTCATTGTTATGTCCGTAATTCAAAGCCCCGGCTCCCGCAAAAAAATCAATGTATTCATTCCCCTGCGTATCCCACAGCTTCGCATTTCGGGCCTTGTCAAAAACCGTCTGAAAGCTCCGGCAATAGCTTCTTACTTCCGATTCCAGCTTGTTAAACACAGTAAGCTTCGGTTTCTCCATGACTTGGTTGTCCATAGTTCCCTCCAATTGTTTAAATGTCATTGAAAAAGGGGCCAATCACGAATAACGGCTCATCTTCATGGGACGTTCCATCGGGGAACATCTCTGCTCCATAACCTACGGTTACGGTGCTGGGAATGGATTTCTCCTCGGCATAACCGAGAAACAAACGACGGGACGCCATGTTACTCGGCGATACCGTAGCTTCAATGTAACGGACGCCATGGCATGCCTTCTGATTCATCAGATTTGTCAGCATTGCCTTTGCAACGCCTTGCCTCCGATGCGAATTAGCAACGGCCACTTGCCATACGAACAGCGTCTCCGGATTGCGAGGAGAACGGAAGGCGGAAATAAAACCGATGATATCTCCTTCATGCTCGGCAATCATGCAGGTATCATGGAAGTAATCTCCAAGCAGCATGTAGCAATAGGGAGAGTTCAGATCAAGCGATCCGGTGTCGCGTATAAGCTCCCACACCCGGGTACCATCCCGGGCTTTCGGTCTTCGGTAAACAATTTCGGTATCGGTATCCACAGCCATTCTATACAATCACCTCTTTCCAGAACTAATTTCCGTTGGAACGGAATCGCTGCAGGAAGCTCTGCAGCCGCTCGCTCTGGGGATTATCGAATATCTCCTCCGGCGTGCCCTGCTCAACGATCCTTCCCTCGGCTCCGAAGATGACGCGGTCCGCGATTTCCTTCGCAAAATCCATCTCATGCGTAATCAGCATCATGGCCATTTCGCCTTCCTCCGCGATTTCCCGGATGACCTCCAGCACTTCGCCGACCAGCTCGGGATCAAGCGCCGAGGTCACCTCGTCAAACACCATAACCTTTGGCCGCATGACCAGCGCTCTGGCGATGGCAACCCGCTGCTTCTGGCCCCCGGACAGATTGGACGGGTACATCTTCAATTTGTCGGCCAAACCGACCTTACTGAGCATGGAGACGGCCCGCTCCTCCGCCTCCTCCTTGGATAAACCCAGCACTTTGCGCGGGGCCTCCGTCACATTCCGAAGCACGTTCATGTGCGGGAACAGATTGAAATGCTGAAAGACCATGCCGACATTGCAGCGCATCCGGTGCAAATGCTTTTCATTGGCCCGAACCAGCTTGCCCTTCTCTTCCATATGCCAGAGCAGCTCACCATCAACCTCGATGGTTCCCTCGGTGGGTTCTTCCAGCGTCATCAGCATCCGGCCCATCGTTGTTTTGCCCGATCCGCTTGGACCGATCACAGCCACCTTTTCTCCAGGCTGCATCTCCAGATCGATGCCTTTAAGCACCTGTAGATCACCAAACGACTTGGTCACGCCGGTATATTTCACAATCGGCTTTGTACCCGTAGCGGTAACGGGATTTCCCTCCTGCTGCGGCACCTTCGACGCTTCCGCCTGCTCATCGATCACAACGGCATTCAATTGATTCCCTCCTTTTATTTTCCACGCTGCAGATTCATGCGTTTTTCCAGCCTTTGCACAAGCAATGAGGCGATATAACTGATGACCAGGAACAGAATCCCGACCATCGTATACGGTTCAAATGCACGGAACGACTGCGACACGATATTTTTAGCCGTCAGCATCATCTCCACAAGCGTTATGGCGCATAGAATCGGCGTCTCTTTAAACATAACAATCAAATAATTACCCAGTACCGGAATGATCGGCGGCACCGCTTGCGGCAGGATAATACTTCGCCAGGTTTGGGCTTTCGTGTAATTCAGTGCTGTGGCAGCCTCCCATTGTCCCTTCGGCACTCCCTCGATTCCGGATCGGTACACCTCGGACAGATATGTGCTGTAATGCAGCCCGAGACCGATCACCCCGGCATAGAAGGCCGGAATGGAGATTCCGGTAAGAAGCGGCAGGCTGTAATACAGGAAGAAGACCTGCACCAGCAGCGGTGTATTGCGAATGAATTCGATCATTCCTTTGGTTATTAGTGACAGCATCTTAAATCGGCTCCGCACTGCAAAAGCAAGCAGCAATCCGATGATCAATGCCACCGCGAAAGCGCAGATCGTCACCCATACCGTCATTTTTAATGCACTCAAGAGCTGGGGCAGGATATCCCATACATAGTTCCAATCCCACATGACTATAACCTCCCCGCTGTCCATTTACGCTCCAGCAGTCGAACTGCCAGCGAAACGAGCGTAGCAATGACAAAATACATGAGGAGCAGCAGCACCAGAATCTCGGTCGTCCAGGAGATGTAATTATTGCGGAGCACCATCGCCTGATACGTTAAATCCGCCATCGTGATGAAATAAACCAGTGAGGTGGATTTGATGAGCTCCACAAGCTGATTCCCGAAAGGGGGAAGCATTCGCAGGGACGCTTGAGGCAATATGACATTCCACAGTCTTTGCCAAGGCTTCAGATTAAGCGCTACAGCGGCTTCCCATTGTCCTTTCGGAACGGCCAACACGGCGCTGCGAACGATTTCCGAGCCGTATGCGCCGAAGTTCAGTCCGATCGCGAGGATCGCAGCCAGCATTTTCGGAAGCTCGACGCCGATGAACGGAAGGGCGAAATACAACCAGAACAGCTGCACCAGCAAGGAGGTCCCCCGAAAGACTTCCACGTACACGGCTGTCAACGTGCGAATGATCCACAGCTTCGACAGTCGGCATAACCCGGCTGCAAAGGACATCACGACCGCAAGAATGGCTGAAAAGAAAGCAACTACAATCGTGATCTCCGCCCCTTTCAACAGCGTAGGGAGAAAATCAATCCACGAATTCGGCATGCTATTCCCCGCAAAGGGCAGCGGCCGTCATCTCGCCCGGGAGCTCTTCTTCTGTGAACCCGAACTTCTGCAAAATTTCCAGCAGCTCGCCCGACTCCTTCATTTTTTGAAGCTCCGCATTATAAGCCTCCTGGAACTCGGTATCCGCTTGGCGGAAAGCCGTAGCTCCATAACCGCGAACGCTTTCGCCGTCGATGACCGGCTGCTCGAAATCAGCCACGCGTTCGATGCTGTCGTCGCTGGCCGAATCCAGCATCGCCTGCAGGGACGGCCCCGTCATGGTAATTGCATGCACCCGGTCTGCCTGAAGGGCGCTAATGGCCGAGGCTTGATCGGGGACCTGCACAATCCGGTCCGTAGGAATGCCGGACTTTTCCATATAGCCGATTTCGACCGCACCGGTCATAACGGCGACCTTAGCTTGGTCATGATTGGCAATATCCTCATAACTTCCAAGTCCCAGCGGATTCCCTTGCTTCACCGCAATGGCTTCCCCGATGCTGTACTCCGGATTAGCAAACAATACGGCAGAGCAGCGATCCGGATTAATGAACATGCCTGCGGTAATTAGATCAAACCGCTCGGCCTGCAGTCCGGCAACCAGCGATCCGAATTCCGTAAGCTCTCCCCTCATTTCCTTGATGCCAAGCCGCTCCAAAATAACCCTCGCAATCTCAACCGCTTCTCCTGTCAGCTCCCCGTTGGCCTCTTTATAGGCATAAGGCTTCTCATTCGCAAATCCCACGGTGATATACCCCTGCTCAATGGCTTGCTCCAATGTACTCCCTTTGTCGCCGCAAGCCGCAAGCGACACCCCCATAATCAATGACAACATCAGTACAACCACTCTCTTCAAAACTTCCCACAACCTTTCATTATGACTTTGGTATTCTTAAAAATGGCATGTTGAAATTATCCATGTTAACCCATATGTTAACTAGGATTTAAGCGTATTCAGATACCTTGCATGGGTCGGACCTTCAGGGAAGATGATTCATCCATCTCCTTCCACGCTTAAACCCAATGCCATCTGACCGATTTAATTGGTTTTGGTTAAACATTTGCAGGCCTTGCCCCTCCTCTTTAGCAGAATACAAAAAGACCACCAAACAGGGGATCTAGACATAGCTCCGCCAGCAGGGGGTCAAAAAATAGAGAAAAGGCCCCTAAAGAGAATTAAGGGCCTTTGTTATGAACATCCATTATGTATGCAAGACCCATCCACTGCTGACGAGGTTAGCTGACGGACTCGGGTAAGATGGTACCCTACACTCGTGATTCCAAGTGACTCGCCCCTGATGAAACTGGTTCCCCCGCTTTCCGGAAAATGTATGCCGGAAACTAAGCGTGTGTCCATGATAAAGGGAACTTCAGGAAAAGTCAAACCCCTTTAACCGCTTTTTCTGGAAATTCAGAGGCGGAAGTTCCGCTCTTCCAGGGCCTATGACAAGCATGAAAAATGCCTCATTCAAGCCTCTCCCCCAACGATGCAGTAATTTTATTCCAGTCTCATTTTTCGCTATATAGCAGGCATTTGCCATGCCTCCCTTACTCATTCATGTGGTGGATCGTTTATGCCATGAATTACATTCGGATTGTGAAAGCTTTCCCCACACATTTACGGCGTAAATACGGCGCAAATTTTTTTTTTGAACCGCTGCGTACCGAGCCTATGAATATCGTAGGGAAATCCGAAATTCATCCTATAGTTTTGCTATTCGTCAATAGATGAATGCCTCCGGGGCTAGCGTACATTCTGGAAATTATAGGTGTTTATCTATCATTTATGCGCTATTAACCCATGCCGTACCGAGAGTATTTGCGTAGTATAGAAAAAATCTAAAGGAGGTGCTTCATTTGGAACGTTCTTCTAGAAAGAGAAAATTGTGTGCTCTTAAAAAAATAGAGAAAAAAGTCATTCATGCGAAGAAAAAGCATTGCCCGTCTCATGGTCATGGTGATCATAAAGGCCACGGCGGTGGCATTAAAAAGCGTCGATGCCCAAGAGCTATCCGTGGACCTGTAGGTCCTCAGGGTCCTATCGGACCGGTTGGACCGGTCGGACCTATCGGGCCTGTGGGACCTGCCGGACCGACAACTGGTATTGCAGGACCTGCTGGACCTGCCGGACCTGCTGGACCTGTCGGGCCTGTCGGACCTGTCGGACCTGCGGGACCTACTGGAGCTACTGGAGCTACTGGGGCAACAGGGGCTACAGGAGCAGCCGCCGGAGGAGCCATCATCCCATTCGCATCCGGCATACCGCTTGCTCTGACCACCGTTTTAGGCGGATTAGTCGGATCCGTTGGTCTCGTAGGATTTGGTAACTCGGCCAATACGTTTACGCTGGCTGGCGGTACGATTGACCTCACTGGAGCCGCTGGAACTCTGCTTAACATGGCGTTTAACACGCCACGAGCCGGTACCATCACTGGCATCTCCGCTACCTTTAGCACTACTGTGGCGCTTTCCCTGCTGGGAACTACCGTTACAATTACAGCACAACTGTACAGTGCGCCGGCTACAAGCAACATTTTCGCACCGGTACCAGGCGCTCTTGTTACGCTGGCTCCGCCTCTTACGGGCGTTCTCGCTCTCGGTACGGTAAGCAACGGCTTCGTAGAAGGCCTGGCTATTCCGGTGCCGGCCAATACACGCCTGTTAATGGTATTCTCGGCAACCGCAGCTGGCGCAACACTTGTCACTGCAGTGGCAGGTTACGGCAGCGCTGGTGTCAGCATTATATAAGTTTCGTTTTCCACCTGCAAAAAAAAGCCCCGATTTTATATCGGGGCTTTGCTTTATTTACACGGCTGTATATCCGCCATCCACCAGCAAGCTCGTGCCTGTAATGAAGGACGCATCTTCACTGGCGAGGAACAACACGGCTTTGGCTACTTCTTCCGGCTGTCCCAAGCGGCCCATCGGATGAAGGCCGACCAGGTGCTGGGTGATCGCTTCCGTTCTTCCCTGAATAAGAGGAGTATCGATATATCCCGGACATACGGCATTAACCCGGATCCCTTTAGGAGCATAATCTGCGCTCATCGACTGGGTTAACAGCTTAACGCCTCCCTTAGCGGAAGCATAGGCGGTAACGCCCGCTTTTCCGACATGGCTATGGATTGAGCCGCAGTTTACGATCGCCCCTCCGGTTCCTTGGGATAACATTTGCTGGATTACATATTTATCGCACAGGAACACTCCTGTCAGATTAATATCAATCGTTCTTTGCCAGTTGTCCATCGACAACTGATCGGCAGGAGCATCATGAGCAATGCCTGCATTGGCGAACAATACATCGACACGGCCAAAATGCTCAACCGTCTGCTTCACCATATTTGCAACTTCCTGTTCTTGGGTTACATCCGTTTTAACGAACAGCGTTTCAAAGCCTGCCCCTCTTAATTCATCGGAAACTGCTTGTCCCCGGTCCGAATAATCCGCGATAACAACCTTGGCTCCCTCTTCCACAAAAAGCCTTACCGCTGCTTCGCCGATCCCGCTGGCGCCTCCCGTCACAATGACAACCTTGGATTCAAACTTCATTTGTCGACCACTCCTATTTTGTGAATTCATCATATCAGCTCCACATTCATGTAGAGTTTGCATACTTCAGGCATGATATTCCACAAGCCCCTTTTCTTTCTTAAACCTACGTAGTGTCGAATGACGGCATATGAAGTCATAACTTGATATTCGCTGCGTCCTAACCTTTTTATCCGCCCGTCCGTTGTTATACCGGCCGCTCGATCGTAAACATCTCTCCCAGTGCAGAATAGATGTTTCCCGCCATACGGCTGACAGGCTTCAACTTGGCAGCGTCAATCCGGCCTTGCTCGTATAGCTCCTCCGAAACATGAAAGCGGACTACGCGGGCAATCAGCAGATCAGCAGCAGGCAGCTGATCCGCGCCATTCAACGTGACCACCTGCTCCAGCACGCATTCCATGCGAATCTTGGATTCCAGAACGCCGGGAACCTTAACAACCTCGCTTACGACAGGGGTTAAATTGGTTCGGTCAAGCTCACTCTCGTCCGGAGGCAGGTTCGCCGCCGTTTCATTCACGGCCTCAACGTTGTCTTCGTCCACGATGTGGATGACAAGCTCGCCGCTTTGCATGGCATTTCTCGCTGTATCCTTCGCCGTGCCGTTCTTCCGCTGAACGGAAACGGACAGCATGGGCGGATTGCTCGTCAGAATGGAGAAATAACTGAACGGCGCGGCATTCAGCACACCTTCCTCCGATAATGTCGTAACAAAAGCGATCGGCCGCGGAACAACGCTCCCGATCAGCAGCTTGTAGATGTCCCGTTCGCTTTGAGTATTCGGGTCTATGGATATCACTTGAGTTGCCCCTCTCCTGTATTTTTGACTTCTATAGGCTCCAGACCTTCCTCAATACGGGATCGCTCCGGTTCAAACCAGGCAGGAAGTTTCAATTGCTCCCCCAGCGAGTCCAGATCTTCATCCACCGTAAAGCCGGGCGGATCGGTTGCGATCTCAAACAAGATCCCCCCTCGTTCCCTGAAATATAACGATCTGAAATAGTTGCGATTCTTAATTTCTGTTGGCAAAAAGCCATGTTGTTTCACCCATTCAAGCCAATTGCCGTGCTCCTCATCATCTTGAGCACGCCATGCAATATGATGGGTCGTTCCAGCGCCTCCGGCTCCCAAAGGGATATCCCGCATCGGCAAATCAATCACGCTGCCGAAGGTCCCGGCTGACTGAAACCGTGCATAATTAACGTCCACTCCCATGAAGGTCAGTCCCATGACCTGCTCCAGTGCCTTCTTCGTTTCCTCCCATTTGCTGCTGAACAGGACCGCGCCGCCAAACCCTTTGATCGCCGTATCCGGAGTAATACCGTCCACAGACCAGCCGTTATTCGGTCCTTCCTCCCGCTCAACCAGCTCAAGAGAAAGTCCATCGCGATCGGAGAACTGAAGATAATGCTCGTTAAACCGAAATGCTTTCATGACAGAAACGCCAAAGCTCCGCAGCCGCTGTTCCCAATAAGGCAGGGCACCTTCAGGGACAACAAATGTTGTATACCCAACCTGCCCTCCTCCACGTATCCCTCTTCGTGAAGCAGAAGACGGAAAGAAGGTGATAATGGTCCCCGGATGCCCCTCCTCATCCCCGAAATACAAATGGTAAACCTCAGGCGCATCGAAATTGACCGTCTTCTTGACCATTCTGAGTCCAAGCACACCCGTATAAAAATCAACATTTTTCTGCGGATCCTGCGCATAAGCGGTAATATGATGAATGCCTGCCGTTTGTAATGCCATATCCATCAACTCCTCATCGTTTCGTGTCCATACCGAGGTTTCCCTACATGATTTTCGGTTCGTATGATATACACAATCTTTAATTTTAATATCTTTAATTAAAGATTATATTTTTTTCATACCATTGTCAAGCGGCCCTTCACAGCCAGGACAGACAAAAAGCCGCCAAGAACGATTCCACGCTCTTAGGCGGCTCCAGTATGCAGCTTCGGCCACATGTCTATCCCGCGTTTATGCTTTTTGCCATTTTTCCTTAAAGAACAGCTGATACACTCTGGTTACGATAATCTTAATGATCATGTAAATCGGTACCACCAGCAGAATCCCTATAATTCCGCCCAGATCCTGTCCCACCAGAACCAGGATAATGATTGTAATGGGGTGAATTGCCAGTTGTTTGCCGAAGATATACGGACCAATCAGGTTATCCTGAATCTGCTGGGCTGCCAGAATGACAACAAGCGACCAGATCGCCGTCCCCGGGGATTGGATGAACCCGATGATCACAATCGGGATCGAGGAAAGAATAGCTCCAATAAACGGTATGAAATTCGCAATGACAGCGACAACCGTCAGCAGCAGCGCATAAGGCAAACCAATAATCAGGAACCCGATATACATCAAGACGCCCAGCGCCAGATTGATGAGGACCCGGCCCACGATAAACCCTTTGAGCGCGTTATTGATTTCATCCAGAACCGATGCGCCCACTTCCTTGAACCGGTTAGGTAGAAAGCTGACAATCATCTCCCCGAACTTCCCGCCTTCCTTCAGCATGTAGTACAGCATGATCGGGAACGTAAATAAAACGATGGCAAAATTCGAAACAAACGAAAACAGGTTCATAATATAATTCGTGAGGAACGTGAAGCCTTGGTTCAAATAATCGGTTAGCTGTGTAAGCGGATTGGAGTTCTCCGGGAATATATCCTTGAAGAAGCCGTTATTCTCCCATTCCTGCAGCTGCTCGCCAAGCTTTGCAAACAAAGCGGGGGCATTCTGTACAAGGGCCACGATCTGATCCCGCAGGGATGGCCATACTCCAATAATAAAACCTGTAAGGATACCTGCAAACACGACATATAAGAGCAGAATGGCCAGCGAGCGATTTAGCTTGCGCTTTTCGAGATAATCAACCAGCGGCCTGAGCAGGTAATAGAAGAATCCGGACAGCATCAGCGGCACAAGGATGATCGAGAAGAACGAAAGTACCGGTCTGAATATAAAATCCACCAGCGACCCCAAATAAATAATAAAGAGAACCAGGATCACGGCAAGACATAATTTGAAAAACTTGTTCATTTTCAGCAAAAAGCATGCCCCTTCTCCTATTTTTTTCACCATCGTATCATGACCATGTATCCATATACAAATCGCTCCCATCTGCACTGTTCAGAGTGTCGGATCTAAGGTGCTATCGCTTTTATAACCATTCCGTTCACTTCATCCTGGAGATATATACTTCTCCTAACGCCTCACGTATAATATGTAGGATTGCAAGGGTAAGGCTATAGTGTAGGAGGATATTATAAAACATGCATGTTACATCCATCATTCTTGGTCTGATCATCGTACTGAATATCGTGTTCTCCATGTTCGTCGTGTTCAGGGAACGGCGGGATGCCGGCTCCACCTGGGCATGGCTGCTGGTGCTGTCCTTTATCCCGATTCTGGGCTTTGCGCTGTACCTGTTGTTCGCCCAAAATCTAAGAAGAATCCGTCTCTTTCATTGGGATGATCTGCAGAAAACCGGAATCGAGAAGGTATTGCTGTCTCAAATGGAAGGGATGAATAAGGGAGAATACCCGTTCAGCAATCAAGCGGCTGCGGATAGCAGCGATTTGATCCATATGCATATCAACGAGAATCAAGCGATCCTTACGGACGACAACCACGTTGAAATTTTCACGGATGGACGCAAGAAATTTGAACGGTTGTTTCAGGATATTGAGGAAGCCAAAGTCTACATACATATTCAATACTACATCATCCGTCGCGACGAGCTGGGCAAGAAGCTGATATCCCTGTTGACCAAAAAAGCAAAAGAAGGCGTGAAAGTCCGGGTTCTGTACGACGAGCTGGGCTCGCGTCAATTAACCAAGGGCTTCTTCAAAGCATTTCGCGAAGCCGGCGGAGAAGCCGAGGCCTTCTTCCCGTCCAAGCTGCGCTTCATTAATTTGCGTTTGAATTACCGGAATCACCGGAAGCTGGCTATCATTGATGGCGATATCGGGTATGTCGGCGGTTTTAACGTAGGGGATGAGTACCTGGGTCTCAACTCCAGGTTCGGGTATTGGCGGGACACCCATCTGCGCATTCAAGGTGAAGCGGTCTATGCGATGCAGGTTCGCTTCATTCTCGATTGGAATCAGGCTTCGCACCATCACGATATTTATTATGAATCGAATCTGTTCCCCAAGATCGATTCGCCTGGCAATGTCGGGATTCAGATTGTAACCAGCGGTCCGGATTCCAGGTATGAGCACATCAAGAATGGTTATATCAAGATGATTTCGTCCGCCAAGAAATCCATTCATATTCAGACGCCGTATTTTATCCCTGATGCCAGCCTTCTGGATGCGCTCCGCATTGCTGCGCTGTCCGGCGTCAAGGTTCACCTGATGATTCCCGATAAACCGGATCATCCCTTTGTCTACTGGGCGACCTTATCCTATATCGGGGAAATGCTGAGAACCGGGGCTAACGTGTATCTCTACAATAATGGCTTCATTCATGCCAAGACGATTATCATTGACGAGAAGATTTCTTCCGTCGGCACGGCGAATATCGATGTTCGAAGCTTCAAGCTGAATTTTGAAGTGAATGCGTTCCTGTACGATGAGCATTTATCACAACAGCTGACTCACATCTTCCACCAGGATCTGCAGGTATCCAGCCAGCTTACAATGAAGCAGTATCTGGAGCGATCAAAGTGGATCAAGTTCAAGGAATCCATCTCGCGCTTGCTGTCCCCTATTCTGTAAAAACAAACCTTTAGCGCTGCCTCAACATTTAGCAATCCAGAAGAAATACGGGAGACTCGGACCGTTTATACTAAAGCCAAGGAAAACAAATCCATCATTTTAAAACTGGGAAGGATGTTGAACGTGGCTAAACTGACACCGTATATTTTCTCTGAGGATGCAAAAGCGCAGGCTGAGTTTTATACCCAAGCACTAGGCGGGGAGATCCTGTCCGTACAAACGCATGGCGAGATTCCCGGAACCAAGGAAGAGCTTAAAGACAAGGTCATGCATCTTAGTCTGGTAGCCGGAGGCATTCCAATCTTTATGTCGGACTCCATATTCCAAACCCTGGAGCGCGGGAACGGGATTCACCTGAGCCTGTTGTTTGAGAGCGATGCTGAAGCGCATGAAGCTTTTGACCGCTTGGCCCAAGGCGGTAAGGTGCTTGATCCGCTGAAGACTCAATTCTGGGGAGCGCTGTTCGGGTTGCTGGAAGACAAGTTCGGCGTATTGTGGCAGGTAACGACCGAAGTCCAAGGCAATTAATGTTAGAAGGCCCTTCAAGTTTCACTTGGAGGGCCTTTTTTGCGTTATTTATTCGGAACTCCAACGATCCACGACTTCCGCAGCGGCCAATCGGCTTGTGTACAGAATATTTTTAACATCCAGCGTGGTGCGGCCTTGTGCACGAATGATCTCATAATCCGTAATACCGAGGAATTCGAACATGGATTTCAAATACTTGTGCGAATATTCAATCTCACGGTACCCATCATTCTCTGTATATATGCCGTCGCTGCCCTGTATGACCACAACGCTTCTTCCGTCGGTAAGGAGTCCTTCGGACCCGCTTTCCGTATATCTGAACGTTTCCTTCGGGATGATGATATTGTCCATATAATCTTTCAGCTTGGAAGGGATGTTAAAATTGTGAAGCGTCATGGCGATTACATACTTGGATGCCCCCTTGAACTGCTGCAGGATCTCAGCCATCCGCCCCATCATTTTCCCTTCATCCTCGGATAACGGCTCCCCGCTCTCAAGCTTTTCCCACCCGTTCAGCAGATTCGTGTCAATGGCGGGAATGAATTCCCGATATAGGTCGATCTGTTCGATAAGGCTGGCCGGATTCTGCGCTGCATACTTGCTTACGAAAAACTCAAGCACCTGCAAGCTCAAGGACTTCTCGCTTCTTATTCTCGGATGTGCATTAATAACGAGTAGGCGTTCCATATAGACAACACTCCTTTTATTTTGTGGTCAACCAAAATCACCAGCTAGCTTGCAGTCTGACTCACCTCCCGATTAGAATGAACGCTTAACACGCATCATCTCAAGTGATCTTCCTATATCAATTTGTTTGTACATACAATTATAATTCCGCGAAGATAAAGACCTCAGTCCTTATTCTCCAATTGATCACTCACCTCGTATAGATGCAATGATAATTCATCACCTTCGGCATGACCTAAAATAGCGCCATAACGACTGCGCAAATTCATCCAGCACTCGTGAATCACTTTCTCCAAAGCCTTTCCTTTATCGGTTGTATAGATCAATGACATCCTTCCTTCTACCCGATTATAAACCAGCCCTTTAACGGCCAGTTTCTCAACCAGACGGGTTACGGTAGAAGGCTGAAGGTGAAGAATTTCGCCTAATTCCTTCTGCGAGATCCCTTCCTTCTCATATACAGCCATAAGCAAATAAGCATATGTGGGTGACAATCCGCTTGCTGCAAACTCGTCTTCGGCCATCTTGGTAATGACCCGGCTAAGACGATTGGCTGTGAAGTAAAGGCATTCCTTAATATACGTATTTAGCATAACGGTTACCTCTTTCGCTGAGTTCATCCTGTTGAATCGCCTTTTATTGTTTGCACATACAAATATAACGGATTTCCAAATAAAAGTAAAGAGGCAGATTTCCCCCATAACCTCGGAGACCTCTGCCGCTTCATTTTACGGGATGTATGCTGCTTCATGTTGAAGATACACCTGCTTGCTGCAATGCTTCTATTCGACCTGGCTCTGATCCATATACATGACTTCCCACAGGTGGCCGTCCGGATCCTGGAAGCTCCATCCGTACATAAAGCCATGATCCACCGGATCATTGGAAGGCGACCCTCCTGCGGAAAGTGCGGCATTAACGATTTCGTCCACCTGCTCCCGGCTTTCGGCGGATAGTGCCAGAATTACTTCCGTTGTGTTCGCGGCATTCGACAGATCTTTCTTGGTGAACGTCTTGAAATAATCCTCGGTGAGCAGCATGGCAAAGATGTTATCGCCGATGACCAGGCAAGCCGCGTTTTTGTCCGTAAATTGCGCGTTAAATTCAAAACCGATTTTCGAGAAAAAGTCCTTCGTTTTCTCCAAGTCCTTCACGGGTAGGTTTACAAAAATATTATCGCTTTTCAATGCCATTTCGAATCACCTCGTCGATTTGATAGATTCATCATAGCATGAGCAGCAGAGCGGCATTTCTCTTCAATTGCTATATTCAATAAACACAGCAGCGATTCAGCCAGGCTATAGCTTAATACTCCTTTCGAAAAAAAGGATGCCTCCAGGCAGCGTTAAAACTCGCCTGCGAGACATCCCATTTGTATTACGAATCCATGTTAGTTAGATAAACCCACTGCCCGCAGCAATCTCATGACGGTTACCACCGTCTGAGCTTTGGTTACATGGGATTGCGGATCCAGCTTGGAGCCGGATACGCCTTGCATAATCTTCTGCTCCACAACGAAGACGACGGACGACTTCGCATAGGATGAAACCTTGGAGTGGTCTTTAAATTTGTTTAACAATCCTTGGTTCGCTTCGTTCTTCTTGCCGGCATAATTCAGCACATTACTTAGCATAACGGCCAATTCCTCACGCGTAATCAAGCTGTTTGGATCAAAGATATCGCCTGAGCGTCCTTTCACTAACCCTGCCGCTTTCGCAGCTGCAATCTCTCTGGCATATCCGGATTTCGGATCTACATCCTTGAAGTTGGAGTAACTGTCGTCAGGCAGAATACCCAGCGCTTTCACCACAATGGATATAATTTCGGCACGGGTAATGGGTTGATTACCGCCAAAAGATCCGTTACTTTCACCAGATACGATCAGCTTGGCAGCAGCCTGCGCAACGTCTTCTCGTGCCCATGAAGGGATCGCGTCACTAAACCGGATATCTTGCTGAAGCAGGGCATAAACACCGCTGCCGGTTTTCTTGATTTCAACCGTTACCGTACGATCGGCGTTAACTTTAAATAAAGTCGGAACGGATCGAAGCTCATGGGTACCTGGTATATAAACCACTCCGGTGGCACGTTTTATATTTATCTTTTTCGCATCTACAGTAACAAATTGGCTGACATGGGTTTTGCCGAAATGCTTCAGTTCGGTCGTTGTCTTATCCGCGTTGATTTGCTCAAGCTTGAACAACAGCGGGTCGGCTAGTACTTCTCTTCCCTTCATCAGTTTCTCAACGCCCGCTGCATCGGCAGCCTCAGGAGAAATAATCGAGACTTTCACAGGACCTGGAACCGTAATCAGCGAAGCCGGAATCCGGTATTCTGTCCCGTTCACGATAATGGAGAGACTGGCCTTGGCTCCTTTTTTCGCAACGGCAGCGATGACTTCTTGCGGAATCTCAACCTCAGCCTGCTTCGCACCTGCACCCGCATGGATCTGGAAGTTGGAGGAATCCGAAAGGTTAATGCTGTTAACAGCTGCAGCTGTAGGTAGGGTCACCATAGCCTTATCGCCATGAAGCGTGACTTTTGCCTCTAGCTGATCTTTGGCTTTAGGAGGTTGTGGCGTCGAAGGCGTTGGTGAACCAGATCCTCCAGCGCCTCCTGATCCGCCGGAACCGTCAGATCCACCGGAACCGCTGCTTGAAGTTGTTACGCTAAGCAGATTCGAAGCGCTGGAGACGCGGTTAATCTCATTCCCCGTTCGATCTACCGCAAGCACATGAATCTTGTAGTTTGTCAGAGAGCTAAGGCCATTCATGGTGTAACTATTTTCTGTATCCGAGCCTGACAAAGCATTATTCACATATACTTCGTATCCCGTTGCACCTGCCACAGCATCCCATTTCACCTGAATGGAGCTTGCGCCGACACTTACCTTTGAGAGATTCGCCGGAGCCGGAAGTGCTGAAGCATTGACTTTGCCGTCGATCGGCAAGTCGGTAATGAGTTGAGTCGTCAGCGTCTTATTGCGGTCGCCATTGATATCCCAGCTCATGACGCCGGCAATATCCAGCGACTTCACGATAGAAGCGGTGTACTTCATGGTGTTCTTATCGTTGTAGGTGATGAACACTTTATTTTGATCGTTGTACAGGTAAGGTACCTTGGCGGATTCGTTCCAATATCTTTTATAGCCGTTCTTGTCGATGTAGTTATTCTCGAGATCGCTGAAATCGAAAACTCCCGCTTCCCAAGTTTTTAATGAGGAGCCACCCTTACAAATTTGATATTGACCCGTTGGCGGACACTCATCCCATCCTTTACCGTAGTAGGGAACACCGGCGATCAACTTGTGCTTCGGCACCCCACCGTTCAGATGTCCTAACAAACCGCCAAGCACATGATTTCTTGGAGCGGATGATGCTGCTTTTGGATGCTCTCTGTCATAGAACAGCGGTGCATTATGATGACCCAGCGTCTCCCAGCTTCCGCTGAAATCGTAAGTCATGATATTGATGAAATCAAGATATTGCACGGAATTTGCAAGATCTGCATTTTTAACAAAATTGTCTCCCTGCCCTGAAGCAATCGTCAGGAGATAATACTTCCCGTCCTCGGAACCAGCTGCATCCAATGCCTCGCGAACGGTTTTCATTAACAATGTGAAGTTTTCCGTATCTTCCGGCCCTCTGGAGTTATCATCTTCCCCGCCTTCAACCGGGTATTCCCAGTCAATGTCCAAACCATCGAATTGGTATTCACGAAGGAAACCAACTGCAGAGTTCGCAAAGGCTCGGCGAGTTTCTTCTGTCTTCGCCATATTAGAGAAGTTGTTGGACCAAGACCAGCCGCCTACCGAAATCATGAGCTTCAAGTGGGGGTTAGATGCCTTGATGCCATCAAAGGCTTGGAAGTTCTTGAAATCATTCTCTGGGTCTCCAATAATCATCTCACCATCATAAACATATCTATTTTGTAAAGGAACATTCGGGTCTTCGCATGCTCTTACAGTACTTCCAAACTTTTTCCAACACAGATCAGCAAACGCGTAATTAATATGGGTTATCTGAGAAACATCGATATCAGTAGGATAGAAATTTCTTTCGGATGGTAGTGCTGACCATGATGTGTAGTAAGTGATATTGTTATAATTGCTTCCGGGTACAACCGTAACTTCTTCACTTATAGGTGATGTCCACAGCCTGTTGAAGGCTTCAATCTGGTATGAATAAGACTTGCCTTCTTGCAGTCCAGCAGCCAAATACCGACTCTCATTGCTCGTTTGTATCTTCGTGCCATCTTGATAAATATGATAGCCTGTAGCCCCTGGAACTGGCGCCCACCCCAATGCTGCCGTAGATCTCGTGGATGAAACAACCTGCAGCCCCTCAGGTTTAGCAAGCTCTCCCCATTTCAGTTTGACGGCATTACTCTTCGCAGAGGTTTCCGAAGGCTTGACGGCAGTAACCTCAAAAGTATAATTGCGATTTGCTGTTGGATCGAGGGAGTATGTGACCGACGTCACCGTGTCCAATGTCTCGACTTTGTTATCGTCTATATACAATTCATATCCAGTGGCACCCGAGCTTTCTCCCCAATGGAGAGTTACAGCTTCCTCTGAAATATCCGTAACTTTCAAATAACTTGGCGGCGCTATCGGCGCTTGTTCATATACGGTTTGATCCGCAGTGGTCGTGAATTCAAGAATATTACTTATCATGTCTTTGGACGGCCTATGATCATACCAAGTAATATATATGCGATAGGTTGTTTCAGGACTTAGCCCTGTAACGGCATGGGTGGTTAAATTTCCCCATGTGATATAAGCACCCGTGTCTGCATTCCAGACATCGATATCATTCTTGTCCCCCTTAAGGAAATCCCACTCAAAGGTTGCCTGGTTATGCGTAACCTCAACTAATCGGAGATTCTGAGGAGCAGACGTCTTCGGAGGTTTAACATCACCATCCAGCGTAGTGAATTCGACTACATTACTCTTATGCCTTTGGTCTGGTCCTTGAGAAGGCCTCTCATACCAGGTAATGTAAAATTTATAAGTTGTATTGGGTTTTAAGTTATCAAGAGTTCGGCTTCCGCCATTACCCCATGTATACCATGCATCGTCAACGGCATTCCACACATCAATTTCAAACGTGTGTTGAGGATTATTCTTGTCATAATCCCATTGAATCATTGCTCCAGTGGCTGTGATTGTGTCTTGAACTACGCGCAGATTCTGAGGCGCAAGCGGATCTTGAGCTCCATAGGTCGAGCTTGTTACCGTTGCCGGGTCGATTTCGGAGCTAATGGTAGGAATCTCTGAGGAAGGAGTACCCTCTGCCGCATAGGATGCAGGCGCATTAAGCAGTGGCGTAAAAATGAGAATAAGGGCCAAGAAACACATCACCCATTTCGGGTGCTTTTTCGTTAGAAAGGGTGTCACCGTTTTCACCTCTGTTGATTAAATTTCGATTGCAAATGATACAGCATTTCGATGGATGTCTGTCCCTCGGTGTCATCGAGTGGTTCTTTGATGACTTGCCTAATTTCGCAGATCGCTCAAATCAAACTCCTATTGAAAGCGGCTACTAATTTTTCCAGCTCAACTATGTAGAGTTCAGTCCCCCCCTTTCTACTCATGATGGAATCACGGTCCGAGCGCTCTACTACAGCCTCCTTTCATAAATTCATTCGAGTTCAATAAATATTCATATATTTGTATCATGGAACCTACACTATCGATTGAGAAGGGATACATTTCCATAACCATGGGATAAATTCTTTTAATTTTATATTCTGTTAATAAATTCAACCTGGATTGGATCTGTCAGGGCCTGCAATCTTTACAAATGGAAAAAGAGCCCTCCAAGGACTCTTTTTCTTTTATTTATGCAATGATATCCAACCGATTCATCGAATCGAACTTAAATGCTCGTGCTTTAATTTCCATATACTATCGGCATTACGAACGAACACATTCGTTGCTCTCCCGCTTCCGGACGTAAATGTCCCCTGATGATAACCCTCGAAGTGGTAGGTATAGACACATACCGCCGTATGAGTATCACTCGCGATCCACTCTACATCCTCCGCCCGGTACACCTCATCCTGAATAACATGCCAAGCATGTTCGAAATAGGCCCGAATCTCATCCAACGTATGACAGCTCCGGTCCGAAAACCAATAGACCGCTTCTCCGTCGAGCAGCCGGGCTACATTGTCAAAATCATGCGTATTCGTGGCCGCTATGTATGCCTCAAGTGCCTTTTGATATGACATTGTTCCACACCTCCCATCTCTCAACTATTACATGCCCAACAATCCAGTTCCATTGTTATCACAATTCCACTCATTCACATCCAGAATACCTTATTGTGAAGCCTGCATTCCATAAAAATTCTCCATTCTATGGTGTGACTCTACTTCTCACTTTATTTCAATTCTCATGTTGTATCTTCCTTACAAAACTACATTAACACCGATTTCGCCTTTGTTTATGATATTATATGGAGCAGCAGAATCTGGTACATTCAATATGCCAGTGCTCTTTTGAAACTTATTTAAAAATAGTAGGTGAACGCCAATGATGAGTATCGCGCAATTCGCTGCACGCACGGGCATGGTTCCCAGTGCGCTTCGCTTCTATGAGTCCAAAGGCATTCTAGTTCCGGCTGAACGGCACGATAACGGTTACCGGTTCTATGGATACCATCAAATTCAGACCGCCAAACTGGTAAACAGTCTCCGTCAATCAGGAATCAGTCTAGGGGATATTCGCTGTTTCCTGGAGGCCGAGGAAAGTACGCGTTTCCAGCTTCTTGAACGCTGGCGGCGGGAGGCTGAAGCACGTCTACTTTCGGTTCAGATTGCGAGTCAATATCTAAATGGAATGGAATCGGATCATGGCAGTCTGCATCTCATCAATTGGGAAGAACCCTTAACCGTGATATGGCAGCCGTTTTTGGTAGACAAGCCAGTGAGCTCCTACTCTCGAGAAATGAAACAAGCGGCTGCCAAACTCCGTGACCTCAACATTCGCACCCAAGGCTCCAGCTTGATCAAGGTGATAGATTCCCTCCCGCACGCGGTCCAGATTGAAGTCGGATATCAAGTCATAACGGAGTCCTCCCGGAAGCCAACCCCTCTCCCGACTTCTTCGGAAGCCTATCTGGAGACCATCCCTCCTACCTTGTTCATATCGGTGGATAGTTCATGGGAGGATACCTTCATCTGCATGCGAACGATCCGCTTTCTCCAGAAGTTCGGTTTCGAACCTGCGGGCAAGCGGCTGGAACGGCATTTTCCCGATTCTCCTCTATTCGAAATCATGATTCCTGTAATGCAAACTCGCTTCACTTGACCTTCAAGTTACTTGAAGGTTTATACTAGGATTGTTCCGTTTCCAAAACTTTCTTGTAGGAGGATCAAACGAATGGTTGGATTAAGGCTGGATGATTTTGATGGAGGTTTTATCGTGGCCCCCTGGGATCGATTCAAGGAACTCATCGATTGGTATAGCACACATTTGGATCTGAAAGTGACATACGAAGAGGATTACCCGGTCGAAAAGATGGCCACCCTTACTTTCCCGGCACTGGGATGCATACATATCAAGTCGGTGGAACATGATCACCCGCATTTTGCAGTAGACTGGGGCCAGAACGGGAATGTTCGCTTCTGCTTCACCACAACGAATCTTGAAGCTGCACACGCCTATTTTCGCGAACAGAATATTCAAGTAACCGATGTGACCCAAGGCGCCTTTGACCGTTCCTTCGATTTCTTCGATCCGGTAGGCAACCGCTTAACGGCAATCGAACCGGAACCAGGTACGGAGGCATTGGTTGCTAAAGCACCGGACGCACGCTTTCCCTTCCAAGCGATCCCCCGCTTTGGCGTAGACCGACTGGATGAAGCCATCGCTTGGTATGAGACTAATCTGGGCGGCAGGGTCGAACGGATCAGCGAGGACGGAACCTCAGCAACCGTTATCATCACTAACGAAGGTGCACCGGTCTATCTGGAAATCGTTCGGATGGACCGAACGAAGAGCGCGCTCACTGTAGCTGCAAGGCCTTATTGGGTAATCCGGAAGAAGGCCGACTTTTTCGAGACCCATAAACGTTTGCAGGAACAAGGATGGAAGGTAACCGATTTTGCCGGAAATCCCAAGTTTCTTGTCATGTTCCATACCTATGATCCATATGGCAACCAGATCAATGTCTGGTGTTACGAGGACTGTTAGTCATAAAATTTGACATATCCACGGGAATTCCTCATTAATGACCATGACAGTTGAATGATCAACAAGCTCTGACCGATCTTCATAATCGGACATTCATGAAAGGGCTGCGAGCATTCCAGCAGTTGATCGCAGCCCTTATATTGCAGTCGGGATTAATAGATCATTAGATTGTCCTTAACACTTGGTTTGAAAACTTGCCTTTCCTTCCAAAACGGCATTCAAGAACTTCTTCGATTTTTTCAATCGCTTCTGGATCTCTTCAATTTCTTTGATTTTTTGTTCAATCATTGCCGTCTTAGCCTCGTATGATAAGTTAAGTTGTTGATCTACCAACAAACTTAATTCTTCTATAGAAAAGTCTACGGATAAAAGTGCCTTCACATCATCTAGAAACTCCACAATCTCTTCAGAATAAACACGATAATTATTTGCATCTCTTTTAACATAGCTGTCCGGAATCAGATTCTTACGTTCATAGAATCTTAATGTTGATATGGCAGACCCGTTAATTTTGAAACATCGTTTATTTTCATAATAGGACCTCTTTTATTTCTTGCTATAAACCTAGGTTCATAGTTCATAATACGAAATATGATAACGAATGACATCTACAAAGTCAAAAAATCTATGTTATCAAAAGGAGAGGTTCTATGTTTAACCATATTCAAAACAACGATTTCGCCAATATCGTTATGGGCCGACGTTCTGTCCGTAATTATGATGAGAGCATTAAAATATCGAAAGAAGAGATAAGCGATATGATTTCGGAAGCCAGTTTGGCTCCATCCTCTGCAAATATGCAGCCTTGGCGTGTAATTGTGGTCGATACTCCAGAAGGAAAAGAAAAGCTACGACCTCTTGTGAGGTTCAATACGTTACAGAATGATACTTCATCAGCCATGTTATTAATTTTTGGTGATACCCAAAGCTATTTATATACTGAAGAAATTTACAATACAGCTGTGGAACAAGGAAAAATGCCAGCTGAAGTACGTGATCGTCAACTCGAAACCATTCTATCCTACTTTCCGACTCTATCCAAAGAAATGAAAGTTGAAATTGCAAAAGTCGATAGCAGCCTCTTTGCCATGCAGTTCATGTTAGTAGCTCGTGCACATGGGTATGATACGAATCCAATGGCAGGCTTTGAAGCTGATCAGTTAGCAAAAGCATTCGATTTAGATGAAGAACGCTATGCTCCAGTCATGATCATCTCATTAGGAAAAGCCAAAGAAAACGGGCATGAGTCCGTTCGATTAAGCTCTGACAAGATTACATTTTGGAGGTAACCATTATCCGTAATCGCTTCACCATCAATCAATAAGAAAAAGGCAGCCGATCATTGTGATCGGCTGCTTTGGCTTCACATAACTAATATTTCATTCCATGAATTATATTTTATTTGTATAAATAACTTTGTCCACATCGTGTCTAACGGTTTTATGACCTTGTTTAATTCCTTTCCCAATGGCTATAAGCATCACATCTTCATACCTGTCAGAAATCTGTAAGGCCGACTTTAATTGTTTGGAATCATACCCGGACATGGTAATCGTATGAAGACCCGCCTCGTTCGCCAGTAAGACTAACGACATGGACGCCAGGCTTGCGTCTCTTACTAATTCGAGCTTTAAATCTTCTTTTGATTTATTTAAATAATATTGGATAGCCGCGTTGGCTAAATAGTCTCTTAATGATGCGTCAAAATAACCCTTTTGGAACCCATCTTCATGGATATCTATAATGTTTTCTTTTTCAAATGCTTGATAATCGCCCAGTACAACGATTAGTACGGATGCTTCTACTACCTGTTGCTGATGAAAGGCAATGGGGAGTAACAAGTTTTTTAACTTCGGGTCGTCTATAACCAGGTACCGTGTCGCTTGAATATTGTTTCCGTTGGGCGATTGGCTGGCTCCTTCAATCAAAGCAGCCAACGTTTCCGATTCCACTGTATAATGGGGATCATAATGTCTAACAGAACGTCTTTGTTCCAATATCTCTCTCACACTCATTGTGCTCACTCACTCCAAATGTTTTATTTGCTTCACATTCCGATTATAATGGACCGTACAGTGGCAGAAAATAACGCACAATAAAGTGGGTTAGCCACCTTTATGTGCCTATTTAGGGGGAATCCATAATGAACGGTCTCAATACGGGAATCAATATTTTTATGAATACGGTAGGAGGAAAGTGGAAATGTTTAATCCTCTTTTTTCTGAGTCAAAAACCAAGGAGAACCAAGGATTTCTATCTGCTCATGCCAACCATAACGCAGAAAGTTTTAACCGAGCAATTAAAGCAGCTGGAACGAGATGAGCTTGTCCGAAGAGAAGTATTTAAAGAAGTGCCGCCTAAGGTAGAATACAGTTTAACTGAGCTGGGCCAATCCTTCGTGCCCGTATTAAATACAATGTGTGAATGGGGCAACACCTATGCAACCGTACAAAACCTCGAAACAGAAGAACAAATCTGCTGCCAGCATAAATAGGCGGTCGTGCATATAAAGAGGCGTCGAAAAAAACGAGCAGACGAATGATCGTCTGCTCGTTTTCTATATTAAACTCCTTCATCCGTCTCATTCTCCGGCGTCTGCTCGGGCTCTTCCGAAAGCGCGCTTTCGTCGGACAGCTCATACGAGACGCCATCCACAACAACCTTTTCGACTAGGGACACGTCAAGCGGCTTATCCAGCTTCACGGTAACCTGACTTGAGTAAGTCTGGTTTTCCTGAGCGTCACCAACGCTTTCCGATGACTGCACAGCTTCACCTTCAGCAGGATCAGACGAGTCTTCCCCTTCTGCTGTCCCAGTATTCGGGTCCGTTTGATTATCCGTTGATTCAATCTCTGTTCCTGATGGATCGGCTTTTGCTTCGCCTGTAGTTTCATCCGCGCATACCCGCGTTAATTCAGGGCTGGCAGCTTCAAACAACATGCTTGCATCCTTGCCTACAATCTGTAGCTCGTCCACATTGAAATCCCGGCAAGCTGCCGGCTGTTTAAAATGGAAACTCAGCTCGGTCTTGCCCTCCTGCTCGCCTTCCTCCACTACCGTCGCCGTCAGTAATGGCTTTTCAGGGACGGTATCGGAAGAAGCCGGAGGTGCGGTAACCGGAGGGGTAGTGACCGGATTCGGATCGGCACTGCCATCCGCAGGTCCCTTGCCGTTTTGGATCATCATGAAAACAGCGCCAGCAATAACGATCACCGCAAGCAAAGACGACGTGATTTTTACGAACCGCGAATGCTGTCGAATCCATCGCACCAACGGCGAAGCTAATTCAGCCCTAACCTTCGTATACACCGGTTTAAGGATTGGAGCGGGAGAATTGAAATACGTTTTCGCATATTCCTTATTCTTGAAGGCTTCACGGTCATAGGTTTTGAAATAATCGACGATGGCGGTGGCATAAGCCGGAACAAGTCCCCGCGGTCTAACGAATACAGGTTGCTCGGCAGACCACATAATATACTGGTATACCACTTCTGCACTGTTGCCGTATCTGTGCAAATAATCAAGCAGGCCCCGATAGTCTACGGCACTGGAACGAATCTCCGTGCAAAAGGCTAGGGTAATGCTATCAAATCGGGATGGCACCACATGGTTCTGCAGCCATTTCCGCATGATTTGCTGGGTTCGTTCCCGCTCCTCGGCTGACAGATCCTCCAGCACCTCCACTCTTGCTTCTTCTCGGCTGGACCATTGGTGAAGGGCCAGCATGACCGCGGCTTTGGACCGAATCCGGGAATCAAACCGCTCTACCCAGCCCTTGAACTCCTTCGGCATTTGCAGAAAGCCGATATCCAGCAGCTGTTTCTGGCTTAATTGCTCGGGCTCCACCTCACGCAAGAGGAAAAGGTTTGCCGCATATATCAACCGGTCTGCAAATGATGTTCCGCCTTGGTAACGACCGATTCCCTTCTGAGGATGGTGCTCCAGCGAATCCAATTGGTCCAGTACGGCGTTGACCGCTCTCACCGGATCCGAATCCTGCTTAAGCTTATCGACAAGCTGGGCTTCGGCTAACCTGATGTAATTCTCCTGTTCCAGCAGGAGCGGGTGGTTCCGAACCCACAAGCCGATCAGGTCTACCAAGTCTGTAGGCGACGCCGCTTGCTGCATGCGTTTTTTCATGTACGGATCAAACATCAACGCCGGCAGTCCCGGACTGGTCAGCACCCTGGCGTAGAAGGCTCGGCTTAAGGCCGGGCTGCCCTCCAGCAGGTCGTAAATCGCCTCGGTCACATCCTGACGCCGCTTCGATAAGGCGTTATTTAATGAGCGGATAAAATATTCCACAATCAGATCATGATGCTGCCGGGGATTGATGCCGTGATAATCCCTAACAAAACCGGCAATGGCTGCATCCGGAACATGTCCGCCTTTGACAAGTTCGAATTCCTGGGCAAACAGGGTGTGGAACAGCTGATCCAGCCGTCCCTTAGAAGCAAGGGCACCTGCCGGCTTCAAATAAAGCAGCATTGCACGCAGAACGGCATGTTTATGCTCATGGTACAAGCCCTCTTGGCCTTCTTCAATCTGGAACAGCACACATAAATCATCGTAGCTGTCCAGCAAGATCCCCAGACCCGGCTCCATATCGGCAAGCATCTGCTCGGCGAAGGCAAAAAAGCGCTCGGAGCGATCCGGGTCCAATAGCGTTTCCCATGCAAAATCAAGATAAGGCTGCTCGGACCATTTCAGATCGGCATTGATGACCCTGCCGGCAGCGAGCTCAAACAAATAATCCTTCTCGATGCTGCGGTCGCTTAGACGCAGGCTGCCCTTCTCCACGAACATAAGGTGAAGTCCCTTCTTGCTCTGCGGCTCCTTGGCATAGGTTACGAATCCAAGCACCTGGCGCAGCGCATAGGGCAATCGGCCAAACAACACAAAGAGCAGCTGCTCCGCCTTCGCGGACAACTGTTCCACCGGCACATCCAGAACGATATATACCTTTTTCTTCCCGGCAGCCGCGGATATGCATGCATAGAGCAGCTGCTTGAATACCTTCTCGTCGATCCCAAGCTCCTGCAATAAGGCTGGCGCCCTCTTATAGGAAATGGCGGCTTGAGATTCGGCCTGAACCGGAATGGCAGAAAGCTGCGGCAGATCAACGCCTTCTTCAATATCGTAGTGATCGGCAAAGGAAGCCTGCAGCCAGGACTGGTAAGCCGAATGCTCATCTTCAAGGAAACCGTCGGGAATGACATAGTGATGCGTAAAAAAGGCACTGCGAAGTCCCGTAAAATCCGCAGGCTGAAACACGCTTCGCCCCAGCACCGTTTCTCCTGTTTCCGTATGGAACAGATGAAGGGCGGCCGGATAAGCCGCCGCTTCCCTCTCGCTTCGTGCCGTCAGCTCGGCAGGAGCCTCGTATTGGCAAAAGGGATGCAGCACCTTTTTGATAAAGGAGGCCTCCAAGCCGGACGAACGGGCCACCGTATCAAAGCCTTCGGCTGAACGGAATATGCCCCGCCGCTCCCGCGTGTACATTTGCTGCTGTATGGTTCGGGATGGGAAATCCGGCACTAGTCTTCCCTCCCCTGAATATACTTCAGCTTGTACAGAAGCCAGATGAACGGTTCATCCACCCGAATCGGGCTAACGACGCTTTGCAGCTTCTGGTCGACAGGGTTGCTGCCGAGAGCCGACACGGCAAAGTATGCAGTATTCGAAAAGTATACATCCATCGTTCCCTTGAACGGACGGTCAACCTTCTCGATAAAACGGCGGATCTCGCCGTCAATATTTTCAAACTCGGTCAAATTCAAAAACTTGCGGTGTACCACATTGTTAAAAATGTTGCTGTTCAGCTTCACATATTCGCCATCCTCATCTTTAAGGGCATGAAGCATATCGCTCTTGGTCAAGACAACCGCTGTCGGAATATCCGTCTTGCCCTTGTCCTCATAAGCGATGAAATCGCCGAACATCGTCAGTACGACGTCACGCGGCTCATCATACTGGGATACCCATTCACCGGGCTGGTCACCGAATTTCAGACGGATTTTCTCTCGAATGGAGCGGATTTGGAGCGGATCCACCATAAACAGAATACCCGCGGAATTCTTGATATGCTGTCCATGGAGACCCAAATAATCCTCGTCCACCATGCCCTCGCCCGCCACGTCAAAAAATACGAGCGTTAACGGCGGCTTGGACTCGTCCTTGAACACGAATTGGAAAATGAAAGGCTCCTGCATCTTCTCCTTCTGCGTAGACGCCAGCAAATCTCCCCGCTCAAATAACGGCTCCTCATAGCCGGTACGGAACTTGCGGCTGATCTCGGCATTCAGCGGCATGCAAGCCGCATCGAAATGATCCGCCGTCGTATGCTGCAGCGTATGAATGAGCGAAGTCATATAGACCGACTTGCCCACTTGCGAAGCACCGATAATCGAGATAATGTTGCTTGGCACCTTCCCGGCGGTTACCGGAAGCTCATTGTGGCATTTCGGGCACAACCGTCTGCGCGTGACGACGCCGTAACGGTCATTCAATCCAACCAGTACGTGATCCGAATAAATGTGCTGCTCCTCCGGTATGTCGCTCGGACGGATAATCGCTTCGATATCATACACTGAATCCAGCCCAAAGCGTTCACGGTACCGATTCAGCTCATCATCTTCCCCAAGCGCATAGTCCTCGTCATCCTCTCGGTCGTGGGCAGCCCGGAAGACAACCTCCTTCGGAGCAAACTTACTGAAACAGTAAGGGCACACAATATCATAGAACAGCGGCCTAGGCTCCGGCTCCGGTTTTTTCTTGAATATATCAAAAATGCCCATCTTTCGTACCTCCCTCTGAACCCTATGAATTACACACTGACGCGTTCATCGTGGTTGCTGTGTGTTCGATTTCTCTATCTATAAACGAGCTCATACCGTTGTCCATACTTCTTGCCATCCGTAAAAAACAAGCGAATATAATCGTTCTTGCCCACCTCGATCGCAGGCAATTCGTTGCGCCCTGCCGCAAAATCCGTAACGAAAGGGTACAAGATGCCGTCTTCCTTGTTAACCGGATAAGCCCCCTGCTTCTTTACGTAACATAAAACGTCCTTGGGTACCGGCACTTCCGCCGTCACCTGAATTTCAATCGTCTTATAGGGCTGCAGCCAGCGGCTCTTTTCGCGGATGGAGTATGTCAGCATGGCTTTGCCGGTGCTGAACTGAATGCTGTTCGCTTCATCCGGCTGCCTGATTAAGGCCATCTCTCCGTCTTCGGAAGACATGGCATACACCGTGTACATAATCTGACCAATTCCGTCCACCCGATCCCGATACCCATTGTTCGCCTTGTACTCGTCTCGGGTATACAGACGCAGGCTGCCAGGCTCCAAAGCTCCAGCGGGCGGACCAAATCCATCATCCATCTCGCGGTGAATGTATACCGCCTGAAGATCTGGCGGCCAGTTCCAGCGGAGCGTACAGAAACCATCTTCCAACTGATAGCTTAATCCCTGAATGACCCATTCTCCGGGCTCCGCATTTTTAAAACGCATATCGAACGCCCCCTGCTTTAAAATCCTCGGCTTGTTGAATCATTCGGCCGTTGTCCTCGTCCCGTTCGGCCCGGCCGCTGCTCATTGCGAATGATCCTGCTGTTCTCCTTAACCGGGATCACCAACGTAAACAAGGCGATGACTCCTGCGAGAATGAAGCAGGCCAGCATACGAATGGAGGCATCCCCCACTTCTACCCCGGATAGGCCATATTCCAGAACAACGCCTGCGAGCACGCCGGATACCGCTCCGCCGATGCTGAAGCTGAGCGCGAGATGGCGGTTATCAAACACAATGCCGAGGGCAAGGCCCATGGCAGCGCCAATAAGCAGCATCGCAGCGATTCTTACAATCTGATAATAAACGCTATCTTCCATAACGCCCGTACGTTTCGTCAACAGGGAACGATCCCCGACATCGTCATAGATTTTCTGGAAAACAAAAGACAAATCTGCCGCGTTCTGCACGTCGTAATATTGCCCGCCCGTTTCGGCGGCAATCGTCTGAAGCAGTTGGGCACCGTCCGGGTTAACAAGGCTGAGGCCAATCGTATTCACCGCGATTTGCTGCTGCTTGTAGTCCGCAAGCACACGCGCATGATCCGTTTCGCTAAAGCCGTCCGACAGCATAATGACCATGGCGCTTCGAGCGGCATCATGGCTCTCTTGGATATGCGTCATGGTATCCTCCAGCGCGAGACTGATGTCCGTGCCACCGTCGGTCGTTGTCAAACCGTCGATTTCCGCGATGATCTCATCCTTGGCTTCTTGGTTCTTCACACGCGTAAACGGCTGCAGTAACGTTGTCGCATGATCAAACACCATCACGGATACACGGTTATCCTCGTCCATGCGGTTGATCAGATTTTTGGCCGCCGTATATCGGTCCTGATTCGGGTCCGTATCTTTCATGCTGCCTGAATTATCAATGATCAGCACGATGTCCTTCACGGGCTTGGCGCTGCCCGGGTTCAACTGATACACCCACTCAAACAGCATACCTAGCAGGAACAGCGCCACCAAAGTGGATGGAATCAGCAGCTTCCATGATGTGCCTGTATATCGCTGTCTCCATGAGCTCCCATTCAAACGAGGGGAGATCAGTTCTGCGATTAAGCAGGCCAATCCGATGCACAAGGCCAAAATTCCGAAATAGATCCCTGTAACCACGATGACGGGAAGCCCTGTCCCCCACTGGCGAAGCAAAAATTCCCCAATGGCAAATCCGATTCCCCCACCGACTAGACTAAACAGCAGCAGGAGAGGGTTTATTTTTCGTTGCACAATACACGCCTACTCTCTGTATCAGAATCTAAGAACGCTAGCGCAGCTCTGGAAGTTGCGCCGGTTCCATTCCATGAAATTCATAACCGTTTGCCGTATAGGTCTCGTAGTAGGTTCTGCCATTCCGGTAGTACATCAGATCCTCCAAGTGGAAACCTCCCATCAGGTTCAGCTTCTCAACCCCGCTTGAGCGCTTCTCATGCACGATGCCAAGCTTGTACACCCGTAAAGCTTCATCGGCGTGAATCGCGTAACGGACGAATTCGCTGTCGGCATCGCCGAAGAAATATTTCTCCTCGTATCGATGCTCCTGCGTATAGTCAAGCAGTCTGACCAACGTAACGGAGTTCTCCTCCAGCATCCGGTATAGCACCTTAAACAGATCTTCCTTGGCAAGCACCTGCTTGTTATTGTAGTCGATGGTTACGTTCGCCCGCCGCAGCAGTTCTTCCTCGAAGGTCTGCACGAACGGCTCTGCCGTCAATAGATCCCTCAAACAGACCCGGATCATGTTCGACAGGATCGGTTCGATCCCTTCATGCGTAACGATGGAGAGATTGCCGACATACCGTTCCTCGAAGAATACGCCCTGGCCGCGCTTGCTCTCCAATTCCAGCATCAGCTCTTCCGTGACCAGGCCATAATACTCCATCAGGTTCTGGCCGATATAATCATCTGCGGTACGGATGCTCGACTTGGCCGCTTCCAGCAACTCCGCTTCGAGCTGGTCCAGCATGTTCGCCTGCTGCTTGTACTGACGGTGAATCCGTTCGAGCTCCGTCTCATACAATCTGTAAAGCTCTAGCTCCGTTTCCAGCTGCAAAAGCTCATATTTGCGTCGATAAACCTCGCCCACGAAATATCGAATGAAATGGCGCACATTCTGTTTATCCCGAAAAGGAAGCTTCTTGAATGGCTGACTTTCCACGCTTTCCTCATAATAGCGGTTGAGTCCGTCCTGCTCGCTCTTCAGGAGGCTGCCGAGATCCCGGATTCGGGAACGAACCGCTTCCAGCAGTATCCCCTCTCCCGCCTTGTCGCTCGTCCACTTCACGATTTGATAACAACCGATTTGCGGGTGATCCGCCGAGGTTCGACGAAGCGCACGATGAAGCTCCTCAGAAGTACTCATATCTCTAAGTCTCTTTTGGACCTCAAGCTCGTAATTGCTGTGAAAAAATTGCCGGCAGCCATCCCCGAACAATGCCTCTTCTGCTTCACGAATGTTCATCCGCTTCAGCCCGGCATAACTGACGGGGTGTGACATCATACCCTTTAGCCCGTCCAGATGCTCCGGGTTTGGCAGCATCCGGTCCGCTCTTGCCGATACGGCCTCCGGATTTAGACCAAAGTAGGTCAGGCATTCATGAACCTCCGGTTCGGGCCCACCCTTCATGCGAAGGAGAAGTCCGCGGCATAGATGATAGAGCACCGTTAGCGCAATCGGCTCATTCGGCCTCTTTACTCGGGCAAAGCCTGCGGAGACAAAGCCTTGGCGGCCGGATTCAGTCATGATATTGCTTTTGAACGACGTATTGTTGTATATGCCCCGGACTCCGTCATAGGTTTCATCCTTCTGCTTCCGGTTCTTAAGCAAACCCAGATGGCAGATGATATCGTAGATATCCTGCATCCCGGCATAACCCGATATGCCGCGTTCATTCTTATCGGATAGTACATAAACGAGATCAAACAACGACGAGGCCGGGTGAACGACCGGAATGGTCAGCCCATCCTCCGTGACCTGCAGCGGCGCGGAGAAGCTGTATTCCCGGCTCTGCATCAGCTCCAGCTCCCGCAGGAAGGCAACGCCCACAGAGCTCGCATAACCATAGGAATCAATCTGCTCCCTTTCATTAATGAGCGCATACATATCCATTTGCACCGACTTGAATGACTGCTGGAAGATGGATTCGGCCAGTAATGAAATTTCCGGTATAAACACATTAAACGGGTCGTCGACCCGTGTAATGACAGACAGATGAATCCGGTCAAAGGATGAATAGCTGCGTCCATAGTCTGAAATATGGTGGCTCAGCTTCCGAATCGCTTTATTCAACCCGGCCAGGTGATGCGGGTCCCGATAGAAGTCTTGGTACAGCTCCTTGCGTGCGGACTTGGATGAGCCGTCTGACGCTGGCAATTGCAGATGATACCGATGAAGGCGACCAGAGGATTCGGAGCCTTTCGGCTCCCGATTCCCGCTACGGTCCGTTCCCACATGAAAATAAACGACGCTTGCGCTGTTATCCCATTTGCGGTCATGAATTTCCATGATCAGTTCGATGGCGGACGCTGTCTTGTCGCCAATGAACAAGTATACCTCCGGGTAATGGATGCTGCTCTGATCATCCTCCATCAAGGTAAGCTGCTCTTCCGACTTGGCATAGCCGGCAGCATACTGGCGAAGAATCTCCCTCATCGTCTATTTCAACCTTCTTCGGATGTCGTTTAATTTCGAAGATACCTGTCTGTAGAACTGGTATCGCTCTTCACCGTCCGCAAGCTCCACCTTCTCGTATTCGAGCCGGTCGCGCGTTTCCAGGAACCGCTCGCCCAATTCTTCCAGCTTCGTGAGCAGCGGCGTAATGTCCTCGGAAGCGGTCAGCTCCTGATCGCGGCGGGAGGATTTGCGAAGCAGCGTGCTGCGGCTTTTCTCGTCCAGCTGACGGAAGTGCTTGTAAACTTCATACTCCACGTCGTTCACGCTTTTCAGCAGGTTGGCAAACGGCTCCCAGGAATCTTCCTCCGGATCGCGATCATAAACGAAGAGCGCACCCTTCTTGGTGATCGTCCCGGTGTACAACGCCTCGATGAATTGATCAAGCCATTTCTCTTCATTCTGATTGTCGCTGATCAAGAGCTCGAATTCCGTGATTTTGGCCGCAATGGCGGCATATTTCTTCAGCTCTTCCCGCACGATGCGGATCATTTCCGGCGAACGGATCAAATTCTCCTTGGCCATATCCTCGTTGATGCTGTTGAAAATATCCTTAGAGCCTACCCGCTCCAGCCCCTCGTTCATCAATCGCTTCAGCTCGGTCCATGCCCGCTTGACCTCGCCAAGGTTAGGCTTGGGACTATCAAGCTGCAAATCATAAGCGCGAAGCAGCTCGTTCAGATCAAATGGCTTCGTAAACACGACCGCATAGCGGCTGCTCGTATTCTGGTCAACGTCCTTCTGGATGATGACTTTAAACTCAAGCGCCTGGTTAAATTCAGCGCGTACCCGGGCGTTATAATCTTGAACCCGCGGGTTGACGTAGGTATCCCCCCAGGATTTCTCGGGAATCGGTGATGGCAGGTATGTCCAATTGTTGCGGTCCGTCTGAACCAAGTGACGCCCGACGCCTTCCTTGTCCATGATCGTGCGTTCGTAGCTTTCCTCATAAACCTTTAGCGGCGTATAGACGAACAGCGGCACGCCGTTCTTCGTATTCAACCAGAAAATCCGGTTCTTCACTTCGCTCTCCTTCACGGTGAAGTGAGACTTCCCGACCGAATTGTTCTGATAATTGCGAATCCCCTTCAGAATGCTTGGTGCCTGTACCGGCACGGACACGAAGCCCCAGGAAGGGAAGTACAGATTGCCTGCGCTGTTGCTCAGATGGAAGACCGGCACGGCTTCGTCATCCAGCTTGCTGGCGATGTTGCGCTCGACGAATTTTTCGATGGAATCCTCCTGCCCGAATTTCATGACGAGGAAATCCTCCATCGAGCGGGTGATGAGATCGCCGAATTTATCGGTAAGAAACTCCGAAATGGATCTGACGATATCGATCTCCTGCTCCCGCGTCCAACGATTGGCATGGCTCAGCAGCTCCTGCGCGAAATCGCGGATGAGATCATCCACATCCTTCTGATCCATGATTTTGTTGATCACGTCGGAAATGTCGGGCACGCTGACCAGGTTCCAGTAATACGTTTTATTCCCTTTATGGTCCTGCTGCTCTTCCCCGTTGACGAGAATGTCGCCGTTCTTGGCGAAAATCGAATTCAATGCATTCAGAATTTCCGTATACACGCTGTAAATCCGGTTATTCTCCTGATTCAGCAGATCGTATAAATCCTCATAGAATTCAATCATCTGCTCGGTGCGTTCCACATCGGCTTCCAGCCAATATTCGTTGATTTTGGCTTCAATATAGATATTCTTCTTCTTATCCTTGGAGACAAAAGCGCTCTTCGCATCGCCCAGGCGTTCGATGGCCTGTTCCCTGGCCGACTCGATGTCACGGGGAATGCGGGTCAGATTCTCGCGCAGCGCCTCGATGTAGGACAGCAGCATCTTCAGCAGGCTGAAGCCCTTCTCCGTATAGATCAACCGGGACACATAGAACGGTCCTTGCTGCGGATGCAGGAACATGCGGCGGATTTGATCGCTGAACTGAGCCACGATCTCGCCCGGCAGCTGCTTCTTCGCTTTGATATACTCCTCGCGGGCTCTCGCCAGGAAATTCTGCTCCAGCTCCGTGTCCATATTGATGACCTGGTTCTTCACCACGTTCGCGTAGCTGAGCCGTTCGCTATTCTGGTACCCGGGGAGCGGCTCCGGCACGCGGGACTCGAAGTTCTTCGTCATCGAGTCCAGGTCGATGCCCAGCTTGCTTGCGAATTTCTCGACGTCCTCCTGGCTTGGCGCCTTCTCGAACATGGTTTGCATTTTGCCGAAAACGCGGTACGCGAGATAAGTGGTCATCTCTTCTATCGGTAGAACAGCCGAAGATGCGCCGATAATGTTGTAGTCGTAATTGGCAGGGTACGCCTTGTTCATCTGCGCGATATTGGTGCGGATGTTGCTAATATAGTCATGGATCGCAAACTCTTCGCCGGACTGTTTTTCCTCGCTGGCCATGAAGTTCGTGATGTTCTCAGCGGTAACGTTCATGCAATAATCATAGGCGTTCTCCAGCAGCTTGCCTTCCGTATTCGTAGCGGAAATCAGATGGCACAGATTAAACGGAGGCAATGGAGAGTTCACGTTCAGAATATTGCCATACTGCTGCTTGAAACGCTCGCCTCTGGCATCCACGTTCATCCAGTAATCGAGCTCTTTGAGTGCGGCGTAACCGTTCTTCTTGATGTATTCGCGCGTATGCTCGCTCAAGCTTTTGTTCGCCAGATTAATATCCGGCGTAAACAGATAGCCAAGGGTGTTCACGCGGTCAATGCCGGCAGAGCCGTGGTCGCGTTCGATAATGCCGCGGACGATATAGGCGATGTCCAAGAAGCAGCCGCTGCCCGTACCGCCGGACAGCCCCGTCAGCAGGAAAACCATCAGCTTTTTGTTCGTGCCGACCGACAGCGTCTTGATCTTCTTGTCGATCGCCTGCACCACTTGCGTAATCTTCGTGAACAGGAGCAAACGGCCCGCTTGGCGTACGCCTGCTGCCCCGTTCATGCCATCGGTAATGCTCAGTTCTGGCGACAGCCAATCTGTAATGTACGGCTCCAGGATGCTGCGGTTTTGGAGGAGGCCTCCAATCTCGGCATTGGAGAGAAGCACAAATTCATTGATCGGATCAAGCCCGATGCCTTTATAACGTTTATTCTTATCCTGCTCGTTGGTCTCAAAAGCCAGAAACTCCACATTATCCGGCTTGTCCATTCTCTTCTTGGACAACGGATCCTCCGGCAGCTTGAAACGCCGGTTAATCTGATATTTCAAGCGCAGCAGCGCATCGATCCCCGTCCCTCCAAGTCCAATGATAAGGATCGGATTGTCGATGGTATCGACCCGTATTTTCTCGCTGACAATCCCGCCTCCAAGTGAAACGTCAAGCTGTTGTATATGTTCTCTTACTACCGGTTTCATAACTTCCCCTCCTGATAGGTCATGGCTTTAAGAGGTTGTTCAAAAAGTCCGCTTTTGATAAGAAGTGAGTCAGGAAGCAGCCCTCTTTGAACACGCGCTTTAAGCCAAATATTCAAATAGTATCGTTTTGTCCGCCTGCTGCAGGGAAACTCTCAGCCGGTCTCCGTTCTTAAGCTCCGTGCCATTCGATGCATCCAGCGCACGGCCGGATTTCTCAACCACGGCCGAAGAATTGTTTTTAAGTATAATGCGGTCGTTCTTGCCCGGCATGAATAAGATCTTCTCGGTCTCCTTCAGCTCGGGAGCAAGCTGCAGAAGCTGATGCAGATTGAACTTCCCTTTGAACGAAGTCAGCTTCTTGTATTGCGGAAACGTCTTCTCGCCCGTGTTCTCGTCTCTGATCTCGATCACGATCTGGCCGACAAAGCCTTTGTTCGCTTTCTTAATCGCGCCGAGGATGAAATATGCTGCCGCTCCAACCATGAGCAGCGCCGCGATGCCAATGATTACGGGCCATAATGGAAAAGGTTTCGCATCCTCGCCCGCAGTCATCTCCTTCCCGCCGCTTCCGGAGCCCGCGGCTGCCGCTTTTGCGCTAATCTTCACAGGCACGCTTTCGCGGTAGAAGCTCTGCTCCTCCGCCCGTACCTTCAGCTCGTAGTCGTGCTTTTGCGGAATCTTGTAACTCCCTTCAAAGCTGCCGCCTTTATTCTCAAGCTCGACCTCTGACTCGTCCCCGGTGTCCAGATCCTTAACCAACAGCTTGGCCGTCATATTGCCATACTGCTCCTGATCCTGCAGCTTCTGTCCATTGCTGACGAGATATGCCTTAATATCGATCGTGTCTCCTGCCTTTACCTTTGAAGGTGGCGGAGGATCCATGGTCAGCTCCAGGTCGTAGTTGAATACGAGGTTAATGTCGATTTTGTCTTTCGATACGCCTTTCACCTGCAGCTTCCAATCGCCTTGCTGCGGCTTCAGCAGCTTGAGCAGCGAGTAGGAATTGGAAGTAGATCGCAGGACATTGCCCGAAGGAATAGTCTGCTCAGCGCCGGCAGGATCGACCAGCTTCACGTCGACCGGGCTTGAGGACATAATGGAAATGTTCGCCTCCAGCACGTTCGCATTCGGCACACGAACCGTAACTTCCTGATAGCTTCCATTGCCGGTAATGGATTGTACCGGAACGATCTTAAGCTGCTGGTGGCTGGCAAAAATCTCGCTTAATATTTGCGGAAGGTCATCCGCCGAACTGGTAGTAAAGGACTTGCCCCCCGTTTGGTTTGCCAATTCATCCAACGTTTCTTTATTCAGCTTCCCGTCGGCATTCAGCCCGATCGTATAAATCGGGATGCCGCTCCCCTTGGCCTCCTTGACGGCTTGCTCTAACTGATCTGACGCTTCTTGGCTCGTCTTGCCTGTGTTTGGATCCAGATCATTGTTACCGTCGGCCAAAACAACGATCATCGGCGCATGCGCCGGGTCCATTCCCTGCTTCAGCACTTTCACGGCTTCATCAAGGCCTACGGACATATCCGTGTACGGACCGCGATCCAGCTGATCGATAAACTCCTTCAGCGCGGTCTTGTCCGCCTCCGACTGAATTTCAAGCAGCGCTTTCTCCCGCTGAATTCGGTCAGTATAGGATACGACGCCGACCTTGTCGCCGGTGGTGGCCAGCATGTCGATAAACATCTTCATCGCTTCGCTGCTGATCCTCTCCGGATCACTGTTTTTCATGGAGTTGCTGGCATCCATCACCAGTACGGCATCAATCTTGGAGCCTTGCGAGGCAGCTATTGCCTGAGGCATGGTTCCTCCGCTCCAGGTCAGGGTCAGCAGCACCGCTGCCATCAAAGAGAGCAGCCATTTATTTTTACGTAACATCGAATTACTCCTTCATCCATTTAGTCTAGCATCAGGTGGATGCCTCGGTTCGTTTGTCAGACCATTAGTCTAACTGTAGGCAATAAGTCTTAAAATTACATGAAAGAAAGCTTAAAAACATACCGGGAACATCCATTTCTCTGGTGTATTTATATAGAAAATACCATGCTAATCACTAAAATATACCAGCACTATGTCCATATGATATAATTATACCTGCCAAAGTTCAACATAATCAGTCGTACCACCCGGACTTAGGACACAAGCCTCACCCGCCATTTTCGAACAAATACGATGCCGAAAGGAATAGATATATGATTACATACGGATGTCTCGGGATTTTGTTTCTTTTTGTCATCATCAAGATCACGGCCTACTTCAAGCGTAAGAAGAACGCCCCGACACCGGAGCAGCTGCATCAGACTCTGCTTGAAGTTGCCAACTCACAGAGGGAACAGCATGGATAAAAAAAAACCCGTACAACTTCGCCCCTATAGTAAAACGAGATATGTCTACCAAAAGTTAAGGGTTTGCAAACATTGCCACCATTTCACGATTCTTTGGGAAGACAGCTGCGCTCACTGTAAACGCAACGCCCTTGTTCCCGTTATGGAACTTGCAGAGAAAATGGCCAAGCGTTCCATACAGAGTGACCGACTTCTCTTCTATATAATAGGGCTCTCTGCCGTGCTTCTTAGTCAGACCTTCTTGCAGATCGTGATCTCCTTTGCTTGTATGGTGGTCCTGCTTGTATGGTTATGGCTGATCCAGCGGCGAGTGCTGCATTCCGAGACCCTGCACGCTCTGGACAAGCTTATAAGAAGTCAGCGAAAACAGATTCTTGAAGGCCTTGACCTGAACAAAGCGACGGCTTCTGCCGCCATCAAAGAAGATGCCCAGCTAGGGTATGAAATCGTCAGGGAAATTGCCTTTTTGGTCCGAAATGACCGCATCCGTCTGCAGCAGATCGTTCTCCTTCAAAGCTTCAGCCTGCGCAAGGATATGGAGCTTGAGCTTGAGCCGCTGCTGCTGGATGATTTTGATCCGGACTTAGCCGCCTATATCGGTGAAATCGCCAAAATTAAACGCGAGTTGATTAACAGCAAAGCCATCCAATACCTGCTCGACCATGAATCCAACATTTTGCGGATGGAGCAAGGCAGGCAGATTATGATCGACGCCGCCGGGGCAGCGGTACGGAAGAAAAAATACATCGATACCTTCCCTGATTTCATTAGCCGCTATGCGGATGGATTGCCGAGATATCGCTTCCTCCGCTTGTATCAGATCGTACGCCGCAATCCCGGCTTGTCGTGGAACGGCCTGCGGGACCGGGTGTCGGCCATTTATAATGAACACTACCGCTCGGACCCTGATTTTCAAAAATGGGATTAGAGGGGCTATACCGTTATGACGATGAAAAACACGCTAACCCTGCGTAATTTGTATCTTTTTTTATGTATAGTCCTTCTGCTGCTGATCGGATATAAGGGAATTCATATCTATCAGAAAATCGAATCGATGGCGCAAGCAGAGCTATTGTATGCTCAGAAGAAGCTCGTTCAGGCAGAAGAATGGTATCAAAAAGCGCGAAATAATCGCTCCCTTCTATATAAAGAAGAGCTGCTTGCCTCAAGACTGCAAGAGCTTGAACCCATTACTTCCATGAAGCAGAGCCTTTCCTCGCTTGATCATCGATTGAGCCGGGTCGGGGAAGCAGGCGATTTTTCCGGCTTTATGAACGTGTATGCCGAATTGCTTGACGCGGAGCTGAAACTTGCCGGGCAACAAGGGGCTTATGCTTCCTACTACGATGAAATTGCTGCGTTCTACGGAATCCCCGACGATGTGAAACGGATATTCCTGCAGTTCATTGGTTTGTTTAACCGTCAGGCCGATGAACTGGTTGAAGAGCAAAAGTATGACGACAACAGCTTCAAATGGAATTTGCTCCGTATTCCCGATTCATTCTACGGCGGGGAGAAGCAGAAGAATGACAAGCTGCTCCGTCTGTTCCAGCGTTATGACGAAATGATTCTAACCCGTCTGGCAGGAGCCGGACAGTATACCGACATGTTGAATTGGTCGCAGTCTATGAGCTCCGAATATGCCAGCCGATCACTGCCGGCTGCCTGGTTGAACGGCAAGACCGATGAACTTGTGTATACCATGCTGCAAAAGGATGTCCAGCGAGAGCGGCCCTCCGATTTTGCTTCGCACGCCATGGGGTACAGTGAGTACCTGGAACGGAACGAGCGGAAGAACGCGGAAATCATGGCGTATATTCAGAATCAGATGAATCGGTGGATTGCAGCTGCCGATGGGATGGTACAAGATCAGAACTACGAGGAAGCGATAGCTCTTTATGATGCGTTGTCGGGATACCAGGATATCAGCGGTAAACAACAAGCTGCCGAATTGGCCTGGACGATCCACGATCCGATTCGTTTGTTTCAAACGGCGGGTCTCAAAGGAAGCTTCAGCTACGTAAGCGGAGGCGGGAATCGCTTTGGAGGATTGGCCTATGCCATTGGAGTCGATGAGGGAAATATCATCTATTTAGCGGTCTTGAAAGCCGATGAAACGGTGCAATTATTCCAAAACCATGATTACCCGTCCGACATCGCCATCCAACAGGTTTCAGTTGAGGAATCGCTTAGCACCGCTAAGAATCCAGTCATTCTTGTGGAGGGCGATGCAGGAACCGGACTGGTATTGTATTCAGGGTATGAAGCCAGAGATGCCAATCTGACGCTGCTGTTCCAGTTCACGGCCGAAGGCTACCAGGTCCAGCCGGATAAGTCTTTGCTGGTCACCAATCTGGAAGGAGCCAGCCCCGACGAGATCGCCATCTTCGAGCGTCAGGGAGACCAATACGGATTCACAGGATATCAAGTTCATTATACCGACATCGATATCGCTAATATCGAGAAGTATCCGAATGAGAAGGTTCGCTTCTCTGTCCATATCCTGGAGAGTGGCTATGGTGAAGTCGTTGCAGAACGCGATGGATACCATATCGTCTTAAGGGGAGACTTGGAATTTCCTGCCGGGAGCGCGACGCTAATCGGTACGTTCAATGGCGAGTATCAGCAGCTGGAGATCCCGGGAAGCCAGAGTTCCGCTATTCCGGACCCTGCTGATCAGGAGACCGAGCAGGTTGATGGACACAATGGAGACGTTATAGATGAAACCGAGAATCCAAGTGACGCCGTCACTACAGAGGAAATCAATCCAGATGATGTTCAACAAGAACATAACGGAAGTAGTGACAGCACCGTATCCGGTCAGATCACGCAGGTACCTGTCATTCAGGTGGAATCGATTGAGTAAGTATAGCAAAGAGGCTGTGTCCCTTAATCTTCAGGGGCGCAGCCTCTTTGCTATACTTATAGATATCAATCGTTATAGGATAATCCTTCCTTAAATTTTGAATGAATCCAAATGCGAGAAAACCTGTGCCTTTGAACAAGTACAGGGTTTCTGATTATCGGACGGCGTAACTCTATAGTTCAATTTTAATTACATACATGTTACTCAGGTCTCGTGTCTGTCAGTAGTTCTGCCCATTCAAGAAGTTGATCCAGCTTATTTTGGGTACCCTGTTGCGCAGCCATCAGGGTGTATCTCAGACCTTCCTCATCCCAGCTGATGACTTCGATTTCTTTTAAATAGTCCCCCTTGTGACCTCTGACCATCACCGGTTCTCCAAACTCTTCTTCCTGATCCTCGTTCTCGGGAGATTTGAACACGGACAGACTTAAAGCCGTCTTCCCTTCCTCCAGGTAATTTATCATCACTTCGGTTCGATCCAACTCTCCGCTACCTTCAAACATTTCTACAGATATTTGATTGAAACTTTCGGCAGGGAACTGCAAGAACGAGTGGCCTAGAGCTGCCTCTGCCTCTTCAACCGTCACGGATTTCGGACCGAAGTCCTCCATTGAGATCATTTCAACATTCTCCGGGAGCTCCAGTTTAAATGTATCAGTAGTAAATTCCGGAGATTCATCCAACAGCTTATATGCGAACTCAGATGTGATATCTCCTGTTGTGACTTTGGATTTAACAACCATCCAGTTTTTGGCATTGACCCAGTACTCCTGAGAACCAATCAACGTGCTTTTACCCTCTTCAAGCGGAGTCGCCTTGATATGATATACGTCATTCCCAAGCCATTTCTCTTTCGCCACTGTTTCAATGGAATGGGTACTCCGCATGCGTTCAAGCTGGCTCAGCATTTTCTCTTTTGGAGAGCTTTTAAGGGGTCCAACCACCTCGGCATCCATAATATAAGCTGTATTTCTGGCTTTCTCATAGACAATGATCTGTTTACCATCATTCACGGACACGCTTTGATCGTTTCCCTGTGTAGCGATCTCGTTACGCATATTGCCGTTCTCTGCGTTATACCATTCTTTAATCGACATAGATTCCGTTCTCTTATCTCCTTCGATAAGGTTCATCTCAGCTTCGGCATAGTAAGAGAAGGGCTTGTTATTCTCTTCAATGGCTTTTTCCACCATTTCTTCACCCGTATAAGCCAATGCTTCTCCTGTCTGACAGCCTGTCATCAGTGCACCTGACAGTAGAGATGTCCCTAGAAGGAAAATCAATTGTTTTCTTTTTAATATGTTTCTAACCCTTTTCTTTGTCTGTATCATATCTCAACTCTCCTTATCTGAAATAGGCAATCCGCATATGACGAGCGTTCCGTACGGCGCCTCTGATAAAAGCATAATCGTTCCTTGGTGTTGTTCAATCGCCATTTTAGCAATGGTTAAACCAAGCCCGAAGCTGCCTGAACCCGCTTGATTTCTAGAAGTTTCCCCTTGATAGAAAGGTTCGTACAGCATCGCCTGAATTTCCATGGGGATGTGCTCTCCATCGTTCTGAATCAACAACAGAATTTTCGCTTTTTCTTGATTGAAGTGCTGATGCACAACAGATTTAAACGGTGGGAATACCCACTCCGGAATCTCAAAACAAGTGGATACTGCGCCAAGGTAAAGCTTTCCTCCCTCTGGCGTATACCGGATAGCATTGGAGATCAGGTTATCCATCATCCGCATCATCAGTTGAGGATTTAATTCCAATTCGCCGCTAACTGTAAGAGTTGATTCCAAATGTATGTTTTTAACCGATGCGAGAGGTTCATACCCCTCCAGCAGCATTTCCATGAATTCCGCACTGTCCACCTTAACGTGCATTTCCTTTGTTATTTTGGATTCCAAGGAAGCATATAAATTCAAATCATCCAGCATATGCCTCATCCTGTCGGCCTGTCCGATCATGAGTGCAAGGTATTCCTGACTTTCCTCTCTTGTTAACTTTAAATTACCGAGCTCTTCAGCATAGGCCCGAATGGAAGTGAGCGGTGTTTTTAAATCATGGGACAGAGCAGCTGTCATGAAAGCTTTCTCTTCCTGTTGCTTTGATAGCTTTTCACGCGAAGCTTCGATTGTCTTTCTCATTTCCACAAAGTGATTCATAAGCTCTTCCATCTCACCACCGCCTCGGTATACAGACTCAGGCACCGGTTCCCCTAAGGCAAAAGCTCTCATTTGTTTTGTCAGCATACGCATCGGTAAGATCAACTTACGCCGGGTGAGCAACAGAACGATGATAAACAAAGCCGTTATAAACAGGCACAGTAAACCAGCTACCCATAGACTCCGATGTCTTACTCCTTCTTTCCACTCATTCCTGGCCAGCGTGATCCGGTATATTCCTGCGATTTCACCATCTACGAACACGGGTTTTTTCATCACATAACTTCGCGGATTGATTTGCGTCTGGTACAATTTTGCGTACAGACTCTCAGTGGTTTGAACAAATTCCGTATACTGACTGTCAATCATCGATGAGTAAATAAGCACGCCGTTTGGGCTAAATAATTCAATCTTTAAAGCATCACTCGTCAATGCGTTCAATTCGCGCTCGTCCCGGGTAGAATTGAAATGATAGAGTTCAGGTTTTTGCAAATATGTCTCTGCTGCAGATATCTCCTTCGAGGCTGACATATAATCGGCGAACGAGCGTTGCTCATCCAGTTTCCCAATAAGCTGGTACAGCATGATTCCGGCTGCGAGAGGGAGCAGCATGAGCACTAGAAAAGCAATAAGCAACCATGTCCTAAGCTTCATTATAAGAACTCACCGATAAAACGATAACCGCTGCCCCACACCGTTTGAATATATCGGGGTGTTCGAATATTTTCTTTAAGCTTCGCCCGCAGGCTCTTAATATGCACAGTGACCGTATTCCCGCCGTCCACAACTTTTTGCTGCCAAACATGTTCATATAGCTCGCTTTTACTAAAATGACGCCCTGGATGGGTGGAAAGTAACAGCAGGAGTGACCACTCCTTACTCGTAAGTGCCAGCAATTCATTTCCATACATAGCCTGTTTCAAAACCGGATCAACGGTAAGTCCACCCCGATAGCACAACAGGTGAGATTTCCCTTCCTCGCTCCCTTGGTATTTCCGGAATTTCTTCAGGTGGGCCTCCACCCTTAAAGTAAGCTCAGTCAGGCTAAAGGGCTTGGTGATATAATCATCCGCTCCGAGTCCAAATGCTTGGATTTTGCTCTCATCTTCACTCCTCGCACTCATGATCAGCAAGGGAACTTCGCTTTTCAACCGAATGTTTTTGCTCAGTGTAAAGCCGTCCATTTCCGGCAGCATCAGATCTACCAAGACGAGATCATATTCTCCATTGCAGAAATCCCCCCAGCATTCCAGCCCTGTTGTTGCCCACGTTACCGCATAATTCTCACGGCGCAAATGATCTCTCACGACCCTACCAATTCCGGAATCATCCTCAACGATTAACAGATTGCCCTTATGTTCTTGATATTCATGGCTGTACTTCTGCTCCATGCTTTATCCTCCCCTTGCTATCCATTCTAGTTCGATTTACTGATGGGTTTGAAAAGTTAATAAATTCTTTATAAATCGAACAATTGATTTATAAATAACTTGATCAAATCAAAAAACCGCTTTTTCGCGGCTTTGGAAGACAGTATTGTTATTTAAGTATACTGGGCCAACCTGCAGGTTCGCCAGCGAAGCTGCAGGTTGGAGTTAGAAAGGAACAAAATCTACTATACATCCTTGATATCACTATATTCGTATCGGATGGCCCATTTTGTAGGAATTTCAACGAATACATAGATTTACAAGGCAATGTTTTTCCGGTATCTTCCCTTCTCCATTTTGGTTTCCATAAGACGCCTATAGCGAGCCGTCCGCTAAATCCCTAAAAACGACTAATGGCTTCGCTCTCTAAAATAAAGGGCGAAGCCATTAGTTATTAATGTTTTGATGTAATTCTAGGTGATCCTAATTTCATTTTAAAACAAAGTAGCCGTTTGACATTTATATCTTCTGATACCAGGACAGAGGATCCGTAATTTAGATGGAATCGGCCCATTATGGAGTTCACGCGGACACAGGATCTGCTATTGGACCATAATCACGGGTTAATCCACCAAATAACTCGTAATAGCGGATCTCTTGTCCGCATGTTGCTGCGAAATGGTAAGAACAAGGAAATATAGCGGAACCAGTGTCCTCAAATATCTTATCTCGATAGACAATAACAATGCCGGGGCGATATCAAACTTAGGGATTCTGTACACTCCCCCTCTATAAGAAAAGCCGAGCAAATGTCAGGAAATAACCTGCATCTGCTCGACTCTGATATGACTTTCCATTGCTCAATACAACTTTAATTTGCTATAACTTTATTTGCATTCTACAAGGGTCGTCGTTGTTATTTGGTATTAAAGTTGTGTTCTGAAGTTATTGATTTTTCTGAGTTTATCATAATTCAGTTATAATACTGATATATAGTTGTGTGCTAGAATTCTGAGGATTCTGACTTAGACTACTGGTAG
>NZ_JBNDYG010000040.1:0-127133 GCF_049893405.1 Paenibacillus sp. Dod16
TTCCCGATTCAATGGATACCGGAAAAGGTGAATCTTTCCCGATTCAATGGATACCGGAAAAGGTGAATCTGGCGTACAATTTCAAGATGGTCTGGATGGGAAGAGTTCCCTTCTATGATTTCTATTTTAATTCTTTTAAAATAGCGATTATTACGACCCTAATCACCCTGATTATCTCATCCATGGCAGGTTATGCACTGACGAAGATTCGATTCAAGGGACGGAATCTTGTTTTTATGGCCTTGCTCTCGTTCATGATCATTCCGGATCAGGCGACGCTCATTCCGCGGTTTCTGCTCATTCGCTGGTTTGGACTCTACAATACGCATGAGGCCATCATCTTCATGAGCATGTTCTCAATTTACTTTACGTTCCTGCTGCGTCAATTTATGAACGGGATCAGCGATGAATACTTGGAAGCGGCCAGAATTGACGGAGCGGGTCATCTGCGGACATTTGCTTCCATTATGGTTCCGCTGTGCAAGCCTGTGCTTGCTACGGTAGCGATTATTAAATTCATATGGACCTGGAACGATTACCAGAATCCGCTCATCTTCTTGCTGGACAAGGATTTATACACGATTCCGCTGGGGATGACGCTGTTCCGTGATGACTACACCAACAACTATGCCATTATGATGATGGCGTCAGTTTCGGCAATCATTCCGCTGGTCATTGTGTTCATCGCATTGCAAAAGCAGGTTATAAACGGTATTGCTTTGGGCGGGGTAAAAGGTTGATACGAAGTCAAAAGTCAAAATTCAGAAGTTCGGAAAGTCAAAAATGTAATCCTAGAACCTCAAAATTGTGCACTTGATCAGCCATGCGGGTGCCTATAATGAACATGAAAACAGCACCACAACCAATTTATCTGTGCAGGGGGAAGTAAGATGAAGAAAAAAAGTAAACACAGATTATCCGTCATTCTTAGCACGATCCTGGTGAGCACCCTGGTCTTAAGCGGCTGCGGGAAATCCGGGTCAGAAAGCGGTGCCAGCACGAACGGTGGAAGCGGTCAGACGGACAAGCAGGTTACCGTCAAGTACTACAACTGGGATAACGAAGCTCAACAGGCGGGTACGGACGCCATGCTCCAGGAATTTATGGATCAGAATCCGAATATCAAGGTCGAGCATGTGGTCCTGGTTCCCGGCGATTCCGTGGAAATGTTGAAAAAGTTGGATTTCCTGATTTCATCCGGTGAAGCGATCGATGTTATTCAATTCCCAAGCTTGGGCGGAGTTCTCGAACGGGCCTCACGTGGAGCCCTTGCTCCCCTGAACGAGTTCTATAAGCAGGAAAGTCTCGTTCCGGAAGACGAATACTTTGTTAATGCCAAGCTAGAAGACAAGTATTATGGCATGCAGTACACCAAGAGCACCAACTATGTGATGCTCAACAAGGATGCCCTGGATGAAGCGGGACTTGAGGTTCCGAAATTCGGCTGGACGTGGGATGATTACCGCGACTATTCCAAAAAGCTGACCAAGGGCGAAGGCGTTGACAAGCGTTACGGTTCTTACTTCCATACATGGGAGCTATATATGAACGCTCCTGCGCAAACCATGATGAAAGATCCGTTCGTATATGAGGACGGAACGACCATTCTGGCAGATCCGACCTACAAATACTTCTTCCAGCTCCGCAAAGATATGGAGGAGACGGACAAGTCGGCCAAACCTTACAGTGACGTGCTTGCCGCGAAGCTGAACTACCGAACTGAATTTTTTAATGAAGAAGCTGCTATGATTCTTACAGGTAACTTTACGGTAGCGGATCCAGGCAATACCGAGCAATATCCGCATGATTTCAAAACAGCTTTCGCTCCTGTACCTGTGCCTCCTGCAGGATCGGAACCTAAAGAGTATGAAGGAAAATACTTCACCAGCGGCAATATGCTGGCGCTGGGTGCCAATTCCACCAACAAGGAAGCATCCTTCAAGCTTATGAGATTCATGACAACAGCCGATTCGGATAACAGACTCGAGTTCTCTGGCTACAAGAAAGCGAATAACGAAGAATTGTTGACAAAGCTGGTTGCCGGTAAAGAGGATAAGTACGATATGGAGTCGTTGAAATATACGCTGTTTAGCGATGAAATCCAGTATCTTGATGCAGCCAAAGTCATGATGACGGATACTTCGGAATTGACCAAGATCATTAATGACGGCTTTGCGAAATTCATGCTCAGCAACGAACCAATTGATGAGGTTCAACAATGGATGGTTGATGAGGCTACAAAAGTCATCAACGAAAAAGGCGTTGTCAAGTAACGGGGCAATGCACGAGGTATGAGAATCCTGGTAGGAAACGGGTTTCGGGGGGCCCATTTAACGGGCTTCCCCAAAGCCCTTTTTTTACGACTGGTGAGAGTTGGAGGGGAAGTTATGTTCATATCAAGAAAGCTTAAGGACCAGCTTGTTGTTCCTTCGCTGGAGCAGCTAGCCTGGCAGGACATGGAGCTCGGGATGTTCTGCCATTTCGGAATCAATACGTTCTGCGACCAGGAATGGGGGGAAGGCAAGGATGCTCCGTCTTTGTTTAATCCGAACCGCCTGGATGCTAAACAGTGGGTCCGGTCCGCGAAGGAAGCCGGATTCCGTTATTTCATATTGACGGCCAAGCACCACGACGGTTTTTGCCTGTGGCCGACGGCGACAACGGACTATTCCGTAGCCTCGAGTCCGTGGAAGGAGGGTCAGGGCGATGTCGTAAAAGAGTGCGCGGATGCTTGCCGTGAAGAGGGCATCGGCTTCGGTATTTATGTATCCCCCTGGGACAGGCACGAGCCGTGTTATGCCGACCCGCAAAAGTATGATGACTTTTATTGCAGACAATTGGAGGAGCTCTTAACGGGCTATGGTCCGCTTGTGGAAATTTGGTTTGACGGCGCAGGGTCGGAAGGCCGCGAATATGACTGGCCCCGTATCATGGATCTCGTTAAAAGGTATCAGCCCGGCGCCATGGTGTTTAATATGGGCGCCCCCACGATCCGTTGGGTCGGCAATGAGGATGGCGTGGCTCCGTATCCTTGCTGGAACACGGCCGATTCTTCGCGGGGCAGCATGTTCAGCGAAGAATCGCTGAAGTGGCTGCCGGAGACGCCGGGCTGGGTGCCCGCAGAATGTGATGTCCCCATCCGAAAAGACCGTTGGTTCTGGCATCCGGATGAAGAACACTTGCTGTTGACCGTGGATCAGTTAATGGAAATCTATTATCGGTCGGTCGGACATGGGGCGACCTTGCTGCTCAACGTCGCTCCAGACCAGCGCGGGCTGCTTCCGGAAGCCGATGTAAAGCGGCTTCTGGCATTTGGCAGAGAGATCGAGCGTCGGTTTGGTCATGCCCTGGCCGAATGCTCGGGATCGGGAGAAGTCGTTGAACTAACCCTTCCCCGAACATGCGTGATCAATCATGTCGTTGTTATGGAGGACATTGCTTTCGGGGAACGGGTGAGTCAATATGTGCTGGAAGCCTTCATTGATGGAGCGTGGCTCGAGCTTACACTCGGCAGCGCGATCGGTCATAAGAAAATCGATGCGTTCGCTCCAGTGTCTCCCGACAAGGTGCGTTTACGTGTACTGAAATCGGCAGCAAGTCCGAAAATCAAAAGCATTGCGGTTTATCGCTGCGGGGAATAAATGCTGGATTTTATATAGGTGTGGAGGGGATCTGTAATGGGAATGCTCACATGGAAGAACGGGCAGTACTTGCTGGACGGGCAGCCGTACCGGATCATATCGGGAGCGATTCACTATTTCCGTGTCGTTCCTGAATATTGGAAGGACAGGCTATTAAAATTAAAGGCCTGCGGCTTTAATACCGTTGAAACATATATCGCATGGAATGTACATGAACCCAAAGAAGGGGAATTTCAATTTAGCGGTATGGCCGATATTGTATCGTTTATCGAAATAGCCGGGAAACTGGGCCTGCATGTCATTGTCAGACCGAGCCCGTTCATCTGTGCGGAATGGGAATTCGGAGGTTTGCCGGGCTGGCTGCTAGGTTATGGAGAAATCCGGCTTCGTTGCAGTGACCCGCTCTATTTAAGCAAGGTGGATCATTATTACGACGAGTTGATCCCGAGACTGGTTCCGCTGCTGTCCACACACGGAGGGCCGATTCTGGCGGTTCAGGTCGAGAATGAATACGGCAGTTACGGCAACGACCACGCTTATCTGGAATATTTGCGCGCAGGACTGGTTCGGCGCGGCGTTGATGTGCTTCTCTTTACTTCGGATGGGCCAACCGACGAAATGCTGCTGGGCGGGACGCTTGGCGATGTGCACGCAACGGTGAATTTCGGTTCCCGGGTAGAAGAATCCTTCCGCAAATACCGGGAATATCGTACGGAAGAGCCGCTGATGGTCATGGAATTCTGGAACGGCTGGTTCGATCACTGGATGGAGGACCATCATGTGCGGGATGCGGCAGATGTCGCCGGCGTACTGGATGAAATGCTTGAGAAGGGTTCCTCGATTAATATGTATATGTTTCATGGCGGAACCAACTTTGGCTTTTACAGTGGAGCGAATCACATCCAGGCATATGAACCAACAACGACAAGCTATGATTATGATGCCCCTTTGACGGAATGGGGGGATCAGACGGAGAAATATGAGGCGGTGCGGACAGTGCTAAGCAAGCATGGTTTTAAGCCGGGGTGTGTCTTCCCGGATCCCATTCCAAAGGCAGCCTACGGAAAGGTCGCGTTGTCTGAAATGGCCGATCTGTTTGCGGATGCCAATCTAGAGCATCTCTCAGAACCGATACAAAGCGTATGCACCCAGCCGATGGAAAAATTCGGACAGTCCTATGGCTTTATATTGTACAGTACATTTATTCAGGGACCGCGGCAAGGACAGCAGCTGCATATTCAGGAGGTTCGTGATCGCGCGCAGGTATTTCTTGACGGTCGGCCGGTTGGCATTATCGAACGATGGAAATCAGAGCCTCTCGATATTACCGTACCCGCAGGCGGAGCGAGGCTGGATATTCTTGTCGAGAACATGGGCCGGATCAATTACGGGCCGCTGATCCGCGATTCCAAGGGAATCACGGAAGGCGTGAGAATCGATAACCAGTTCCTGTACGACTGGACGATCCGAACCCTGCCGCTGGAGCCAGAGATGCTGTCATCGCTCTCTTATACACCGGTTACGGATGTTGGGCGGGCGGAGCAAGAAGAGCTGTCCATGCCGGAGTCGGAAAACGCGGGCTTCCCCCGATTTTACCGCGGCAGATTTCGGGTGGAGGATATCGGAGACACGTTTCTTCGCTTTGATGGCTGGACCAAAGGCGTCGCCTGGATCAATGGCTTTAATCTCGGCCGGTACTGGAACGCGGGGCCGCAGAAGGCCTTGTATATTCCCCGCCCTTTTTTGCGTAAAGGGGAGAACGAGCTGGTTCTATTTGAACTGCAAGGCGGTCCCGAATCTTGCGAAGTTGAGCTGTCAGATCAACCGGACCTTGGACAGACCGCGGCAGTGGATGAAGCTGTGCTCAATTTCGTACAGGATGGGGAAGACAAATAGTCCATAACGACACGGATCATACAGTTCATCGATACAACATGCCCGGCCAGAAAATCCCTCTGGTCGGGCTTTTCCTGCAAACAAGATAAATGATGGCATGGGTTCTGAAAAATAGCTTCCCTTTTTGTTCATTTAGGTTTTTAATGTTTATATGGGTTCGAATTAGGTTTCTTTAAGTTCGTTTTTTATTTTCATTATGTTGGGAAGCAGCTTTATCATCGGATTGGGAAAGGAGAACAAATGAACGATTATAAAGAGAGAATGAACCGGATTGTTCGGAACGTTGCGGAACAAGCATGGAGGCAGCCTCTATTACCCAGCGGATTGTGGTTTCATGGGGATGTGCGTGATAACTTCTACTATGCCTCTTATCTGTTTGCAGCTTCGCTAGACCTTGAGATTGATCCGCAGTTTAACCGGCAGGAGGGTAGACGGCTGGCGGAGGAGGTTCTGGGTCGGGTGCTGCGATTGCAGAACAAGGACGCGAAGAGTCCGATGTCCGGACACTGGCCGCTGAACCTGGGACCGAAGCCGGAAGAGGCGAGTCCACATGCGCTGCCGGTTGAATTAATGGGGAGCTTGATGGTTTTTTTCCATCGCAAGTTTGAAAGTGAGATGAGCGAGGGCCTGGCGGCTGAGTTTGAGGCTGGACTGGAACACATATACCACGGAGGATTTTTTCGCAAGCCGCTCACCGTGTGCAATCATCATGAGGCTAAATATACGGCAGCCAAGCTAATATTCGGCCATCGGTTCAATGATAAGGAACTTCTGGAGGACGGAAAACAAAGTCTTCGGGATACCCTGTGCTTGCTCCGGCGTGAAGGCATGGCAGAATACGGGTGCCTGCCGTGGTTCTGGCATTGGACACAGGCGTTCACCTGCGCGTTGGAACTAATGGAGGAACCGGAATTAAAGCGGAAGCTTCATGAACTTCTGGATGAGCTGTGGAGCCTGCGCACGCCCTATTATTTGAAAGGCGCTTGGATAGGAGCCCACTCCAGAGGATGGCCGCATGATGCACCGAGGGATGCCAATGTGCTTCACGATTATGTCCAGTTCGGTGATTTCAGCCTTCCGGAGGAGATGCCGCGCACGGAGTACGCCGGTTTTCTATTCCACGAAGCTCCGGAAGCTGATCGTCGTTTAGCCCTGGATCGAAGCGAAGCGACCGAAGTGCGCAAGGCTCTGATGAAATCAGTTGACGGCGAGATGCGGCAGCTGCACTCCTACGCTTATGTGACGGAACATTTTGCGGCTGGCGGATTGTGGGAGCGGGTTCGTGAGTTCGACAACGAGCAGCTGCGCTGGATGTTCAGCCTGCCTGTCCGCACTGGCGGCAAGGCAAATCAGCTGTATTTTTTTCACCCGGGAGAGGGATATGATCCCTCAGGAAGCGATCCCCGCCACCAGAGTGAGTGGATGGAGGTGCTGTACCACAAAAATGTGGTGCTTGCACTGTATCCGCTGCCTGAACCAGCAGGTGATGGTGGCGGTGAGGTTGTCGGCGTTCTACCGGAAGGAGAATGGCTGTATGAGGCGGAAGCTTTGTACGGCAAGGTAGATGAGGTTTATTTTGCCGTACATTTGAGCCCCGGGACGGCTTATGACATTAAGGAGCAGTCCGGATATCATCTGGCCGTCTGCCATGGCCCTCGAATAGCTCTCACCGTAGAAGCGGTAACCGTTCGGGAAGCGGAGAACAGAGGGATCGGACAACTGGCAGCGTTCGCACGGCAAATGTCCGGGCACAGGCCGGAATTCAAGACTGACGGCGGATTTGAGGTTGCGTATACAGGATGGATGACCGAGGATCGAGTGCATCTGAAGGTTATGGCTTCAGGCAGCTCAGCGAGAACGATAAACGGAGCGGAATGTACGTTTGAATCGTATTCTGTGTAGTTATCGAATAGAAAAGAGGAGTTAAGATGAAGAAATTGCAGCTGATTCAAAAAATAGCAGAAGAAGGCGTGGTCGCGGTTCTGCGCGGCGAAACACCGGAGCAGGTTGTGGAGATGGCCGAACAGGCGATTGCCGGCGGCATTAAAGTGATCGAGGTGACGATGACCGTACCGTTTGCGCTCCGGGCCATTGAAACGTTGTCGCGCAAATATTCTTGGAACGCCGAAGACCCTTCCTCCTATGCCATCATCGGGGTAGGTACAGTGCTTGATCCGGAAACTGCGCGTGCTGCGATATTGAGCGGCGCCGAGTTTGTGGTTGGGCCGTGCGTGAGCAGGGAAACCGTCGTGCTGTGCAACCGCTATCGGATTCCGGTCATGCCGGGCGTGATGACGATCAAGGAAATCCAGGAAGCACTGGAACTGGGGGCGGACATTGTCAAGCTGTTCCCTGGCAATCTGTATGATCCGTCGATGATCAAGGCGATCAAAGGCCCGCTGCCGCAGGCGAATATCATGCCGACCGGTGGTGTCTCGCTTGATAATCTTGGCGAATGGATTAAGGCGGGGGCTATAGCCGTCGGTATTGGCTCAGATCTGACAAGCGAAGCTTTGAAGCGGCAGGATTACAGCTTGATCGCCCATAAAGCAGCCGAATACAAGAAAGCGTATCTGCACGCTAAAGGGCTGACACAGTAACTATACTTTGGAACTGGTAGGAAAAATTAAATCAGATAACGCCTGTTGTTGACTCCCTGAGTCTTCAAGAGGCGTTGTTTGTTTTTTGAGCGTTCACTCGTTAAAAAGCTTGAAAGTGACGTAGCGTCATCCTGTATAGTGAAGTTATCGAGACTTTAGGAAAGCAGGTGATGAAGTTGATTCCCATTCAAGATTTATCCAAGCAGACGGGGATTACGGTAAGAACGCTGCGCTATTATGACCAGATTGGCCTGCTGATTCCTGCCGCCAAAACACCGGGCAAGCATCGTATATACAGAGATGAGGAATTAAAGAAGCTGCAGCAAATACAGTTTCTGAAAAGGCTGGGCTTCAGTTTGCAAGAAATATCGGATATGATTTCCAACCCGGAATGGAACTGGTCCACCAGCCTGATGAATCAGTTGGACTTCGTAATGAACGAACAAAAAAAGCTGAACCAGATGGAGTCGGCGCTGCGAGCCGTGCTTCACAGCATTGCGATGGAAGGTGAGACAAGCTGGGATGTCATTCAGAAATTGATTCACCTCTCTGGAAGAGACCCATCGTTAAAGCATTCGTTAAGGAAGCAGATGTTTGAGAAGCGCGAAATAGAGTTGTTAAGTCTACTCCCTAATATGAACAGCACGGATCCCGACTCTCTCGAGTGGATCGCTCTGTTGGGGCAGCTCAAAAGGCGGATGCAGGACGGTCCCGATTCACCGGATGTGCAGAGAATTGTACGACGGATGGATGAGAAACGACTTGAGGTATTTGAAGATGAAGATCCCTTCATAGATAAGTTGTGGGAGATCCGTAAATCGCCGGCGCAGTCAGAGCAGATGGGATTATATCCCATCGAGGATGCCCTTCTTCATTTCATGGAACAGGCATTCGAAATTTATGTATTACGCAAGGACAAAGAACAAGTAGAAGTGGGGGAGACATCTTGACGTTGGAACTGCTGCTCTCCATTGGAGCCTTATCACTCTTGGACATGCTGAGTCCAGCTACACTTGGCGTAACGGTGTATTTGCTCTTGACCGAACGGGACCGGTTAATCCCCCGTTTATTCATTTATTTATTCACAGTGGCGGGTTTCTACTTCCTGATAGGCGCTGCGCTTATGCTGGGTTTGGATGCTGTTCTGCAATCCGTAAGCGGCATTTTTCAAAATCGAACGGTAAGCTGGATCATGACCGTTGTCGGCGGTGTCCTGTTTGTCGCCAGTTTCTTTATCCCCACGAAAAAAACATCCGAGCCGCGCCGTCCAAGATCCAAAAGCTTCGGAGCCATGATCGGACTTGGATTCACGACGTCCCTGCTGGAGGTAGCAACAGCCCTTCCGTACTTTGCGGCTATCGGGCTGATGACTACGGCTCAGTTAACAACGGTTCAATGGATGCCCATCCTGGCTGCATATAATATCGTGATGGTGCTGCCTCCAATCCTACTGCTTGGATTACACCTCGTATTCGGCCGCGTGATGCAGCGTCCGCTGGAGAAGCTGCGCCTGAAAATCTCGCAGAGCTCCGGATCGATTCTGTCATGGGTATTGTGTATTGCCGGGCTGATTCTGGTGCTGAACAGCATAGATAACTTGTAACGATATCCGATTATGAATTAAGAGTCTGCTTCCAATGATTTATGAACAGCTTCACTGGCATGTATGGAGGTTGTATCAAAGAGTGGAACATTGGAATCCTCGGGTTTTACTAATAATCCGATCTCCGTACATCCCAGAATAATTCCTTCGGCACCATCTTGAATCAGCCGTTCAATAACTTTTTTATAGTGGGTTTTTGAATCCGATTGGATGTTACCGAGACATAATTCCTCGTATATCACTTTATTTACGATCTCACGATCTTGTTCATTGGGGATGAGCACTTGAATACCATTAGATTCTATTCGTTGCTTATAAAAATTCTGCTCCATGGTATATTTGGTTCCAAGCAAGCCTACTGTACGAATCCCATGTTCATGGATTTGATTAGCTGTAGCATCGGCAATGTGCAGCACAGGGATTCTTATTCTTTCTTCTATATAATCTAGTACCATGTGCATCGTGTTGGAGCATATCACAATAAAATCGGCGCCGCCCTTTTCTAATGAAAGTGCAACTTCACCTAATGTTTCACCGGCTTTTTTCCAATTCCCCTCGGATTGATAGCGTTCAATCTCTTCGAAGTTCACGCTGTACATAAGGCATTTGGCCGAGTGGAGGCCACCCAATTGGCTTCTCACCTGCTCATTTATCATTCTGTAGTATTCAATGGAGGATTCCCAGCTCATTCCCCCGATTAGTCCAATTGTCTTCATAGATAAGCTCCTTTACAGTCCGAAGTAAACTTATTATAGGGTGTTTCAATATGCATAACAAATGTTATCTCTTTATCCGTTACAGGGTGTTCATAACCGAGGTAATGCACTGAAGAGATCGAATTTGTTCTCTTAAGGGAATGATATCGGGCACCTTTGAGCCTGCTATGTATTCATAGTATTCTCGTTATGATATATTAATCGCAGGGTTCATCGACTGACCGATACCTAATTGTAGCGGTTTGTTACAGATGTGCTTGTCCTTGCATTTCAGCTCGAGACATTGAGGGGGTTATCCATGAGCACACGGATTTTAGAACGGTTAAGAGAAGAGACGGCAGCACAGCATGAACGAATCGAACAGAATCCATACGCCAAAGCTGCCTTCGATCAGACCTTGACCATGGATCAATATCGGTCTTATTTAGCGAAATTTTACGGATTTATTAAACCGGCCGAAGAGCAGCTGATGGCAGAGGGTGCCGTGAACCATCTTGGTTTGGATCTGGAAATCCGAACGAAATCGAACCTATTGGAAGAAGATCTTATTCATCTGGGAATGAATCCTGATGAGATTGCACAATTGCCACTGTGCAGCCGATTGCCAGAGCTGAGCAGCCAAGCACGAATATTTGGATATCTGTATGTTATTGAGGGATCCACACTTGGTGGCCAAGTCATTACGAAACAATTGATGAAGTTCTTGCCGCTGAGTCCGGAGTCGGGTCTACGTTATTTCTATGCATATGGTCAAGAGACCAAGCCAAGATGGACCGAATTCCGGGAAGCGCTGCTCAATGCAGCGGAGGATCCGGATGAGATTATAGATTCGGCTAAAGAAACTTTTCGTTTGCTGGATGCTTGGATCAGAGAATAGGCATATCGGGGACGGACTCTATCCATAGAGACACCTTTATGAAAAACCGCATTTTGCGGTTTTTTTGCGTTGAAGCGAAACATGCGTTTCACGCATACCAATCTAGCTATAGCCATAGGCTATAACTAGATATAGCTTATATGAGTTACACTATACCGATCAATACATGATATCTTTCTTGTAACAATTTGTATAGGAGTGTTACATAGATGGCAAAAAGCAGTGTACTGGGATATCCGCGTATTGGCGCTGATCGGGAATGGAAAAAAGCTCTGGAAGCATTCTGGGCAGGCAAGCTGGAAGAATCGGAGTTTCACAGGCAGCTGCAGGAGATTCGGTTGAATCATTTACGGAAGCAGCAGGAGAGCGGGATCGATCTTATTGCGGTTAATGATTTTAGCTATTACGATCATGTTCTGGATACGGCGACGATGTTTGGCATCGTACCGAAACGCTTCTCTTATGAGGGCGGCGTTGTGCCATTGTCTGTATATTATGGTATTGCACGCGGAACGAAGGATGCTACGGCAAGTGAAATGACCAAGTGGTTTAATACCAATTATCACTATATCGTGCCTGAATTGGATGGGGCTGCTCCGGTACTGACGGAAAACAGACCCCTTGCAGCCTATCGGGAGGCTAAGGAGAAGCTCGGAATAGAAGGCAAGCCGGTTATTGTCGGTCCGCTAACCTTCCTGAAGTTGTCCAAAGGGTATCAGTCGTCGGAGACGGATGCTTGGCTGGAAAAATTGTTACCGCTCTATGTACAAATTCTTCAGGAGCTTGCCCAAGAAGGCGTTCAATGGGTACAGATCGATGAGCCGATACTCGTTACAAAATTAAGCGATGCCGATCTTAAGCGGTTAACCAGCATTTATGAAACGTTTGCGGCTTCGGCACCGGGATTGAACATCATGCTGCAAACCTATTTTGAATCCGTTGAAAACTATCAGGATATTATCCAGCTTCCGGTTAGCGGCATCGGTCTTGACCTGGTGCACGGATACCAAGGCAATGTGCAAGCCATTAAACAGTCAGGGTTTCCTGCGAATAAGGTGTTGGGCGCCGGCATAATCGACGGACGGGGTATTTGGAAGGCGTCTCTTCGCGAGAAGCTGTCACAATTGGAAGAGCTGACGAAATACGTAGCCCCTGAACGCCTGATCGTTCAATCTTCGTGCAGCTTGCTGCATGTTCCGGTGACGGTGAGCAGCGAAACGAAATTGCAGCCAGAATTGAAAGGGGCGCTCGCCTTTGCAGACGAGAAGCTGAATGAACTGGTTCTTTTGACAAAAGCAATCTCCACAGGAGCAGCCCGAATCTCCAAGGAACTGGAAGCATGCGATGCTGCGCTTCAGGCGCTGAAACAATCCGGAGAGCGGAATCGCCATGACATTCAGCAGGCAGTTGCTGAGATTAGTTCACAGAATCCGGTTCGCAGTCTGCCGTTTGCGGAGCGTCATGTCGCTCAACAGAACAAATGGCAGCTGCCGATTTTTCCGACCACGACAATCGGCAGCTTCCCGCAATCAGCCGAGGTGCGCAAGGCACGTCAGGCGTGGCGTAAGGGAGAGTGGAGCCATGAGCAGTATGAGCGCTTCATTCAAGAGCAAATCGATGTTTGGATCAAGCTGCAGGAAGAGATTGGCCTTGATGTGCTTGTGCATGGAGAGTTCGAAAGAACGGATATGGTTGAATTTTTCGGAGAGAAGCTTGGAGGTTTTGCCTTCACTCAGTTTGGATGGGTTCAGTCCTACGGCTCACGCTGCGTAAAACCGCCTGTGATCTTCGGGGATGTGGCATTCGAGAAACCGATGACGGTGGAGGAAACGAAATATGCACAATCGAAGACGGACCGGCCCGTGAAAGGAATGCTAACCGGCCCGATTACGATTATGAACTGGTCGTTCGTCCGCGAAGATATCTCGCGGGAACAGATCGCCTATCAACTGGCTTATGCCCTAAGACAGGAAGTAGAGGCGCTGGAGCAGGCGGGCATAGGAATGATTCAGGTGGATGAGCCAGCGGTGCGCGAAGGGTTGCCGCTTAAGGAGGAAGATCAAGCGGAGTATCTCGCTTGGGCTGTTAAAGCCTTCCGCATGACCACATGCACGGTTCAGCCGACTACGCAAATTCATACGCATATGTGTTATTGCGAGTTCCAWGACATGATCGATTCGATCGAGGCGATGGATGCCGATGTCATCTCGATTGAAACTTCGCGCAGTCATGGCGAGCTGATTCATAGCTTCGAGGTCAATACGTACAGATTAGGGATCGGACTAGGCGTGTATGATATCCACAGTCCGCGTGTACCTCGAGTGGAAGAGATGACAAGCATGATCGAGCGTGCACTGCGGGTCCTGGATCCAAAGCTGTTCTGGATCAATCCGGACTGCGGCCTCAAAACACGCGGTAAGGAAGAAACGGTCGCATCCCTTCGTAACATGGTTCAAGCCACGGAGATTGCTCGCTCGTCCTATTCGTTGAACGTGTAACCGTCAATCTGGCCAGGGTAGGCTGGTTAATGAATCGTAAAGTTAAGATAGAAGCAAGCTGTATTGGCAGCCTGCTTCTTTTTTTTACTAATCTAGCCGATCGATATCTATCATAAAGCGTAAAGGTAAGGTATAGAATGTCGTGCAAAACCTCGTTTTTTGTTATGATTATTATCTAAACTTTGAATAGAAGAGGAACAAGACATGCAGTTGAACGAACACAACTTGATCAAAATGCAAAACATCATCAAGGAGCACCAATTTGAACATGCAGCTGACTATTTAATCGAACATACCCAGCAAGGCATACGGTTATCCAAAAAGGGAGCTGAGGACTATGCCAGGCCGTGCCATTCACGGATTGGCGGAGATCCGGATCTTCCCGAAGAAACTGAGTGGCCGCTGACTTCGGATGGAACACCGATGACGTTTTTGGCACAGCTGCAGTTGAGGGATGTGGCAGCTCATGATGCCACCGTTTCGCTTCCACTGGGCGGAATGCTGTATTTCTTCATTGGCGTTGATGAGCCTGCCTATAATATTGAACATCGGGTTCTGTATCTGACAGAGGATCAGACGGCGGCTGCGGTTCGACGCCGGGCTCCTGAGGAAACCACGTTAGAGGAAGAGTTCACCGGCTACCGTATTGAAGCCAGAGCGACGCTTGAGCCTCCTAATTACGCATATGTGGATGACGAAATCGTCGAGGATGAGGAGCACGATTTTGAATCTTATGAGGACCTGTGTCATCAATTGACTGGCCTGGAATCTGACGACATTGCAACGATCTTTGGCTATCCTTCAACCCAGCACGGAGATTGTGAGCATGAGGCCGCTTTAATGCTGCTAACCGGATCCGAGTACAATTACTCCATGGAGGCGGCTATGCAGCAGATCACCGATCATTGCGGCGGCAACGCGGAGCGAGCCCAGCAGGAAATTCGGGATACACTGCTGCTGCTGGCGATCGATTCGGACGACGATGTAGGATTTTGCTGGTGGGATGCGGGTGAACTGCAATTTTACATACGAAAAGAGGACTTGATGGCCGGAAATTTCGAGCGGACGTATTGTTCGCTGTATTCAAGCTGAATATTGGGATCATTATGTACTTGGAGGAGGAATGAACCATGAAGGAGAAGGTCATTAACGCATATGATAAGCTGGCCGGAGACTACGAGCGGCATGTGGATTCGCAGAGCGGACATAATGCGTATTACGAAAGGCCGGCCATGATCCATTTGTTACCGGCAAACATGGAGCAAATGACCGTCCTCGATGCTGGTTGTGCCGCGGGGTGGTATACGGAGCAATTTCTTAAACGAGGGGCCCGGGTCACAGCGGTTGATCTGAGTCCGGCGATGGTAGAAGCCTGTAAGAGGCGAGTCGGCAATGAAGCGACGGTATTCGCATGCGACATAACCGAGGATCTGCCCTTTGAAGATGAGGCTATTGATCTTATCGTAAGTTCATTGACGCTTCACTACATCGAGGATTGGGCGCCGACCTTTCGCGAATTTCAGCGCGTGCTGAAACCTGGCGGCAGTTTGATTTACTCCGTTCATCATCCCTTTATGGATGTTAAACATTTTGATCGCCAAGATTACTTTGCTCGTGAGTTATTGACGGAGGTTTGGAACAAACCGGAGTCCGGACCCGTCGAAGTCTCCTTTTATAGAAGACCGATTCAGGAAATCATCAACGTAACTTCCTCACGGTTTCGAATCGATCAGCTCATCGAGCCGCAGCCCAGTTTAGCGGATAAAGACAATCCGGAAGCTAAGGAATGGATGGCCAAATGGTATGTTCGCCTGATGATGAACCCTCATTTTCTGATTGTGAAAGCCCAGAAATCATAACTTCGTTCGAATACATACATATTCATAGGGAGAACCGCGTCCATCACGGTTCTTTTTGTGCTCGAAGTACGTGACGGGAGCGGATATGATTTTCCTCCAGCCCATACAAGATTTAAAGGATATCGATGGGGGAGGATGATCGCCATCCGACTGTCTGCACATGAAAGATGGTACAGCCTATGTGTATCATAGCGATTGGTTGTATAATAGAAGCAATGCAATGCATTACATCACATCCAAGGGGAGAAAATCAAATGCAATGGAATGAAATTACGACAATAGAAGAATGGGAAACGATTCTGAAAAGATCTTCCGAGCGCGGCCAAGTTATTTTGAAGCACAGCACGACTTGTCCGGTTAGCTCCAATGCTCTTTCGGAGTTTGAATCTTACTTGAAAAAGGCGCCAAACGGCGATGTGGATTACACGCTGGTTAAAGTCATTGAGTCCCGGCCGGTTTCCAATAAAATTGCCGAGGATTTGAACGTAAAGCATGAATCGCCGCAAATTATCTACGTGAAGGACCAAGCGAAATATTGGACGGCCTCACACTGGTCGGTTACGTCTGCGCATATCACCGCGGTTCTGGACTGAACATAATCCTTTGTCGCGCCTGAAAGATGGTGTAAAAGATGAAAGAACTGGAAGAACTAAGATCGATAGAGGCCATCGAGCGGTTTATTCAAGATCACACCTTCAGTTTTGTATATGTATCCAGACAAGATTGCAGCGTATGCCACGCGATCTTACCCAAACTTAGAGAGTTGTTGGAGCAGTTCCCTCGCATCTCATTGGGACATATCCAAGGCGAAGCCGTCGGTGAAATCGCCTCGAGATATTTGATATTTACCGCACCGGCACTCCTCTTATTCGTAGAGGGAAAAGAGCATCTGAGAGAGGATCGTTTTGTACAGTTTGGCGCGTTAGAAAAGAAATTAAAAAACTTGATGGAGCTCTTTAGCTAGATGTCAGCGAAAAAGCAATGAATCAAAAGGCGATATTCCTTAGTCACAAGACTTAAGGAATGTCGTCTTTTTGCGTTTTAAAACAAGCTGAGAAGCGGAACTTTAAGGCAATAGCCGTGATAAAAAATTCAAATATTTGTCGAAAATCAGGACTAATTTGCATTCAAATATTACTAAAGTATTAAAAATTAAAGGGGAAATGCCGATTTATTAGTAGTACAAAAGATGTAAAGTTTATGGAATCATAACGTGAATATGGATCTATTGAACTGGAATTTCGCATAACAAGAGCTTTATGTGGAATGAACCTATGTCAGAAGAATGATGGAGGGGGAAAGCGGTTCATTCAAGATGAACATTTTTGAAAAATGTAATGTATTCATGAAAATTCCGGAAATATTCAATGTTTCCAGGAAAGTAGGTGATGCGACAGGTTCGCGAAAGAATTCCCTATTTTAAATGGAAGATACATAAGAGATATCAAAGGAGAGACACCAAGTGAGTGAGCCAAAATCGTTATCAAAAGGAATGCGTTTTAAAAATCTGAGCATTGTTACAAAAAACATGATGTGGACGAGCCTCTATATCATTATTACCGGGGCCATCGTGATTGGTGCAAGTTTTTATATCCAGGACAACGTGCTGACGAAGCAGCTGCAATCCGATTCGGCAAAAATTATGGATACCTTGGTTAAGTCCGTATCTGTGGAAGATGCTCAAGCGGTGAAAGGCACCACCGATCGCAATGCGGATATCCAAAAAAAACTTACCAAGACGTTTGATGATCTATCCTTAACGCATCCCAATATTGCGCAGGGCTATATTTTTGGACCGGAGCTCGAGGGTGGCAACCAGACCTCGATTATTGCTATGCCAACGGCAGTGCTCGATATGTTTGCCGAAGAAGACTTGAATCTGGGCGACCTTTACGAACAACCGAAGATCCATGCCGATGCCGTGAGAGAGATGCTGAAAACGAAAAAAACCGTCTCCACCAAAGGTTATACAGATAATTATGGTACATGGATCACCGTGCTGCATCCTTTTCAGGATGCCAGCGGGGAGATTTTTGCTTACATGGGGATCGACGTGGATGCAAGCTTAATCGCTTCCGGGAAACAGGAATTGATCACCAATACGGTTTTTGCGCTGCTGATTACCTTGCTGATCGTATTAGCATTGCAATACTTCACGATCAGACGGACATTCGCACCAATTCAAGCATTAATGGGGGCGCTGGACAAGCTGAGCAAAGGTGACTTCACCGTCCAATTAAAAGCTGGCGAAGATGAGCTGGGCCAGGTCAATGCCAAGTTCAATACAACCGTCAATCATATTAATGAACTTGTCACAACGATCAAAACGGTATCGGAGCAGTCTGCAGAGCAGTCTAAATTCCTCTTCTCGGCTGTGGAAGTCAATAATAACAAATCTTCAGCTATTACTAGAAATATGGAGGAAATGTCGGAACGAGTCGCTCTGCAGAGCACTTCCATTACCGAAAGCGTGGTTTCGCTTGAGGAAATCTCATCCGGCGTATCAACGATTGCCGGCAATACATCGGATCTTTCCGAGATATCCGTACAGATGAAGGAGCAATCGGAACGTGGTAACCACAATGTGGAGCAGGTTATCGAGCAGATGAATTCCATCGATCATTCAGTCAAAAACTCGGTGCATATCATCGAGAAGCTGCAGAACCGTTCACATGAGATTGGTCAGATCGTGCAGGTTATTACCGAAATTGCCTCCCAGACGAATCTGTTATCACTCAATGCCGGAATCGAGGCGGCAAGAGCCGGCGAAGAGGGCCGCGGGTTTGCTGTCGTCGCCAGTGAAGTGAAGAAACTTTCGGAGGAATCCAGAAAATCGGCGGACCAAATCATTGAATTGGTTCGATACATTCAGGATGAAACGGCATCTGCGGTAGAAGCCATCAGCGAAGGTGAACACAACGTCGCTAAGGGAATTGAGGTTGTCAAAGAAACGGGTGAGCTGTTTAAAGGCATGCTGGTGGCAACCGATACGGTGACGAGTCAAATTCAAGAGGTGTCTGCAGCTACGCAGCAAATGGTTGCCGAGACCGAACAGATTACCGCAGCGATTAAACAATTGGCAGAGCTTGCAGAGAGAAACTCGTCCGTATCGGGTGAGATCCGGATCAGTGCCCAGGAACAGCAGGCTTCCTTCACCAAAATTTTTGAATCTGCAGAACAGATCAACCAGGTTTCGGCTGAGCTGGAGGCGCTTGTAAATAAATTGCGTGTGTAGTGTGTAGTACTGCGAGAACAAAAACAGTAGAGAAAAAAAGATGGAGCTGAAACCTTTGAATACAACATTGATGATCGAACAAGGCAAAGAATATTGGTTGAATGAACTGCAGCTACCTTTACCGGGATTCTATCTGTACACTGATGGTCCAGCGCATCTTCAGCAGCAAGAGCTTGATCGCACGACGTTGAAGCTTCATATCGAAACCGGTAAAATCAAGCGGCTCCGCGATTCATATGACATGAAGGCGTGGATGCTCACAAGCTATGTGGTGTTTCTATACCGAATGACTCACGATACCGATTTACTGATCGGCGTGAACAATGAGAAGGGCAATCTCCTTCCGCTGAGAGTTAACTTAAGCGGCAGCGATTCATTCGCACAGATCTATGAGCAAATTTCCACCAAAATGGAGCACATAGAAGTAAGCAGCTATTCGCTTGAGGATATAGAAGGATTCAGCGGTCAACCGCTCCCGCTCCAAACAGTCTATGGCCATAATGGGAATGGTTATGCTTATAGCTCCAGCTGGCTGAACTGGATGGTTCAGGAGGAGAAGAAGGACGAGTGGACGCTCTATGTATCCTATGCACGACCATTGTATCGAGAAGAAACGATCGAAAAATTCAGCAGGCATTTTGAACAGCTTGCAAACGCGGCTCTTGAACATATAGATGTTCCGGTTAGCCGTTTGCCTATGCTGACAGAAGAGGATAAGAACGCGTACTCGATACTCAATGACACGAAGAAAGAGCTCCCGAAGGATCCTACCATTGTGTCGATGCTTGCTTCCATTGTGGAGAGATTTCCTAAGCGAATCGCGCTATCGACAGGTCATGAGCAAGTAACGTATGAGCAGCTTGACCGGTTGTCAAACCAAGTTTCACATATGCTTATAGACAAGGGACTGCGTAAAGGCCAATTCGTCTCAATATTTATGAAGAGGGGCCTGGATACAATTGTCAGTATGCTCGGTGTGCTCAAGGCCGGCGGAGCCTATATCCCGCTGGATCCATCACATCCAGATGAAAGAAATGCCTATATTATCGAGGATACCGAATCGGCGATCATTCTGACGCATCAGGACTTCACAGCCAAGCTGGATGGACTCCTGGCTGGTTTTCAACCAAGGCCAGAGTACTTCTGTCTGGATGAACAATTCCTTTCGTACTCGGAGGAAGCCTGTGGCGTCCGCGTTGAAGGCGATGATTTGGCATATATTATCTATACCTCCGGTTCGACGGGCAAACCGAAAGGGGCCTTAATCGCCCATCAAGGCGTCGTGAATTTGGCACTGGCCAATCAAGAGAATTTACAGATGAGTGAACAGGATATCATTCTTCAATATTCCACATTCAGCTTTGATGCTTCTGTATACGATATATTCGGATCGTTGGCTTGCGGTTCACGACTGCATCTTCTTACCGATGAACAGCGTTTCTCCATAGACGCCTTTACGGAGGCCGTAGCAGAAACCAAGGCAACCCGTGTCGCCATATTGCCTACGGTGTTTTTTAATCAATTGGCAGCGTATTTGCCTGTGGAAGACACACATAAATACCGGAATATCAAGACGATCGTCGTTGGAGGGGAAGCGCTGGCCGGAGAAACCGTTCGGATGTTCCAGAAAAAGCTGCAGATTCCAATCGTTAATCTATACGGCCCAACGGAAACGACGGTTGTAGCAACAGGGCATGTCGTGGATTATCCGGTTCCGGACGATCTGGCCACCGTGTATATCGGGACGCCGTTTGCCAACTATGAATTGTATATTGTGAATGAACATAATGAGTTATGTCCAACTTGCGTAACCGGAGAGCTGCTGATCTGCTCGGTCGGCGTAGCCAAAGGCTATCTGAATCAGCCTGAGAAAACAAAAGAAGCCTTCATTCTGGATCCGATAACACCGGAATCCGGAAAACAATACTACCGTTCCGGAGACTTGGTCCGTCTGCTGCCGAACGGACAAGTGGAATACCGGGGACGTAAAGATTCGCAGGTGAAGATCAGAGGCTTCCGGATCGAGATTGGGGAGATCGAAGACAATCTGGCGAAGCACGAACAAGTAAAGGACATCGCGGTTATTCCGAGAATGGACGAGGACGGAACCAAAATGTTAGCGGCATTCTATACAACCCATGATGGACAGGCAGCTTCCGCTAGGGATTTGGTGCAGTTTTTAGGTCAGAAGGTACCTGGTTACATGGTTCCTAAATACATGTGTTTCGTGGATGAAATGCCGCTATCCCCGACCGGTAAGATTGACCGTAAGAAGCTGGCAATGTACGAATTGTCGATGGAGATGGAAGAGGATGACTCCCACTACGAGGCACCGGTTAACGATATTCAGCGGGATGTTGCTGCGGCTTGGGAACAAGCACTTGGACAAACCAAGATCGGCATCCACGACGATTTCTTCGATATCGGCGGGTATTCGCTGAAAATACTGGAGATTCTGGTGCTCCTTAAGCCGCAGTATCCGCAGTTAAAGATCAATGATTTCTTTGTGTATCCGACGATTGCAAAATTAGCGGAGCGAGTAGAGGAAATGGGGCAGGTAACGGCCTCGGCCGATCAATTAGAGGATAGGGACCTTCCTATTCAGGATTTGGCTGAGTATCCGATCTCTTTCCCGATCAACGATGGTTCGGAACAACCCATCTATCACCAGCAGCATATTTTGCTGACAGGCGCCACGGGATATTTGGGGTCACATCTGCTGTATGAACTGCTGAAACAATCGACCGCTACCGTATACTGTCTGGTTCGACCAACAAAGCAGATGGAGCCCTATGCCCGCCTTGAGCAGATCATGACCGGATATTTTGGCGAAGAGGTCAAGTCTCGAATGGACAAAAGGGTGATTGCGATTCAGGGCGACTTGGAGCAGGAATATCTCGGGCTCGGAGCTGAAGACCTTGCAATGATTGAAGCGCGCATCGATTCCATCATTCATTGCGGAGCCGAAGTGAAGCACTTTGGCGACTCCGACTATTTTGCTAGAGTCAATGTGGAGAGTACGGACCGTTTGTTGACTTTGGCTCAGAGAAGACCGCATATCCGCTTTCACTTTATTTCTACGCTTGGGATCCCTGAAGATTTGGCACTGGGCGGTCAGTGGGATGCCATCGTTGCCGGAACGGGATATGAAGAGTCGTCCATTGAGAATGTCTATACGAACAGCAAGCTGGAGGCAGAGAAGCTGGTCATTAAAGCCGGTTCAGATCGAGGCATTCCATCCTCGGTTTATCGCGTGGGGAATTTGTCCTGTAACTCGGAGAATGGAATTTTCCAGAAAAACATCGACAACAACGCGTTTTACCGCATGCTGAAAGCGATGCTGCTGTTGAAGAAAGCGCCCGGTGTGAGATGGGAAGTAGATATTACGCCGATTAACTATGCCGGGGAAGCCATTACCGCACTGCTGCTTCAGCAAGAAACGGTCGGGCGGGTGTTCCATATCTGCAACCCGGCTGCCGTTCCTTATGAGGAGATGGTGGAGCATTTCAAAGCCTATGGATATGACATTTCGGTGATGGACTGGAAGGAATACGAGGCATGGTTATTGGATCCTCAGCAGCCGAAGGATAAGGAAGGCCTTGAGCTGGCGATGGCACAATTCGAAGGCGACGGAGCCAAGAATTCCATCTACCGGTATACTTGTCCGCAAACCTCGGAATTCCTCAAGCACACAGGGGTAAAATGCGCTTTACCGGACAAGCTGTTATTCGAAAAAATGATTGAATATGCCGCTGGTATTGGATATTTCGTGAAACCGGAGTAATCACAGGCAGGCAGCAAGCATGAAACCGCGAGAAGCTCTCGCGGTTTTTTTGTGGTCAGGATCAGGCACAGCATGCAAATATTTTTTTTGTGGCTGGAGTGTGGTACGATCATACTGATTTAAGTCCAGTAACACCAAATGAGGTGGCCCATGAATCACGAACATTGGAAGCAGGCAGAGACCGCACTGGCTTGCATGGAAGTTTTCAAGAATGGAGAGAACGACCCTGTAACGATTGAAGGCGAATCGGATGACCTGCGCTGCATCGGAATTGGTACGGATGCTGCAGTATTCGTATACGAACCTTTGCCGGCTTATGCGTTTAAACTGTATGCTGCGGAGGCGCAGCCTAAGAAGGAAGCGGAGATTAAGGTCTATCAAGAGTTGGTGGGCAGCCCCTATTTTCCTGTATTTTATGGAGCAGGTGAGCGTTACGTGGCGATCAGTCATGAATCCGGATTTACCCTGTACGACTGTTTGCTCTATGGTATGCCCGTTCCGAGGCAGGTCATCGATGATGTTGAAGCAGCACGCTCCTTTGTGCGCAGCAAGGGCTTAAACCCGCGGGATATTCATTTGAAGAATGTACTGCTGCAGGAAGGGAGAGGGAAAGTACTCGATGTATCGGAGTATATTCAGGAGGGAAACGACAAGCGATGGGAGCATCTCGTGTGGGCTTACGACAACGTATATCCGCTCCTTGAGGGCAAGAAGTTACCGCTCTGGGTATTGGAGGCCGTGAAGAACGGATATTACCGTCTAGACCCATCCAGTGTGAATATGCAGGAATTTGCAGACCGGATTGGACGACTGTTCTTCAGAAAATAGGATAACCGGAACGATTCCAAACGGGGTAGGAGCATTCCCCGCTTAGCAAACGAAGTGCTATCATCAGAACATATACGGTGGATTCAATCCCCCTGAAGCTGTAACGGCTCCAGGGGGATTTTGGTCATTAGAAGATACTCCAGTTCATCTCTCGGGATATGGTCTGCAGCAAATGCACGCCGGCATAGCTGTTGCCCTTGTCATTCAGTGCTGGGCCCAGCACACCGATTCCATAACGTCCCGGCACAAAAGTTAAAATGCCACCTGAAACGCCGCTCTTGGCGGGCAACCCTACCTGAATGGCGAATTCTCCTGATGCGTTGTACATGCCGCACGTCGTCATGAACGTCCTGGCGATTTGAACATACCTTCTAGGTATGAGCGTGTTGCCGATAAGCGGATCCGTACCGCTGCAAGCCAGCACTAATGCCATTCTGGCTAGATCGGCGCAATTCACAGCGATTGAGCAGTGCCGAAAATACACCTCTAACACCTCTTCAACATCTCCGCTGAGGACCCCGTTTTCCTTCAAAAAGAATGCTATGGAACGATTCAGATTCCCGGTTTCCGATTCTGAACGGTAAACGCCCAAGTCATATTCCAAGCCAGCGTTGCCGGATAGCTCTTGAAGAAACTGAAGAATTCGGTCGGATTTCTCGCTCGGGCTGCCTCCGTGAATTAAGGAAGAAACGGTAATCGCGCCTGCGTTAATCATCGGATTGAAGGGAATGCCGGGCCTTACTAACTCCAGCTTCAGCATGGAATTGAAGTTGTCTCCGGTCGGCTCCATGCCAACCTTGCTGAAGACGGCATCCTCTCCATTGTCCATCAGGGCTAATATTAGCGTAAACACTTTGGAGATGCTCTGCATCGTAAAGCGCAGCCCGCAGTCCCCGGCTGTGACGGATTCACCCATAGTGTTCAGAAGGGTGATGCCCAGAGCAGCATGCGGAGCTTTGGACAGCTCGGGGATGTAGGCGGCGACTTTGCCTCTGCTGACACATGGCAAGCTGGCTTCCAGCCAGCCGGGAAGCTGCTGTCGGATGGCTTCGAGTTCGGTTGGCCTCATCTGTCAAACCCCTTTCTTGGTGTTAAACACCTTATAAGCCCGCCATGGCCGTGTCCATGCTGCGGGTTTTTGTTTTGTTCTGAGTATGCATGCTCGTGTTCGTGTACTGAACAAGTTTGTTAAGCTTTATGTAAGGTTCGTATAAAAATCGTGTAAGGTTCGCCTTTTATAATTACATCTGTGCTTAACTAACGACAACTTGAAGGGGAACGCCATATGACAACCATATTACAAGCAAAACATGTAGAAAAAACATTTGGTAATCAAGGGAATCAATATACGGCATTGCACGATATCAATCTTGAAATTCAGGAAGGCGAGTTTGTCGGCATCATGGGACCATCCGGGGCAGGCAAATCCACGCTGCTGAATATTTTCTCGACGATCGATACACCGACGGCAGGCGATATTACCATTGCCGGACAGCATATCGTGTCGATGAACGAGGAGCAGCTATCGGATTTTCGCCGGAATCAACTCGGCTTTATATTTCAGGACTACAACCTACTGGACACACTCACGGTCAAAGAAAATATTTTGCTTCCACTGGCGTTGTCTAAGGTGCCTGCAGACGAGATTGAGAAACGGGTTAACGCGATTGCCGATACGTTCGGCATTCGCGATATTTTAAACAAATATCCTTATCACATCTCGGGTGGTCAGAAGCAGCGTACCGCGGCCTCGCGCGCCATTGTGGCCAATCCAAGCCTCATATTGGCGGATGAACCGACAGGGGCGCTGGATTCCAAGTCGGCAACCAGCCTGCTGCAAAGCTTAAAGAAACTGAATGAGATCGATCGTTCCACCATCATGATGGTCACTCACGATGCTTATGCTGCGAGCTACTGCAAACGTGTCATTTTTATAAAAGACGGACAGCTTTACCAGGAGCTTCATAGAGAAGACCAACTTCGCAAGGTGTTTTTTGAACAGATTCTGGAGGTACTGGCTGCGCTTGGGGGTGAGCACGATGACACTGTTTAGCATAGCCAGAAAAAATATCCGTAAAAATTTCACCAATTACTTTTTGTACTTTGCTTCGATGATTTTTAGTATCGTCATTTACTTTACTTTTGTTTCATTAAAATATGATACTGCCATTCAGTCCGCAACGGAGGGATCGACAAAAATCAGTTCAGCCTTTAGCGGTGCCGCCGTCGTGCTGATCATCTTCGTGGCTATATTCATTTGGTATTCCAATTCCTTCTTTACCCGCAAGCGCAAGAAAGAAGTCGGATTGTATTCATTGCTCGGTGTTCGGAAGAAACAAATCGGCCGGATGTTATTTTATGAAAACTTTCTGATGGGTGTGCTGGCTCTACTAGCCGGGATGGCTCTAGGCTCCGTGCTGACAAGATTCTTTGTATCCCTGTTAATGAAGGTTATGGGATATGATGCGGTGTCGAATTTCTCGATATCGCCTGTGGCCATCATCAATACCACCATCGTGTTCATGATCATTACGCTTATCACATCGCTGCAGGGTTACCGATTGATCTACCGGTTCAAATTGATTGAATTGTTTCATGCGGATCAGGAGGGAGAACGGGAACCGAAGGCTTCATGGATCACCGCTATATTGTCTCTGGTATTCATAGGCACCGGATATTGGCTTGCTCTGCAAAATCTGCTGGAATCCAAGGCTTGGGCGGCGATGGGATTCATGTTAACTCCACTTGTCATCCTGATGACCGTGATTATCGGAACGTATCTGCTGTTCAGTACCCTGACCGTTACGTTGTTGAAATTGTCCAGAAACAACAAGAACAGATTCTGGAACGGGATGAACATGATTGGTGTCTCACAGCTTCTATATCGAATCAAAGGCAACGCGCGAACGCTTACCATCATTGCCGTACTTAGCGCGACAACACTTACCGCTGTTGGGACGGCTTACAGCTTTTATTACAGCAATGCAAGCAGCGCCCAGCAAGCGAACCCGAACAGCATGATGTGGATCTCCCATGACAGCAGCGTGACCAAGCGCGCCGACGAGCGGATCGACTCAGCTGCGCATCACGAGCTGTTATATCATGTGTCCGTCCCTGTCCTTGAAGTGGATGCTGATGTCAGAGGGCTGAACGATGTTTTTTCGCATGATATCCAAACATACAGCGTCATCTCCCAGCATGATTTTAACGAGTTGGCGAAGGTGCAGGGCCGGAAAGATACTATCACTTTAAGCGGAGAAGAGGCCGTTGCCTTGGACCCGGCCTATTACGAAGGAATTTCACCGACGTATGTGGGTTCTACGGTCACGCTTAACCCGGACAAGCAGGAGCAGCAAATTACCTTTAAGGAATTGAAGAAATTCAGCGTGCTAAATATGGGGACCGTCTATTCTACAGTGGTCGTAAGCGACGAACTGTATACGCAATTGCTGAAACAGACCAACACGATTTTGCTGGAGGCTTATGGCATATCGAATCAAGATAAAGCGAAGCAGTTGACGGAGGATCTAGAAGGCATCTTACCGGAAAGCGCCTCATTCGCCAGCTATTATCATGATTATGCGAGAGGAATGGAATCGTCAGGCCTGTTGATTTTTATGGGAGGATTTCTGGGACTTGTGTTCCTTACGGCGACAGGCAGCATCATTTATTTCAAGCAATTGACAGAGGCCAATTCGGACAAAGCAAGATATCAGATATTATACAAAATCGGCGTAAATCGGCGTGAGGTTAAAAAGAGCATAGCCCAGCAAGTGCTGTTCATCTTTGCTTTGCCGCTCGCTGCAGGCATTGCGCACTGCGCTGTCGCACTTTCTGCGTTGTCCAAGCTTCTGCATATGAATCTTGTGATTCCGGTCGTGATCTGTATGGCCGTCTATACCTGTGTTTATTTGATCTATTACGTTGTTACCGTTAGGTCCTACTATAAAATCGTAACCAAAATAAAATAACCAATCATAAAGGAGCACAGTCATGAAAAAAACGATGATCTTCGGCGGTATTCTAGTCGCCATCCTTATTGGATTTGTTGTATTGATTCAAAATGTGAACTTCAATCGCCTCGGAACAGAATCATATTATGTGCAAATCCAAGATGGAAACCGAGTGGAAGACAAAGCGGATAACGGGGAGAAATACATCTACTACGAGTACAACCTGGAGGGGTTCGACAAAGAAGGGAGCCCGAAGACGTTAACCTTTAGGGCAAACAAAGAGCTGCGGAAGCAAGCGTACTTGCGTTTATATGTTAAAGAAAAGGGAGTCAGTTCCTATCAAGAGGTACAGGCAAACGAAATTCCGGAAAAAGCCAAGATGAAGCTTGAAACGTTAGGAAAATAAGGACGATATCAGAGGGAGAGAATAACGTGACTCATCTAAAAGAAAGAACGACGAGCCTATCGAAGAAGGCTATCCTTACCTCACTTGTTTTGACATTGACTGCATGCCCGCTCATCAGCGCGGGCAGTGCAGCTGCACAAGCTGTCTCCCCTACTGTCATTTCGCAAATATCAGCCAGCGTTGAAGCGCATGCACCGATTCAATATCATATCCTGACGAGACTGAACGAGAAGAATATGACCATGCAGGGAAGCAGCATGGTTACGTATCAAAACACCAGTCAGGATACGTTGAATCAGCTGGTATTTCATACTTATGCCGATGCCAACCGTTCGAAATCGACGCAGACGTCCATGTTTAAACGATCGAACGAAGAAATCAGCAGGAACCATCCGGAGAAGTAGCCGGAAGATTTTCTTGGAGGCATTGATATTCAAGGAGTGAAAGCAAATGGCCAAGCTCTCGAGTTCCACAACAAAGTTCAGGCTTTGACGATTCAATTGAAGGAGCCCATACAACCGGGAGGAGCGATAACGATACATATGGACTTCTCTCTGAACATTCCGTATGGTTCGCAGCGCTTATCGTATTACCAGGATATTGTGAATGGCGCTCACTGGTATCCGGTCATGTCGGTCTATGATGAAGAGAAGCATCGATGGAACACAACCCCTTACAGTCCAACGTTCGAAACCGATTATTATACTTCTGCAGACTATGAAGTAGAGTTCAATGTTCCCGACGACTATCAGGTGGCGATGCCAGGCACGATAACGACACGGAATGACGTGGAACCCGGCCGCAAAGTCGTTTCCACAGTTGCCAACAATACAAGGGAATTCGTATTCTTTGCCAGTCCCAATTTCAAAATGGACAGTGTTACCCGCGACGGCTTGACGATCGAATATTTATATTTTGATAACGAACCAGGAAAGAAACAGGTCATTGATCGGTATATCGATCAGGCATTTAAAGCGATAGAATTTTTTGGCGATAAATACGGTGCTTATCCTTATCCGGAATTCCGAATCGTCGAGTCATACGTCGAGGGCGTGGCTATCGAATATTCACGGGTTATCCAAATGGGACAGGTTCACAGCCAGGCCGATCCCGCGCAGGACACGGTATTCGTTCATGAAATTGCACATCAGTGGTTCCATGCTCTGATCGGGAACGATTCGGAGAACGAATCTTTCCTGGACGAAGGTTTTGCCGATTTTTCCAAGGTGTATTTTGCCGAGAAGCAGGGGGATAAGCTGAACGGCTTTAGATCCATTCAATTTGACGATTCCTCGCTGGAACTTGCCATTGCGTCGAGCAATGACGAGGTGGGGGATATGGCAAGTCCGGTTTATTACGATAAAGGTCGCCAAGCGATTTACCAATTGTACCGGTCTGTTGGCGAAGAAAAGTTCGATCAGTTTATGAAGGAATATTTCAAACGCTATGTTCACAAAAATGCCACGATTGAGGGACTCCTCCAAACAATTGAAGACGTGCTGGGAAAAGAGGCCCGTAACGAAATGGCCACGGCTCTATTCGAACCGGGCTTTGTACTTAAGCCTGAATACCAACTGTCAGAAGAAGAGAAAACAGCTTATATGCATGACCAGTTTCAATTGCTGTATCAAACATCCTTATACCAAATTCCAGACTTGCCCTACGAAACGATGAGCCGCATCATGGAGAAGGCTCTCCAGGGAGAGCCGTTATCGATCGTTCTGAGTGATCAAGTAAGCAGTTCAGCACGCAAGCAGCAAGAAGCCATGGTGAACCAGCTCACGATGCTCTTTGATATCAGCGGAGTGAAATATGACGTTATTCGGGATCGCCAGGTATTGAAAAAGAAATTGAAGAAAGAACTGGGGACAAGCAATCTGATCGTGATTGGCAACGGTAAATCGAATGGGGTGATCCAGGCGCTGAAATCCGGTATCATCGAGCGGGCCAACAAAATGGGCTTTGCCTGGAAGGATACCATGAATCAACCAGGTGCTTCCGGAGCGTATGCGATCAAGCATCCATTCAATCAAAATCGCCTTATGCTCCATTATTTCTGGAATGGCGATCATGTAACAGACGCAGCCTTGGAGACGTACATGGCAAAAATGCAGGAATCTCTAGGATTCACGAGCGCTTTTTATCACTACTATGTGTTGGACAAGAATGGCAAGATGGTGTTAGATAAACTGGAGGGGAATCCGCTATCGAAGTTTTTTGCGGAGGAGTAAGCTTGATGTATGTCCCCTTCCCGAGCCATGCTCTGTTGAATAGCAGCCTGGCTGGTGGGAAAAATGTTGGTTATAGCAGGGGGGGAACGAATTGGCGTTTGATCAAAAGGTACTTGTCGTTGATGATGAGACGGATATTGTCAGGCTTCTTCAAACCGTACTGATCAAGGAAGGCATCGATCAGGTGTATACTGCGGGATCAGCGGAAGGAGCATGGGTTGAATTCCAGAAATGGCAGCCTGATCTTGTTATTCTGGATATCATGCTCCCGGACGGAGAAGGATACGAAGTATGCAAGAAAATTCGCAGCGTCTCCAATGTTCCGATATTCTTCTTATCGGCCAAGACGGAAGAAATTGATAAAATCCTGGGATTCGCCATCGGCGGCGACGATTACATTACCAAGCCATTTAGTCCGAAGGAAGTGGCTTACCGGATCAAAGCCCGGTTTCGGAGACCGGATGTTACTGAGCAAGTGGACAAACCGAATCGCGTGATCAAGAAAGGCCCCTTTGAATTAGATGAAGAGAAGATAGAGCTGAAGAAGGACGGCAAAGTCATTCCACTAAAACCGAAAGAGCTGGGACTGCTCACGCTGCTGCTTAAGCATCCGGGCCAGATCATCAGCAAGGAAAGTTTATATGATCAGGTCTGGGGTGAGGAATTCTTCGGTTTTGATAATACCGTGATGGTTCACATTCGGAGGCTGCGGGAGAAAATAGAAGAGGACCCTTCCAATCCCCGCTATCTGCTCACGGTAAAAGGCCTTGGGTATAAGCTTGTCGTAGAGGATGAATAAGGGATGAAGTGGAAGCTGACCGGCAGGTATTTGGTCTCCGTGGTTCTTATCGTTGTCATCGTTATTATTATGAACATTGTGGTGATTATCGGCTTATTCATTCTACAATCGGTGAATGAGGATCTGGATCTTCCGATCTTAAATAGGCAAACCTCAGCGGAATCGATATCCCGATCCTTCCAGGAACATATCGTAATAACGGAATCGGGTGCTTCGATAAGCGAGAAGGGCAAGGAGATTCTGGAGAAGAATCAAGCGTGGGTTCAAATTCTGGATGAGGATGGCGGGGAAATCTACCGCTATCTTGCTCCGGAGGAGGCCAAAACGAAGTACGCCCCCATCGATATCGTGCAAATTTATAAGTATGTCGAGAAGGAAGTGCTGTCCACCGTTTTCGTTGGCGAAAAGAAGGGTTTCGAGCATCGTTACAGTTACTTGGTTGGATTTACGACTCCATACCTGGAGCGGCAAGTGTTAACCTTCGATTCCCGGAACTTTGCTCAAATGTTTAAGGTCTTTAGTGTTTCCATCATCACTATTGATGGATTTATTGCCTTATGCATCGCTTATATCTTCAGCAAGCGGCTGACCAAACCCATGCTTATCTTAATCGACAGCATTAAGCGTTTAGCTGGTCGTGATTATAACGTCTATCATCAACCTGAGGGGATTTATAAGGACGTGTTCGCCAATATCAATCTTTTGTCGCAAGAGCTGAAATCAAGTGAGAAGGAAAGAAAGAAATTGGATGCAATGAAGGAAGAGTGGATCGGAAATATCTCGCATGACATCAAAACGCCTCTTGCTTCGATTCAAGGCTATGCGGAGATGATAAAGGACACGGAATATCAGTTCTCCATGGATGAAATACGGGATTACGCCGGGATCATCGAAGGAAAGTCCAAATATTTGCGAGACGTGATTGAGGACTTGAATCTGTCGACCCGCTTGAGGAATAAAGAGCTGACGTTGAAGAAGAAAAATGTAAACATCGTAAGTCTGGTACGCAATGTCGTCATCGATACCCTCAATGACCCCAGGTATGCCAACCGGGACATTGATTTTAGCAGCAGTCATGAGGTTATTAAAATCGAGGTTGACGATATTCTGATACGCCGAGCGATCAGCAATCTGATCTATAATGCAATTGTTCATAACCGTGAGGATATTTCGATCAAGGTCCAGGTTGAGAAGTATGATGAGCAAATCCTGATTCGTATAGAGGACAATGGAAAGGGCATTAAGCAGGAGGAGCTTGGAAGAATCTTCGATCGCTATTACCGTGGGACCAATACGGGAGAACTCCATAAGGGATCAGGTCTTGGCATGGCGATTACGCATGACATTGTGATCGCGCATGGAGGGAATATTCAGGTTCATAGCACGGTTGGCCAAGGCACGGTTCTTGAAATCAAACTGGAACGGAACAGCGCCCAATAAGAGTGATGGTTTTCCGTTGATATTAGGGACCATGGGCAGGAGTAAAAAAACGCAAAAGGGATACACTACCGCAAAAGGAGTGTATCGCTTATGAAACTGCTTGTTAAGTTGTTGGTGCATGGAGTCTTGATTACGGCACTGCTGGTTGCGCTTACCGATGCTTCGTTCACAGGCGCTATCTTGACGGCATTAGGTATTGGCATCGTCGCTTATTTGGTGGGGGATTTATATATTCTGCCCCGAACCAGCAATATGATGGCAACGATTGCGGATGCCGGCTTAGTATTTGTGATGCTGTGGATCATCGGTGGAGTTGCAAACTGGACTATCGATTTCTCGGAGGTCCTGCTGATTGCGGTTCTTGCGGGAAGCTTTGAGTATTTGTATCATATGTGGCTCAGGGGCGAGCATTTGTTTGAAAAGAGACGGCGGGCGTCGTAACCACGGCAAAACCTTATATCGATCAATGTGCGTATACGATGAAGCCTGAGATATCAGGCTTTTTTGTTGGCCTAACATGTTTATTCTATGAGTCTACCGAGCGTATCGTGAAGCGAGCCCAAAGAATAAAATAACCCCATTGCTCATTCGAGAGCGATGGGGTTATTTTTATTTTTTACCTCTTAAGGCTTGGCATTTTTCCAGTAAGCATACGCATGCACCACGCTACCGGTAAAGGAAGGTGAATCCTTCAATAAATCAGGCAGCTTGGCAAGCTCTTCCTCCATGTAAGCTGCTCCTTCTTCATAGAAGGTAATATGATCTCCTTCATGGCTGGCTTTGATTTCTACGGAAATCTTGATCGGTTTGCCCAGCTCATCGGCAAATGCGATCTCTTCCTTAGCTACGCCGACAATCCCGTTCGATCCTTCCGCTGCATCCCGGAAGGCCATGAGAGAAACATGGTCCATTCGGTTGATCATCCACTTGCTGAGTGACATATCTTGTCCGGGAACTTTGTATTTATCCAGCCACACGGCCATATCCATGCTTGCTTCCAGATTGGAATCTTTTTTCAATTCCGTAACAAAGGCATCCAGATTCGCGGTCCATTCGGAAATAACCTGCTGCGAATTTTCCCTCCATGCAGGCAGCACATAAGGCTCAATGTCCAAATGAATGCCATGAAAACGCTCATTGCCTTCTACAGCGCGATTGTAGTTCTTCACATAATTGACCAATCGCATCATTCTGGGCCGGTTCTCCTCAAGTGCCCATATCGGATGGCCACCCATGGCATGGACCTCGATTCCGGCTGCAGCCGCTTCTTTAACAAACGTCGAGTACGAGCTGTACGGTTGCTCCAGGTCCAGCCTTACATAGAGCCAGTTCAAGTTTTTCTCCTTCGCAAAATCAAGAATTTCCTGACTGTTTTGAATTACTTCATGGGCTTCCCATATATATGTGCCTCTTACGATAGAGTCCCGTGTAACGGGATCAGCATCGGGCACGCGATCGCCTTCTCCCGGTTCAGGATTCGGATCGGGGGCCGGTGATGGGGAAGTAGGGTCCTTATCGTCTGGCGGTACGCTCCCATCACTAGACATGTTTTGCCAGTTGCGAATATCGTGGATAGCGATCCCGGCAAAGGAAGCATATGAACCGAGCGCACTGGACAGATGTTCCAATTTGGCGTTCATTTTTTCCTTACCATGTCCATAAAAGCTGGTGTGAGGCTCACCCGGCATTTCCTTCGTGTTAACCCCGATAAGAATCTGTTTACCAAGCCGGTTGGCAAGCTCAAGCTCATCTCGCGTCAGGTCCAGAATGCCATGCTCGGATTCTACTTCGTTCCGATAGGCCATCACGGTAACATGGTCAAATGTACCGATCAGCCATTCATTCAGACCGGTTCCATTACCCAAAGTGTATTGATCAAACCAGAAGGGGATGTCAATTCCGAGCTCCAGGTCGCTCCCGGATACTTGATTCAGGAACACCATAAGATTTTGTTCCCAGGTGCTGATGATTATGTCCTGCTCATCCTCCCACTGGGCAAGTACATACGGCTCTATATCAAGATGAATGCCGTCAAATCGGGCGCCGGCCGAAACCTTGCCGTTATAGTTGATCACCCAATCGGCGAGTCCGAGCATATCCTCCCGATGTTCGGTGAGGGCCCATCTTGGATCTCCTCCTAAAGCATGCACAGCAATTTGATTCTCATGCGCACGCTGTATAAATGCCTCGTAAACTTCGAACGGCATTTGACGATCAATCTGTAGGAAGATTAGATTAATTCCTTCTTCGCGGGAAAAATCAAGCAGTTCTTCGCCGCCATCCTGAATCAGATCCGTCTGCCAGATCCAAGTTGCTTTTGTTGTTGCATTTTCTCCATAAGCCGGGGTTTGAAGCCCCACCAGAAGCATGACAGCCAACAGGCCAGCAAGCATCGGGTAACCTTTTACTTTCATGTTTTCCCTCCGTTTCTCTACGAGAACTCCACGTATTCTCTATTTAGTAAACGGGGTTATTATAGCATTGATGCCTCAAAAAAAGATGAGACCTTGTTCTTACGGGACAGGTGGCAAGCAATAGATCGAACAAATGATCGGTTTAAAAGGAACTATGATATATTTGGAAAAATATAACTAAATCATATAAATTATATGAATTTGAACAAGATTAAGGCTAACTACTCAGGAAGAAAGTTGTGTTTTTGGCTTCTATATGCCCTAGTGTCACTGTTTATAATGAAGAACATCATTAAATTTATGGGTTATGAAGGAGATTCTAATGCTTTCATCATAACGGCTAGTAATTTAAGGGAGAGGAGCCCCTAGTAGAGGTGGAAGTGAGATTTTAGCATATGGAAATGAATCGTAATGTTGATTTCGAAAACCATTCCCGTATACGGTTTGGCATTCAAGTCCATCCTAGGACTAAAAACATAAGGTGGGCGCACATGATTAATTTGGAATCGAGATTGGAGAATATCGAAGACCGTTTTGTGAATATAGACACCTATCTATGTAAACATGAGTTTACGTTAGCCGGCAATTGGGATTATAAGCATGGTTATCTGGACAGGCGCTTGGATCAGGAGCGGATGGTATGGCTTCGGATCCCTTTTCTGGTCACCAAAGGCAGCCTGGATGGCGAATGCGGCGGTTGTCATGCTACGATAAAGCTCGGCCGTCCATTCGTATTTAGACATATATACAATACGGGAACCGACAAGCATGCAGCACCTCGTTTATTAGGAGCTCTCTTTGATCAATTCCAGGCTCCGATCGACCCTGACGCATCGGTGGACGAGATGTGGATTGAACAAGCACGAAAAGTCTTGGATGAAGTGGAGACAGGGTACTTGCACTGATACTCGGCGCTAACGAGGAGATCAAGTTTGCTTGATCTCTTTTTTATAGTTACACCATAACAAGCAAGGAGCTCTGACGTTTGCTGCAGTCAAGGGGCTCCTTTTTGTATGGGTGAACAAATAGGGGGATTAAAGAATATCCTTTGAAAACTTTAGAACTTTCGTAAAAGCGGGCTCAAATGTTAAAAGATCCTGTTATAGTTGGATAGACTGGCTTCAGTATGTGCCAACTTGGATCAATTAAATAAATGAAGAAGGTGATACCCACCCATGAACAAAAAAACATTATTTAATGATGGATGGACATTTGCAAAAAGCAGTCTTGACCATACGGATTCGGCGATTCTGAAATTCCAACCCGTGGATATTCCCCATGATTGGCTTATTTATAACACGGAGAATTTATATGAAAACAGCATAGGCTGGTACCGGAAGCAATGGTCGTGGAATGGCGATGGAGCTCAGGTTCTGCTGTGTTTTGACGGGGTGTATATGGATTCTTCCGTCTATGTCAATGGTCATTGCGTGGGTGAATGGAAGTATGGCTATTCCTCCTTCGAACACGAAATCACGGATTTCCTGGCAGAAGGGGAGAATGACATCGTTGTGAAGGTAGTGTTTCAAAGTCCGAACAGCCGGTGGTATTCGGGGGCGGGCATCTATCGTAATGTGTGGTTAAAGATAAGGGAAGCGAACCATATCGCAACAGACGGCATTTATATATCAACAAAATGTCAGGAAAATGAATGGTTGGTCGAAGTCGACACAGAAATGAATATCGTAGATGATGTGGTCATCAACCATACGCTCCTGAAGGATGGTCAAAGGATCGCAGAGGTGTCCAATCGCGTCAACGCTAGCAGTACTGGCAATGTAACTAATACACAAACGCTAGCTGTTGAGCGTCCATGGCTCTGGAGCCCGGATGAACCTCATCTGTATCAGTTGGTTACCGAGATGCGGGTGACTGGAATGGATCTTCCGACTGACCGGTACGATGAAATTGTAGAATCGGTATCGCACAACGTGGGATTCCGCCATATCCAGCTTGATCCGAATCAGGGATTCCTCCTGAATGGCAGCAAACTGAAACTGAACGGTGTATGCGAGCATCATGATCTCGGAGCTCTGGGTGCAGCGTTTAACAAAACGGCCTTAGCCAGAAGGTTTGCTATTCTGAAAGACATGGGGGTTAATGCGATCCGCACCGCTCACAATATGCCTGCGAAGGAATGGATGGATCTTGCGGATGAAATGGGGCTGCTGATCGTATCGGAAGCCTTTGATATGTGGGAACGGCCGAAAACCCCTTATGATTATGCAAGGTTTTTCCCGGATTGGGTTCAGCGCGACGTGAAGAGCTGGGTCAAACGGGATCGGAACCATCCGTCCCTTATCATGTGGAGCATCGGGAATGAAATATATGATACCCACGCGGATGAGAGGGGGCAGGAAATAACAAGAATGCTAATGGCAGAGGTCCAGCGATACGATCCCAAGCAAAATGCAAGCGTTACCATCGGATCGAATTATATGCCTTGGGAGAACGCTCAGCTATGTGCCGATATCGTAAAGGTGGCAGGCTATAACTATGCCGAGAAGTATTACGAGAAGCATCATCAGGCACATCCGGATTGGATCATCTATGGCAGCGAGACCGCATCGGTCGTACAGAGCCGAGGCATCTATCATTTCCCGTTTGAAAAGTCCATTCTGGCCGATGACGACGAGCAGTGTTCCTCCCTTGGAAACAGCTCGACAAGTTGGGGGGCGAAATCGGCGGAGGCCTGCATTCTGGCAGAGCGAGATATGCCCTTCTCGCTGGGACAGTTTATATGGACCGGATTCGATTATATTGGAGAACCTACACCGTATCATACCAAAAACTCTTATTTCGGACAGATCGATACGGCAACCTTCAAGAAAGATTCCTTTTATATCTATCAAGCAGCCTGGACGGATTACAAAACGAAACCCATGGTGCATCTGCTGCCATACTGGGATTTCAACGACGGCCAAATGATCGATGTTCGCATCTGTTCCAATGCGCCAAGCGTCGAGCTGCGTCTTAATGGGGAAACCATCGGTAAGCATGATATTGACCATGCACACGGAAGAGAGCTGGTGGGTTGGTGGAAGATTCCTTATTCAAAAGGCGAATTGAAAGCAATCGCTTATGACGAAGCTGGCCGTATCGTGGCTGAGGATACAAGAACCTCTTTTGGCGATGCCAAGCGTATTGTTTTGTGCCCGGATAAAGAAGAATTAACAGCCGATGGAACAGACCTCATCTTCCTGGAAATTGCGATGGAGGATGAGGATGGCCATTCCGTGGAGAACGCGAATAACCGGGTAGAGGTGCATGTGACGGGTGCCGGGCGGTTGCTTGGACTCGATAACGGAGACAGCACGGATTATGATCCGTACAAAGGCCGGAGCCGAAGATTGTTCAGCGGCAAGCTGATGGCAATCATCGGAGCCACATTGGAGCCTGGCCCAATTCGAATCGAAGTGTCTTCCAATGGTTTGGAGAGCCGATGCCTACATCTGACATCCATCCCTGCGCAGAATGAATTGACAAAGGGCATATCGGTAAGCATGAATAACGAAGATGGGCCGTGCCTCACGGGGAACATGCTCGAGCTTCCGCTTCGCAAGATTGAATTGATCAGCGAAGGAGGTCAATCATTTCATCCGTCCAATCGGCAAATGGTGGTGCGTGCACTGTTACATCCACCGGAGACCTCTTATCAAGCGGTCGAATGGGCTGTCGTGAATGATGCCGGCATCGAATCCAATATCGCCAGTGTGGAAGCCGATGGCCATGAAGTCATCGTAACTGCTCTTGGCGACGGCGAGTTTCGTTTGAGATGTACGAGTCGGAACGGGACGGATAAAACCAAGCTCATCTCCCAGCTTGAATTTCAAGTTGACGGTTTGGGTGCGGCCTACAAAGACCCATACTCCTTCATTTCTGCAGGACTGTATGATTACAGTCAAGGTGATGTGGGGAACGGGAACGAAAGAGGCGTAGCTACGAGCAGAGACGGCGAGACACAAGTCGGATTTCGGGACATCGATTTCGGTCCCCATGGCTCCGATACGATCACCATTCCGATATTTGCACTCTCAAGCGAAGCGTACTCGCTGCAAATCTGGGAAGGCATGCCTGGTGAGGAGGGCAGCTCCTTGCTGGCCGACTGCATTTATCAGAAAGAGTCCAAGTGGAACGTGTATCAGGAAGAAACCTACCGGTTGTCCAAGAAGCTGCGCGGCATCACGTCAATATGCTTTGTCCTGCGGCAGAAGGTGCACATCAAAGGGTTTTATTTTCAAGCGGGGAATCGGGCCTTCGAGCAGAATTATGCCGCAGATGGTGATCGAATCTACGGAGATAGCTTTACGATTATGGATGACAAGGCTGTTGAAGGTATAGGAAATAATGTTTCCCTCGAGTTTGACCTAATGGATTTCTCAGAAGCAGGCACTTCAAAACTGATTGTGTACGGGCGCACGGCCATAGATAAAAACACGATTCATATCCGGTTTGCCAATTCGGCGGGAGAAAGCAATCAGCTTGTTGAATTTACGCAAACTGATGGATACGAAGAGCAAGTGTTCGATCTGGAGCATGTGAACGGCAAACAGAAGGTGACGTTCATCTTCCTGCCGGGAAGCCAGTTTGATTTTGGCTGGTTCCGGTTTGTACGATCCGGTTCATAATACAAGGGGTGACTCAAGGCTGCTGATCCAATCGGCAGCCTTCTTTTGTTAGGAATTGAGGTACGGTCCATCTGAACGAATCGATAGGATTTTAATTAACCCTGCGGTATAATTAAATGATCGACATACCTGGATGGAAGGGACCGTGATGGAAATGAAGCAAACCAATAAATCGAGGAGTAAAAGAGGGCGCAGGATTGTCATATGGACCCTGTCTATATTAGTCATTATTACCATAGCAGCTAGTGTCCTACTGGATTCTCTTACTTACAAACCGCTCGATGAAGCGAAAGCGGTGTTTCAAAGTGATACGAAAGTAGTTGTCGAACACCTCAAGGACGGCTATCGTTTCGAGCCGGTGGGCGAGGAGGTGATCCAGCCCGACATTATTTTTTATCCTGGTGGATTGGTGGAGCCTGAAAGTTATGCGCCTTTTGCCAAGAGAATGGCGGAGAAGGGGCACCGCGTGTACATTGCATTCATGCCTTTGAATCTCGCCGTCTTCGGACAGAACAAGGCGGATTCCTTCATATCGGAGCATCAAGACAGACGTTATGTCATTGGCGGGCATTCCTTAGGCGGTGTTTTTGCTGCGAGATATGCTTCTGAACATGCGGATGTCATTGACGGGGTTTACTTCATGGCATCCTACGCGGATGATGGAGGCAAGCTAAACGGATTGAATATGTCCGCGCTTCAAATCACCGGTACGCAGGATGGCGTTCTTGATCGAACCGAGTGGGAAGCTGCAAGAAAGAATCTGCCGGACGATACGACATACGTGGATATTGCGGGCGGCAATCACGGACAATTCGGTTCTTACGGTTTCCAAAAGGGAGACAACGAAGCTTCCTTAACCCCAGCAGAGCAGTTGATCGAAGTGACGGAAGCCATGGACCTCTGGATCCAGGGCCTCGATTCGTTTCAACGCTGAAACTGAAATGTAACCCGATTGAAACTTCTACGTATATAGGTTATAAACATGGGTACATGTTAAACACTTAAAGAAGTTGAGGGATTCCATCATATGAATGTGGCGTATACAGACTATGCCGATACGGGATATCGGCGGGCTGAGCAGAAGGCAGCTCAGTATTTTGCATCACTTAATGTACAGGTTAAGGAAAAGAGTTATGTGCCGATCCTGACAGAGGACATTCTAATATGGAAAAGGAAGCATATTCATCGTCCTTCATGGCTGACTTTTTTATCGCGCGGAAAGAAGAAACCGGATAGCCGGGATTATCATAAATATATCGGCTGGCTTCATTATACAGGTGAATTGGATGATTACTTGGATCGAAGCATTTCCTATATTTATATGAGAGACCTGGGGATGGACCTGAATTCGCCTGACACGAAGGCCCGAATTCGGCGCGTTGCCCACGATACCAAAAAACTTCTGCTTCGCCCTTCCAATAGGAACGGTGGAGGTACGCCGGATTACATGAGTTTGGCCGGGCTGTACCGATGGGCCCAGAAGGAAGGCATCGAGAATGCCGTGATTTGGGTCATTAACAAACTGAAGCACGTGGCGACCCATATCCCGGAGGAGATGGATGCCGACCAAGCTCAACGCAAATTGATTAAAATTATCGTTGGCGTTGTTATGCACGTCATCGAGGATATGAGTGTCGAGACATCGCCTGCGGAGCGCTCAGCCCGCCTTGATGATGCTATCCGGCTGGGATATTCCTATGGGTTGACCTATCCTTTTATAGACGATCTGCTCGATTCAAGGGTACTTAACGCTCAAGAGAAGGAACAGTACTCCCAGATGATACGTCAGGCGCTCCTTACTGGAACGGTACCGGAGCTTGGGCAGTGGAGCGGGAAAAACATGGATCTCGTTCAATTCGTTCATAAGGAGCTTCGGGATGCATTTGAGTATATTCAGGGACACCAACGTCCCCAAACGCAGCGTGCTTTTTTCGAGCAGTCTAATGTGTTTTTTCATTCCCAGCATATTGACCGCATTAAGGATCTGGGCAATCCCAATTACAGTAACGAGGAATTATATCTGCCAATCATCCTGAAATCATCGTCCTCCCGCTTGATCGTCCGTTCCGTTATCAGCGCTTCGGCGGATGAAGGCTTTGAGGACCGGACCTTCTTCTACGGTATCTACAACCAGCTGGCCGATGATTTTGCCGATATGTTTCAGGATATGGAAGACGGAGCGGTAACCCCGTATACGTACTATTTAAAATATCGCGGTCAGCGTACAGATCTTATCAATCCTTTTGAAATGTACTGGGCGGTTATTTCCCATCTGATTCATGGGGTGTATCATTCGGACGCCAAGACGCGAGAGGTGATGCTGGACCGGGCCATTAATGGCCTGAAGCGTTGTAAGGAACGGGTCGGTGCTGAGAAATATAACGAAATCATGGATATTTTTGCATCCGGTAACCCGGAATTCAATCGACTTGTCCAGCAAATGGTTCGAACAGCCGATCAGGTGGATTTCTTCGATAAGTTGCTGCGGGACCAGATGGTTACGGTGCTCCGAAACGAGCGGAAGGAAAAGGATTATTTTATCGATACCATTAAAACCGTTCGAAATGAGATTAACAACAGCTTGCAAATCGCAAAGCCCCTTGGCATTCCACCCATGAAAGAGTCGCTGATTGACGCCGCCAATTATACGCTCGATGGGGACGGCAAACGTCTAAGACCTATCTTGACTTGGGTTATGGCGGTCAACGAATACGGTCTGCAAGCTTCCGCCATCGTGCCGCTGCTAAGGTCGCTTGAATACATGCACACCGCTTCCTTGATATTCGATGATTTGCCGTCTCAGGATAACGCCTCTACCCGTAGAGGACGACCGACCCTGCATCGGGTTCATGATAGCGCCACGGCGGAAATCACCGGTTTGTTCCTGATTCAGAAGGCTATCGAAGAACAATCGTCCCTTGAAGGTTTTGATCCCAAAACGGTATTAAAGCTGATTCAATATTCGTCTCAGCGAGCGGGAGATATGTGTTCGGGCCAGGCGATGGATTTGAATTCAAAAGGGAAGGCATTATCTTTGGAGGAGTTGAATACGGTATGTTATTACAAGACGGGCATTGCCTTCGAGGCATCTCTCGTTATGCCTGCCATCCTCGCTCAGGTGAAGGAGACCGAAATTGCGACATTGAAGAAATTTGCCTACCATGCGGGCATTGCCTTTCAGATTCAGGATGATTTGCTTGATGTGCAGGGCGATATGGAGCAGCTCGGGAAACCCGGAGGACAGGATGCGGAGAATAATACATCGACCTTTGTGAGCATTTTGGGTCAGGAAGGCGCCAGTCGGGAAATGTGGGAGCATTATTGCCTGGCTATGGAGGCGCTACAGGAGATGCCGCGCAATACGGCATTTCTCAAGCATTTATTAAATTATATGGTAAATCGAGATCGTTAAATTGCTTCTATTATATTGTTAATGTTCAATCATGAGAAAAATATCCCGAGAGGAAGTGTTGGCGTGAATGCCAGCACTTTTTTTGGTTATGGCATTGGTTTAAGCCATGCTTGCTGCATGCGTGTTACAAGGATGATATTGTGCAAAAGCAGCAATTCAGAAGAAACACAGCGTATTCCCTATAGATACAATAAGCCCTATGATACGCTTTTAGCCAGCGACCTGCCGCCGATTGAAAGAGCGTCCCGTCTGAGCACTCCGATTAGTATCATGGTTGGCGAACTAAGTCCTGAATCCGTCGTCAATTAAGAGAATGCTTTTTTTGTATTCGTAGTAGCGAGAATGTTTTTTTGATAAAAAAGTACAGTTCTTGCTGCATGGAATTTGGTATGATGACCTCATAGCCAATCCACATAGATAGGGGGCAAAAGGACTTGAAATGCAGAGCGGTGAAATCGTTCAAAGCGCCATTGATTATATCGAAGATCATCTGACGGAATCACTGACACTTGAGGGGATTGCCGGCGTGGCGGCCATGTCGCTGCCCAATTTATACCGTTTGTTTCATAGCCTGACGGGACACCCCATTAAGGAATACATACGTAAACGCAGAATCAACGAAGCCGCCAACTGCTTGCGGGATAGCGACTTGCCGACCATCGATATCGGGTACCGCTGCGGATTTGAGTCGTATCCGACATTCATTAAAACCTTCAAGAGACTCACGGGACAGACTCCAGGACAATATCGAAGATCCCAGGTGGTTTACAGCTTCGAACGGATGAATCTGAAAGAGCATGTAAGCTATTTGGAAGAGCGGGCCTTATCAGAACGATTTCCTGAAGTAAGGGTTATCCGTCTGAATCCTCTGCAAGGGATCGGCCATCTATTCGTTTCCGAGTATGAGGAGGGTATAGAGACCGCTGCGATCGATCATTTTCGCGAACGATTGTCATCACACCGTATCGATCTCAATGGGCTGAGGCTTTTTGGTTGGAACGTGGACATGGATGGTGAAACCAAGCCCTTCGGTTATCAACTGCTGGCTGTAGGCTCGATGGAACAAGCCGAGATCATGAAGCATTCGGAGCTTTATTCCATGACGCTTGACGGCGGATTGTATGCAGTGGCCCGAACGCCGTCGGTAGCGGAAGACATTATTCAAAACACCTGGAACCGTTTGTTCTCCGAGTGGCTGCCCCGCAGTGTGTTTGAGCAAGGAAAGCATGGGTTCATTGAAGAATATGCGCTGAACCGGGATCAAATCGTTCGGATGAAGCTTTATCTTCCGGTGGAACGAAGCAAGCTGGTGAAACCTATTGAAATCGTGCAGTTGTCTTCGCTTAAGGTGATGCGCTTTCGAAGGACGGGTATAGATTGCGTCAAACAAGCGGATGAAGCTTCCATTGCCTGGTTATGCCGTAATGGATTGATGGAAGATTCGCGAATCCGCGTATTCATGCACTGTGACGGTGGACTGCTGGACGAATGCTCTGCTTATGAGGTTTATATAGCTCCTCCTGAGGATTTTCTTCCTTCCAGTGAAGAAGCAGATCTACAAGTTGAGCTGGAAGGCGGATTGTATGCCTGTCTGGAGTCAGGTGCCGCTGGCACGATGACAGGTGTACTTGAAAGAGTGGATCGATGGCTCGATATGTCAACCGAGTATAGGCCGGATCCAGGACGCTTTTGGTATGCGAGTTATTTGCCTAAAGAAGAGGAGGATCACGGGATGATCAGAGTGAAGTGTTATGTTCCTGTTCAAATCATGTCATGAGCATAAGAATGGAGGGAGTTCATGGGCCGATTGCCTATCGAAAGAGTGCAGCCGGAAGGGTATCGTCCGTTTACGACGCCACGCGTGTTAAAAATGATACATGGAGGCAAAAAGATGAGCGAACAAGTGCGTGATAATCACAACCATGCAGAGGTAAGTCCGATTAAGAACAAAGTGGGCAGCATATTCATCCCGGTTCGGGATATCGAAAGGTCGCGCAGCTGGTACTGCCGTGTACTCGGAATAGCGGAAGATGATTGCCAGGTGATGAATGGTCATTTATGCCCATTGCCCATGGAAGGAACGGGCGTGATTCTGGATACCATGCCGAAGTGGGGAGGAGATCAGCCGGGGGGAGCCCCATCTATCGATACTCCAGCGTTCATGCTGCTAACAGAGGATCTGGAAGGATCGTTAGCGTACATGAAAAAGCTCGGAGTGGAACTCGTGACGGAAATTGAACATCATCATTGGTTCGTCATAAAGGATCCCGATGGAAACAAACTTATGATATGTCGTGAATAATTAACCCCTTTTTGAAGCCATACATGAGATCACGATTTACGTAAAAAAGGGTACATCGAGCTTGGGAATGTTCCATTCACTGAAAAAAACATTGGTGGTAGTAAAAGGTAGATATTGAAGGGACTCTAGGCCGGGGCTTGCACCGGCTTTTTTGATAGGATAGGAACTATGGAATACTGATATAAATGTAAAAAAATATAAATTGAGGTTGATAGTGGTATATAATGAACCTATAATGGAAATATAAGCGCATTATTTTACGTAATGTCCTCGAACAACAAGTGGATTTACCATCATAGATTGGTTGCATGGCAAATCATAGAGAACGAGAAAGAGAGGTGACACGAAGCTTAGTAGACGGTTCGCTAGAAGAACAGCTATGAGGTGCACAGGTATCCATGAAGCCTTTAATTCGATCATAATTAGGAGGGAACATGATGCTAAGAAAAGGAATAAGTGTCGTTATACTGTTCAGTCTTCTGGTCGTTCTAATGCCTGTCAACAAAGTCAATGCCGCACCGAACTGGAATTTGGTATGGAGTGACGAGTTCAATGGGACCTCGCTCAACAGAGCCAATTGGACACCGGAAATCGGTACCGGCAGCGGCGGATGGGGAAACAATGAGCTGCAGTATTATACCGACCGGGCACAGAATGTTCAGGTAACTGGCGGTAACCTTGTCATTACAGCGCAGAAGGAATCCTACGGCGGGATGAATTACACTTCTGCCCGGATCAAAACCCAGGATTTGAAGAGCTTTACTTACGGGAAAGTAGAGGCGCGGATCAAGCTGCCATCGGGTCAAGGTCTATGGCCGGCGTTCTGGATGCTGGGAAGCAATATCAGTTCGATCGGCTGGCCGAAAAGCGGAGAAATTGACATTATGGAACGGGTAAACCATAATCCTTACGTGAATGGTACCGTACACTGGGATGCAGGAGGGCATGCCGAATATGGACGAGTATCCGGCAATTTGGATTTCTCCCAGTTCCATGTCTACAGCATAGAGTGGGATTCCAAATATATTCGTTGGTTTGTAGACGGTCAGCAGTTCAATGAATTCTATATTGAGAATGGAACCGGCAATACCGAGGAATTCCAGCGCCCGTTCTTTCTATTATTGAATTTGGCAGTCGGCGGAAATTGGCCTGGAAGTCCGAACAATTCCACGCCGTTCCCATCGCAGATGCTGGTGGATTATGTACGCGTGTATCAAGACAGTGGTGCATCGAACGTGATCAGTGATGGGATTTACACGATCGCTTCCAAGGCGAGCGGCAAAGTGATGGATGTTGTGGATGTCTCCATGGCAAGGGGAGCCAAGATTCAGCAGTGGACCAACTACGTTGCCAATAATCAAAGATTCAGGGTAGAAAGCACCGGAGACGGGTACTACAAGCTCACAGCCGTGCACAGCGGAAAGGTTCTTGATGTGCCGAATTCGTCCACAGCCACCGGCGTTCAGCTGCAGCAATGGGACGATAATGGATCGAATGCGCAGCGATGGAGAATCGTTGATGTTGGCGGAGGCTATTACAAACTTGTGTCCAAAGTAAGCGGACTGGCAGTCGATGTAGCCAGTGCGTCCACAGCAGATGGGGCGGTTGTCCAGCAGTGGACGGATAATGGTACGGATGCGCAGAAATGGATGTTCACCAAAATTAACTAAACTTGGACAAGCAGCTCCGTAAGGGGCTGCTTGTTTGGTTATGAAGAAGGTTGGCTTATTCCTGTTCCGGCTGACGAGCTGCATGCCCGTTTGGTATAATGGATGGAAAAATCCGGAGGAATCAGGAAACATGCAACCAGTTCTTTTTACGAACGGAAATCTCTTTTTACCCCATAGCGCTTCAACAGCGGATTCGATATTTGTGGAAGACGGAATCATTCGTGCTATTGGAAGCGCAGCCGACCTGCGACTTCAGCTGGCGGATCGGAAGTATCGAACGGTGGATTGGGATGGCGCCTTCGTTTTACCTGGCCTGGTCGATGCGCATATGCATCTCGGTATGCATGGACTGAAGCTTGGCATGCTTGATTTCACTGAGGCGACCTCTAAGGAAGAGATGCTGGCTATGCTTAGGGAAAGGGTCGCGGTTACGCAGCCTGGCGAGTGGATCATGGGGTTGAACTGGAATGAACATAACTTTCCAGACCGTCAGATTCCGAGCATGCAGGAACTCGACGACATGACAACGGAACATCCAGTCTATCTAACCAGGACCTGCTTCCATGCTTACCTGGGTAATTCGGAAGCCTTCCGAAGAGCGGGTGTTACATCAGACACGCCAGATCCGGAGTCCGGCGCTTTCGGCCGGGATGCCGATGGCCGGTTAAACGGCCGCATTTACGAGAATGCATCGATACCTTTTGCCATGGTGCAGCCGGAGCCTGATCCCGCCAGCCTGAAATTAGCGATGCTGGAGGCGTGCCGTGATGCGCTGCGTTTAGGCCTTACGGCAGCTCATACGGAGGATCTCCGTTTGCTTGGAAGTGTGGAAGCAATGCAGCGGATTCATAGAGAGCTAAGAGAGGAGGGACTGCGCTTTCGTACCCATCAGCTGATGTTTCATGGTTATCTTGATGAAATGAAAGAGCTGGGCCTTAAGCCGGGCAGCGGCAACGATTGGAACCGTATTGGGGCCGTCAAATTATTCGCGGACGGGGCGGTTGGCGGAAGAACGGCGCTGCTGAAGGATCCTTACCATGATGCGCCTCATACTAGGGGGCTGGCTATGCATACTTTAGAGGAGCTAAGGGAAATCGTTGGCAGAGCGCGTCATCTGGGCTTTCCCGTTGCTTTTCATGCGATTGGGGACGGCGCGGCAGCGTTGATGACGGATGTGCTTGAACTTTATCCATTAAGCCGGGATTCGAAACTTCCGGACCGATTTATCCATGCCCAAATTGTACACCCGGATACGGTGAAGCGAATGAGTAAGCTGAATCTGGCCGTTGACCTGCAGCCCCGGTTTGTAGCCAGCGATTTCCCTTGGGTGTTGGAGCGTGTGGGCCCTGATCGGACAAGCTATTTGTATGCGTGGAAGAAGTGGCTGCGCTCCGGACTGCCTTGTTCCGGAGGAAGCGATGCTCCCATAGAGCCGCTAAGCCCGCTGCTCGGGATTCATGCTGCAATGACGAGACGGAAGCCGGATGAGAGACATGATGGATATATGCCGGAAGAAAAGCTGAGCTTAACGGAAGCGATTGAATTGTTTACGATCGGTGGTGCCAAGGCGGCCGGAGAATCAGGGCAGCGGGGAACGATAGCAATAGGGAAATATGCTGATTTTACCGTTGTGGATCGTTGCTTGCATGATGCTATGGATCCGGATGAACTGCTGAAGACGAAGATCAGAATGACGATTGTGAACGGGGAAATCGGTTATACGCAGTAACTTATCCAATCGAGCAGTCCAGCAAAGGACTTGCTCGATTTGTATTTATGGATGATTTTTAATGACACAGAGATGGGTTATCGACTTGAGCCTTACTTGACGACATGGTATATTGTGAAGTTGCCGGCAAAATCGTCGTACAGCATGAGGGGATGATCTTAAGCAAAACGTTAGTGGAGATTAGAGAACATGTGGGTTATCCGGATAAACATTCAAACCATGGGATATAACGGCTACATCGTTGGTTAGTGTGAAAAACAGGCGCAATTGCGTCGTTGTTTCATATATTTAAAGAGACTGAAGAGTCGAAGAAGGGAGGAAGCCAATGAACTTAAAATGGAAGACATATCTCCCGCTGTTATGGATCCTGGCCATTCCTGTGCTTAACATTTTTTATGGGATATTGAACCATGCACATACGCCGGTAAAAAGCTTAATGACGGATCTTGACTCTGCAATTCCGTTTGTACCGATATTCATTATACCGTATCTGGTATGGTACCCTTTTATCATTATTATGCTGTTTCTGTTCTGTTCCAGAGACCGAAATGTATATTATCGAACACTATTGACCCAGTGTATTGGACTCATCGCGTGTTACATTATCTTTTTCTTGTTCCAGACGACGGTAGAGCGGCCGCTGCTTGTAGGCACAGGGGTTCTTGACCGGTTGGTAAATCTGGTGTACAGCACCGACAATCCGTACAACTGTTTCCCAAGCATCCATGTTCTGACCAGCTACTTGATGATAAAAGGGGCAGCAGCTAGTGCAGGCTTTACGAATTCGTGAAACAACATGTCCTGCTGGACGTGGCGGGTGCCATCGCACTAGTTGAGATTTTGTGGTTTGGGGTAGGGAAATTATCTATAGGACACCGTGCTAAAAACCGGGGAGTTATCGTCCACGGGGAGAATATGTAGGAGCAATGAAAGTCCGGATAGACCGAAAGCCGTTTAACTTGCAAGCATTGTGTACGAAATCGAACGATAAAAGCCGCGTTTATAGGAAAAAATGTCATCATCATGTTACAGGAGAAGCCATAAGAATGATTCGGAACACCGAAAAGCTCATCAGAGATTTCAAGAACAATCCCAGGATGGATGGAACGATTCTGGCATCATACTGCCGGATCACTTCCCTGTATGGTGACCGGAATGACGCAGCCGCCTTATTCCGACTGTTTGCAGAGGAGCCTTCCGATTACAAGCGTTCCCTGCTGCTTGATCCGATTATGAGATGCGGAGATCAGGAGCTGGCAGAGGATATAGCGCGTGTTTGTTTTGATGGGAAGAAACTTAAGGAGAACATGCCTGGCGAGATTTTGCATGTTCTCGGGTACTTGGACTATGACCGCATGATGGATTATATGGTGGCGTGCATAACCGCAATTGATTGGTATTTATCGAAAGCTGCCTGTATCGGCTTGATGCATCTCCCTTGCGAGCGTTATGGCGAGATATTCGCTGATGAGATGGAGCGGGTTTACGGACAACCGCTTTTTCCCGAATTTCTCCCGGCGCTATGTTTCAAATTCACCGATGCCCGGATGGTTCCCCGTCTTATGGAGTGGGGGGAGCAGGCCTCTACGGATTGCAATGCGGGATTGATCCTGGGCATCGCTGCATTTGGCCGATCGCAACAGGCGAAGGTCCGACGTATTTTGATGGAACCGAAATGGGAGATGGATGCAACCGGAACCGGAAGTCACTGGTGGGGCTACATGTCCATGCAAATGTCCGAAGTGACGTTCAGTCAGCTTATTTCGGATATGAAGGATAGGATGCCGCTGGATTTACATAAAAATGAGACGTTAGAGGTAGAGGCGTTCATTGTTCACAGCCTGCAGGTGCTGCATGATTTGATGGAAGTGAAGCTGAGTGATGATCTTCATCCTCTCCGTTTTGCTGCGACGAATAATGAGCGGTTCTCCGATCTCTACGCGCAGTTGTTTCAATGGAGCAACGAGTATGAAGATGATTCCATGATAGGCCGGATCCAACATGTTTTGGGATACGATCACCCGATGGTGAATCAATACATAGTATTAAGAACGAGGATGGAAATGGCGATCCGCCGGGAAATGGAACTGGAGGCACTGCGACTTCAGCCATAAAATGGTTCCGACAGGTGTGCATCGATGGAACAGCTCATGAAATCAGCCGAGTTTTCCGAAAATTTAATAAATAAGGTTTACCGCCGAAATGGTTTTATATATAATAATCATAACAAATGCGATGAAGAGACGAGTAAATAAACGAATTCTTGTACAGAGAGCTCCGGCAGCTGAAAAGGGGCAAAGCGTTCTTTATTGAAAAAAGACTCAGAGCAGCACATGGAACCCTCATTGAGAGGCGGATGGTGTGCCAGGAGCTCCTGTTATAGAGCTAGAGTATCTGCATTACCGTGTAATGCCGTACTCGATGAGGCGAATATGGTGACATATTGGCAAATTTGGGGTGGTACCGCGAGTATAACAATCTCGTCCCTAAGACTTATGGTCTTGGGGGTGGGATTTTTTTGTTATATCAAAAGAAATATGATGGTTCAAGGTAGGGTACCTACACGAATCACACCGGATTGAATAGTTATCTAGAAGAAGCTCATTTACTGCATGCTTTTGTCCGTACGGTAGATCAAAGTCGATGTATGGGAAACATGACGCCACTATTGAAAGGATATGAGTAACGAATGTCTGAAAAACTTAAAGTCGGTATTGTCGGTGGAACGGGTATGGTCGGTCAACGTTTTATGCAACTGCTGGATGGGCATCCATGGTTCGAAGTCACTTCCATTTCTGCCAGCAAAAACTCAGCCGGCAAAACGTATGAAGAGTCGGTTCAGGGCCGCTGGAAGCTTGCCACGCCAATTCCCGAGCAGGTGAAGGGCATTATTGTGCAGGATGCTTCGCAAGTGGAACAGGTAGCTGCAGAGGTTGATTTTGTATTTTGTGCGGTTGATATGAAGAAGAATGAGATACAGGCATTGGAAGAAGCTTATGCCAAAACGGGGACGCCCGTCATTTCCAACAATTCCGCCCATCGCTGGACGCCTGACGTTCCGATGGTCATTCCGGAAATTAATCCGGGTCATATTGACGTGATTGCCGCGCAGCGCAAACGTCTGGGAACGACAACCGGCTTCATTGCCGTGAAGCCGAATTGCTCCATTCAGAGTTATGTACCGGCGCTTCACGCTTTGCTTGATTACAAACCTACCCAGGTTGTTGCCTCCACCTATCAGGCGATTTCCGGTGCAGGTAAGAACTTCACCGATTGGCCGGATATGCTGGACAATGTGATACCGTATATCGGCGGGGAGGAAGAGAAGAGCGAGCAAGAGCCGCTGCGCATTTGGGGCAGCATCGTGAACGGTGAGATCGTGAAAGCCCAATCGCCATTGATTACGACGCAATGCATTCGCGTACCCGTAACCGATGGCCACTTAGCTACCGTATTTGCATCGTTCGAGAACAAGCCTTCGAAGGATGAAATTCTGGACCGCTGGCAGCAATTTAAGGGAAGACCGCAAGAGCTGAATCTTCCAAGCGCACCGAAGCAGTTCATTACGTATTTCGAGGAAGAGAATCGCCCGCAGACGAAACTGGACCGTGACATCGAGCGCGGCATGGGCGTATCGGTGGGCAGATTGCGCGAGGATTCCCTCTACGATTATAAATTCGTAGGACTCTCGCATAATACGCTGCGCGGCGCGGCTGGCGGAGCTGTTCTGATCGCTGAACTGCTGAAAGCCGAAGGTTACATTCAAGCGAAATAATAACTATACTCATTAAGAAAAAGGCGACTGCTTGATGCAGTCGCCTTTTTGTGGTTATTGTTCAAGGTTCGTACATTGACGAAGTTCGTGTGTATCGTATATAGTGTAATTCGCGCTTCAATGCAAAAAAGCAAAGAAGCCGAAAAGCATAAAAGCGAAAAAGTTCATCTATATAGACAAGTGGATGGGAAGAAGCCCTGTCACGACCAAGTATAAGGAGTCTTAGCAACATGGAACGACATCTCAGTTTCTCAAAAAGCATCATTCTTATTGTGTTTATACTGGCAGTACTGTTTGTCTCTATCTTTATTCTTAAGGCAGAGCCGCATATACCGCTTCTGGCAACGACTGTGGGTATCGCCTCCTTGCTGCGGTTGTTCGGGTTTTCCTGGAAACATCTAGAATCCGCAATCATTCAAGGCATTCAAACGGCGATTATGCCGATTCTCATCCTTTCGCTCATCGGCATTCTGATTGCGGTATGGATGATGAGCGGCACCGTCCCGACCATTTTATACTATGGAATGGATTATATTGAACCGCATTATTTTGCCGTGAGTGCGTTATACGTGACCATCGTGGTGTCGATGTTTACCGGAAGCTCTTTCACGACGGTCAGTACGGTTGGCGTTGCCTTCATGGGGATTGCTGTAACGACCGGGATTTCTCCGGCACTGGCAGCAGGAGCGGTGATCTGCGGAGCTTGCTTTGGGGATAAAATGTCGCCGCTGTCCGACACAACGAACTTTGCTCCGGCGGTCGCCGGCATATCCTTGTTCACTCACATTGGCAACATGATCTACACTACGGTGCCGGCCCTGATCGTGACAACGATCTTTTTCCTGCTGGCACCAACGGCGAGTAGCCTGGATTTAACATCGATAATTCAAATCAAGGCTGCGCTGAATGACGGATTCCATATTCATTGGCTAACGTTGCTATCGCCGCTTGCGGTCATTGCCTGTTCCGTCAAGCGGATTCCGATCCTCCCTACACTCATTGTCGGCATTGTTACCGGACTCATCGTAACGGCCTTCGTTCAGCAGCAGACGGCAGTCGATGTCTGGTTCCGCGTCATGCAGGGCGGTTACAAGAGCACGATCGCCAACAAGACCGTTGCTTCCATTGTCAACCGCGGCGGATTGCAATCGATGATGGGGTCCGTATCCCTGATATTGATTGCGTTATCCTTGGGAGGGCTGCTTCAGCATTGCGGCGTCATTGAAGCCTTCTTCCGCAAAGTCATGCAGCCGCTGAAGCGGAAGAGCAGTATCGTTCTGATGACCGGGGCGTCTGCGATTGCGGTCAACGGCATGACAGGTGAGCAGTATTTATCGATCCTTTTGCCTGGTCAAATGTTCAAGGAGGAATATGTCCGCCGAGATCTTCCGGCGAAGACGTTGTCCCGTACATTGGAGGATTGCGGTACGCTTGTTAACCCGCTGATTCCATGGGGGGTAAGCGGTGCCTTCTTCGCTGCTACACTTGGAATTCCGGTCATTGAATATGCGCCGTATGCAACTTTCTTGTGGTTAAGCCCGTTCTTTACATTTGCCTATGCCTTGATACCGCGATTACAGCGGAACTCGCTGGGCAGGAAGATTTAAGGATAACCGAATAGACATGGATCCTCAGTTTGACCTTGCCTCCCGGATAGGGGAGACAGGGTCTTTTTGATTAAAGCGATTTAGACCCAGCCTGTTCTTCGATACAACTGATATGATGGAAAGTGATGTGCAGCCAACTTCGCGCATTCATTCTTACCGGGAGGGGATATTAGCATGAACCATAGGGAAGATAACGAGCCAACCGCTGCGGCTCTGATGGAATTGCATGTTCGGGCGATGTTTACGCATGACGGGAATATGCGAATTTGCACCATTAACGAGCCTTGGCCGGGAGAGGAGCTAGCCCCGAGGTTTTTCATGGGTCGAACGATAGACGGCTCTTCGATCTGCAGGTTTCGTCATGATGTTCCCGAAAGAATTGCCGGGCAATTGAGGGCTTTGGTTGAAGATGAGCCGATCGTAACCGAAGGGGTTCAGACGAGGCCTAAACATTTTGCAGCTTATATGAACCACCTTCGTGCTGAGCACTATACGAGCGGACCTTGTTATCGGATACCTGATCAAACAACGCAGGCCAAACAGACGGTAAGGATCAACCCGGAAAAGATTCGCGAATATTCGCTCACCGGTTTTGAATGGCTGACGAACGAAATCGATTATGACCAGCCTTGTGTTGCGCTCATTCATGAGAATAGGGTGGTGTCGGTTTGCCGAAGCGTTCGGATTACAGAACGAGCTCACGAAGCTGGGCTTGAAACGTTAGAGGAATTTCGTGGAAGAGGTTATGCGGCTGCTGTTATTGCCGGATGGGCCATAGAGGTGCAAAAGATGGGCGCGCTGGCGTTGTACAGTACTTTATGGGAAAATAGCTCTTCCCGGAGAGTAGCAAATAAATTAGGGTTGTCCTATTACGGGGTTAACTTCACGATCAGATGACATGCTGGGCAGCGTAGACTCCTTACTGTATGAAGCCATAAAGAAATCCCTCAATAAAGTTGAGGGATGAAGTGAAGTACTCCATGATGATGTGAAATGATTAGCTCGAGCTGCCTCTTCTGTTCTTATAATAGCCATGACCTTGGTTGCCATGCCTGTGTTTGTAATCGGATGAGGAACCTTTACGACGCGAATAGCCATGACTGCTGCTGTATTTTCTTCCATAATTCTTCGCGGAACTGCTGTAACGCTTACGGCCATGACTATGGGATGTAGAGTGGAGAAGCTTATTCATGATCTTTCTTAACATGCGAAAACATCCTCCTTTCTTGTTCGTCATCATTCCATATAATTTAATCGGATCGTAACATAAATGAAACACCATAATCAAATTAAAGGCTGCCCTTCTTATCAGGAGGGGTAGTCTCTTGCATTAGCGAGCGACTGCAGCTCGTGCATGAACTGCAAAGAACTTGAGTAAGGTTCACTCAATTGCATCAAGCGTCTAATCATGTTCTGCAGTTCAATCGAGAGATGAAGTTCTTCCTGCCAGCTTCGCTCCACGGTTGCACCCCGGTTGTTGTGATCCGGTTCGTAGGTGGAATAGAGCATGAACAGCATAAAGTGACCGATGTCGCGGAGATCCTCGCTTTCCTTCGAGTCCTTATATTGAACAGAGGACGCCGAGCTGTCTGCCTTGAACTTTTTCCGTACAGGTGCTTGGAGCGGAGGGGGCTCACCAATCCTTCTCGCGAGTCCGAAATCAATAAGTTGGATCCTGCCATCCTTAAACAGTACGTTCGGAATCCGCAGATCAAGATGAACATAGCCTTGGTCGTGTATGTATCGGACCAGCTTCAGAAGCTGCAGCGTGATCTCGATGCATTCGACTTCTCCGTATTTCATGTCTTGTTCGAATATTAAATCTTCAAGCGTATCACCGTTCATATAAGACATGACCAGATAAGTATGGCGGTTGTCTGTGAAAAAATCCCGATATGCCGGAATTTGCGGATGTTGGAGAGAACGTAATATCGCTGCCTCACGGTTCAGCAATTCTTTGGCGTAATCGCCTTTGCTGGGTCTCGACTGTTTAACAGCCACCACGTTTCCGCTCTGTTGATCCCTGCATTTATAGATGATGCCGTAACTTCCTTCCCCAATCCTCTGTTGAACAGTGTAACGATTCCCCAGTACCATATTTTGTTCAGCCGGGTAATCCCGCCAAGCGTTTATAAAGGAGCTTAAGTATGAGAATAAGCGCATATCGATTCCAATCTCTCCCTTGGGTCCGTTTGATCTTCCGGAGCAAGTGCTATTCCTATTTATCGTACATGATAAGTTTAACTAAAGATAGTTCAGCTAACTGCCGGGGCTCAGTCGAGATTCATTCGATTGGAGGTTTTTAGTATGTCTGGTCTTCAATCTGAGTTGCGATCAGGTGTCCTTATTTTGCAAAAGCATGACCCTTTCATGCAAAGACTTGTTCGTTGCACTCTTGTAAAATTGGGCTCAAAGTTCGTGGTTAGCCATTTATGGTGGAAAGGGGCAGTGAAGCATGACAGCATCAATCAAAAGAGTTCATGTCGTATTTAAGACCCATCTGGACATCGGGTTTACCGATTTGGGAAAGAACGTAATCGAGCGGTATATGGAGCATTTCATCCCCCAGGCCTTGGAGCTGTCCGAACAGTTGGCTAACGAAGAGGGGAACGCAAAATTCATATGGACGACCGGCTCGTGGTTAATCCATGAATATCTGCAAACGTCTTCTCCTGAGATGCGGGCGCGCATGGAAAAAGCCATTGAGGAGGGGCGCATTGCTTGGCACGGGCTGCCGTTTACAACGCATACGGAAATCATGGATGCCCGGTTATTCGAATTCGGAATGTCCATTTCGGACGACTTGGATCGAAAGTACGGAAAGTCCACGATCGCCGCTAAAATGACGGATGTTCCGGGCCATACGCTTGCCATGGTCCCACTGCTGGCAGAACACGGCATACAATATTTGCATTTGGGCGTTAATATGGTATCCAAGAATCCCAAGGTGCCGGAAGTATTTGTATGGCGCGCTTCCGATGGCTCGGAGATCATCGTCCATTATGCGGATAGTTACGGTAAACCGTTTCACATGGAAGGGCTGGAAGATGCCTTGTATTTTGCCCATACCCATGATAACCATGGTCCATCCACGCTAGAGGAGATCCGTGCATTGTTTGAACAGTTGGAGCAGGATTATCCCGGGGCGGAAATCATGGCCTCGACACTTGATGCATTTGCCCAGCGACTGCGTACCGTCAAAGATCGATTGCCTGTCGTGAGTGAAGAAATTGGGGATTCGTGGATACACGGGATTGCCTCGGATCCTTGGAAAATCGCTCGCTACCGTGAATTGCTAAGGCTTCGGGATCGCTGGATCGAATCCGGTCAATTGGATAAGGACAGCGAGGCGTACGCTCGATTCTGCAACCGTCTGATGTTGATCCCCGAGCATACCTGGGGGTTGAACAATTCGGTCTATCTCGTCGATTATGTTAATTATTCCTCCTCGGATTTAGCCGCTGCAAGAGCACGGGATATCGTAGAAGACAATAAACGGAGAAAATACGATTACCTGTGCCAGCAGGCGAATGATATCAGGTCATACAGCCATTACGAGAGCTCTTGGCAGGAGCAGCGGGATTATCTTGAAGAGGCCGTTCAGTCGCTGCCGAAAGCGCTGGCAGCTGAAGCGAGAATGGAGCTGGATCGGATGAGTCAGCATGATACCGTCCAAGACTCGGAGCCGCTGCAGTACAAGCAGACGATTGAAACGAACGAGCATTACGAATTAGGGCAGTTTCAGGTAAGCTTTGCTGCCGACGGATCGATTAACCGATTGATGGATCGATCCGGGAAGGAATGGGCGAACGAGCATCAGAGGCTTGGCACTTATAGGTATGAAACCTTCAGCAAAGAAAACTACGACCGTTTCTTCAAGGAATACATGACCAATCTGGATATTCATCATGGCTGGGCGGACAATGATTTCGGCAAGCCGGGCATTGAATATGTCAAACCGCGGCCGGAGCATCGGCAGTATACGGCATCCTTGCGGACCCTGCATCTGGAGAGGTACGCCGATTATGATCTCGTAACTGCCGAACTGAAGCTGCCTGAGAATCTCGGCAAACAGTATGGAGCTCCACGCATACTGAACGCGATCTATACGTTCCATGCGAATGAGCCCGTCATTGAGGTAAGTCTAAGCTGGAGGGGCAAACCAGCATGCCGTCTTCCGGAAGCAAGCTGGTTATCGTTTGCGCCTCTTGTGGATAATCCTAACGCCTGGAAGATGGATAAGCTCGGACAACGTATATCTCCGTTATTCGTCGTAAAGGACGGCAACCGGAACATGCATGGAATCAACACGGGCCTATATTATGAGGGGGCGGACGGAACGGCGGCCATTGAAACCTTGGACGCGCCGCTTGTTTGTCCGGGAGAACCGCGGCTGCTGCAATTTGACAATACGTATGCTTCATTGACCGGAGGATTTCATTTCAATCTGCATAACAACGTATGGGGTACGAATTTCATGATGTGGTTCGAGGATGATATGAACTTTCGGTTCAGATTGAGCCTGCACTCTCATTCGTGAGTCATCTGATCATGAAACAAACCGAAAGATGTGAGTTTATAACTCGCATCTTTTTTATTGTTGGATCATCCCCCGGTCAAGCTATGAAGAAGGTTTCTCTTGGGAAAGAAAATCGCTGATCCTGCTCCGAAGCTGCTCATGCTGTTCAAAATGGTTATACATCCGATAGGCAGCCGTCTGCGCATTTCCGAAGAAGAATCGTTCAAACTGGGTTTGGCGACCACCGAACGAGCTTGCACCAAGCTCCCATGCAAGCCTGAACAATGCGATGCGATCCCGAGCATCCGTCGTTGACCCTTTTAAATATTGATTAAGGTAGGGGCCTGACTCCGATCGAAAATCCAATTCGGAAGGGATCATAATCAGGCCGCTGGAGCCTAGCAGTTGAATCATCTCTACCATCTCGGGATAGAATTTGGGGAAGAGGATGCTGGATGCGATAAGAGGACTGGCAGCTGGTACGAGATATCCGAATTTATCATGGCTGGCGCCCTGTTCGGAGGCCAGTCTTAATGCCTTGAAGGTTTCCAGAAATGTAATCACTTTCGAAACATTCGAGACCATATGGGGCTCGAGTCCAATGTTCTGTTCATCTGCCAAGGATTCCAGCAAGCCGAGCATGAATTCGGTTTTTACGATAAAACGGACGGCCATTTGATGGGCGATATGCGTATGAAAGTGACTTTCGCCGAATAAACGTCCGGCGTAAGTCTCGTCCCCATAGTAAAATATTCGATCATGAGGGACCAGCACGCGGTCGAAGATGACGAGTGTATCCATCTCTTCGTATCTGGCGCTCAGGGGATAATCATAGGAAGAAGTGGCACCGTAGCTTTCACGGCATATAAAAGTCATTCCCGGTAAATCGTTGGGAACCGCAAATGCAAACGCAGAAGGATTTACATCCTGGGACATCGTTGGCGAAGGGGTCGGGAATACCAGCATTTCTTCGCAAGTAGCCCCTTGTGTTGCCATCAAGAAGGCCCCGCTTATAATCATTCCTTCATGATTCATCTCTTCGACTTTAGCCGCGATAGCGTCTTCAGCAGCATCCTGCTGACCGGACATTTTACATGCATAGGGCTGGATGAAGGCGTGAGATAATGTAATATCGTGATCACGACAGTACTTATAATAGTTCCTGAGATTCTCCGCGTATTTCGGATGATGTTCCTCCAGAATATCGGCAGCGGTATATAAGGACATGATCGCGGTGTTCATATAGTCGGGAGCGCGCCCTAAAAAGCCGTGATGCCGCCTCGCCCATAACTCCATCATGATTCGGCGTTTTTGCAAATCCTCAGCATTCTTTGGCGGGAGAAAAGACAAGCCTACCCGTTCTCCCGTATCGGGTGAGGGGTAAGTCAATTGTTCCATATATCTTGCGTCACATTGCATATCGTATAGATCGGCCTGGGTTTGAATAAGACCTTGAAATGCAGAATGCTCGGATAAAGGTCCCTTGATAGGCTCACCTTTATACCAAATGTTGATATTCTGCCGGTCAATCCGTTCGATATACTGCTTTCCCGATTTAATAGGCACGTTGTTCACCCCATTTGTAAAAATCATAAGCTAACGAACCTGTCTACTGCTGATAATGTACGTGCTTCGTCCACGCGGAGTACATTGTCCGTCGGAACCGACGAAAAATATGCGGATGTACCTCAAGAGTTGAAATCGGGAAGTGACAAAGGCAAAAAAAACGGACCCGCTATGGTCCGTTTCTTGATTTTTCGATTAATGGGATTGACCCAGATACTGCTCAAGCGTCAGGTTTTGCCTCGTGATTTCTCCTGCAATATAGACGCCCACGTAACGGACATGCCAGGGCTCATAAGAATAGCCGGTTAATTTCTCCTTGCCTTTTCCGTAACGAATGATAAATCCGTACTTCGGTGCATTGGCTTTCAGCCATTTGCCTTCTTTGGTATTTCCGAAGCTTTGCTCCAATGCATATCCTACGGAAGCGCTGGATATATCCATGCTCAGCCCGGTCTGATGCTCGCTTTGTCCAGGACGAGCGCTTGTTTTATTAGCGACGGCTTCGCCCTTATTACGGGCGTTGCGTTCGAATATGGCCTTCTGTGTGGCATAGGATCGGAAGCCTGACACGGCTTTGAGATCGATCCCGTCTTTCTTGGCAGCCGCAAACAATTTTTCGAGCGCAGTTGCCGCTACTCGTTTCATCTGTTTCTTAGGACTGGGTCCTGAGAAGCTGAACGGAATACGGGGTATGACCAAATCTTGAGGCACATAACTCGATGGTAGATTTCTTTGCTTGTTGACGAGTACAACGGTACTTGATAGATTGGTGACCGTATTTAAACCACGAACCGTTTTTATAGTCCGGTTAGGAGCGTTGTTTTCCGCCGCAGTAAATGATAAGCTGGAAGAAGCTGCAGCGGCAGCTTCCGCCTTGCCAATGCCGGTGCTGCTTAGAAAACTGGATAAGGCCAGGCTTGTGACAACGGAACCGATGATGACTGTGGGTATGATGGATTTTACGATTTTTTTGTGCATATGATGTCCCTCCTCGTTAGCTGTCTCTGAGTATATAAGAGAGTTATATCGGTAGAATCTCTGACTTGTTTCTGAATTGTAAACAAAATAGAATAGATCGAATCTAATAATAACCCAAAAATAGATTATAGTGATATGAAATCGTAACAAATTTCTACATAAGGAGACGTTTTAGATGGAAATACGCGATTATATTAAACGGGGGTTTGAGACCTATTACGCCAAATATAGTCAAGTGACGGAGGAGGGATTCTGCAGGTGGATGCGTCCCGACGTTCCTGCAGAGATGAAAGTCGTCGATAACGATGAGGAGTGGTCCATATGGAAATTGGTCCCTTCCGTTGTGAGTGAGGATCATATCGGGGCGATGGAAGAAGAGTATGGATTGACTTTTCCGGAGTGGTATAAAGCATTCATCTCCACGTATCATCATTACTTTGACGTCATACCTGAACAAGCAGTTGACGAGCCGCTGGAAAATGTCAGGAACATGTACAATCCCTTGTTGTGCCGGCTGGGATACCTTCCTTTTACATGGGACGAAGAGTACGGAAAGATATGGTGTATCGATCTAAGAGAGGACGCAGGCGAGGGTTACGGAGCGATCTATGAGATCGAACATGAAATCTTGTTTGATCTGGATGAGGAACGAACGGATCATGCCAAGCTTAAAGAGTCGCTGATATTTTTATATCCGGATTTCAAGGCGTATTTCGACCATACGTTCCTGGAAGGTTGAAACGTTTATCTTTGTCTATAAGGAGAATCTTCACATGCAAAAAGAACAGCTGCAGGAAATTTTGAATGAATACGATATCCGTGAAGCGGAGATTGCGTTTATTCGGCATAATGAAAATCGAACCTACAAGGTAAAAGGCCATGACGGAAGTACATATCTGCTGCGCATACATCAACCGGTCAAAGACGGCATGGCAGGTCAGCAGCATACTTACGAAGGTCTAATGGGTGAGCTGCACATGCTGGAGCACTTGTCAGACCGAAATCATCTGCTTGTCCAAAGGCCTGTGCGTAATCGGGAAGGTGAGCTGATCACGGTTATCGAACACGAGGGGAAGCGTTGGAACAGCTCCGTGCTTACCTGGCTGGAAGGAAGAGACTTGCAGAAGGAAGACGTAAGCGACCCGGTATTGGTCGAGAAGCTGGGGGCTCGCATTGCAGAGCTGCACAAATTCTATAGGCAATACGAGCAGGAGGGCCTGGACAAGCGTCCGAGTCAGGGGATTGCCTACAATCAATATATGATCGAGGTTATACAGCAAGGATTAGCGAAAGATTTGTTTACTTCCACCGATGTTTCGATTATTGAAGAAACCATATCGTTGGTTAACGCGCGCCTTGAGGACAATAGGAACGTTGAGGCTTGGGGACTTATCCACGGTGATTTAAGCTTGGGGAATATCATCATGACCTCGGATGGAGAACTGAGTTTTATCGATTTTGGTTTTTTCGGACCAGGATATGATTACACGGATGTTGCAATGGGTGCCATGATGGTTCCTTCAGAGCTTCGGGATATCTTCCTGAAAGGGTATTATGGCTATGATCACACGAGAGAAGATAAGCTTGATCTGTTAGAAGGTTTCATGCTGCTGGCCATTATCGGATACTATGTCTTTCAGATGGAGAATGAATCCGTGCATGCATGGATGCGTGAACGAATGCCGAAGCTGTGCGCCGATTATTGTACGCCTTATTTGTCGGGTGAACGCATATTTTATTCCGTATAATCGATGTCGGCTCAGACGATATCCATGAAAGATCATTATAAGCATTCAATCCCTTGGTCAGCACGCTAATCGGGTGATACGATATGAGATATATAACTTAAGGATTAGAGGTGAACAACGTATGGCAGAGAGCAAACTTCTGCTGCAACAAAAAGCTCTCCAGGATGAGGCTTCTGAGGTAGCAGATGAACTTCGACTTCATGAGTTATTAAGTCAAGCAGGTGAACCGGTGCGTGTCGGCAGCTCAGCCCTCGGGTTGATGGTATGGAGAGACCTGGACATGACGGTAAAATGTTCTAGGCTGAATCAACAATTAATAGCACAAATCACATCGGAACTCATGCTGCGTGCTGGTGTGCGGGAACTGAAGTTCATCAATGATACCGGAGTTTACAATGCGGATCCCGCTTATCCCGATGGATTGTACATTGGCCTAAAGTATAAGTCTCAGCAAGGGAAGGAGTGGAAGATGGACATATGGTTCGTGGATGAACCGGAGAGACAACCCGACTTGAAACATATCATAACGATGCCTGATCTGCTGACTCGGGAACGCCAGGAAGCTATTTTGAGAATCAAAAATAACTGGGCAAGCCGTGCTGAATATGGCAAAACCGTGCGAAGCTTTGATATTTATACAGCGGTCCTGGAAGAAAAAGTAAGCACGCCGGAGCAGTTTCAGGCCTGGCTGAACCAAAGGTCCATGAATATAGAATAGAGCCTATGATTCTAACAGCAAATTGGAGGTCAGATCCAATCCAGATTTATGATTGCCGGGTTATACGAGGATTCCTTCGGAGGCGAGAAATTGTTGGACCGTTATGCGAACAGTTTTATTGCGACAAGAGCCATAAAGCCTTAACAGCATGGCCATTTCCAAGGCTTCATCTGAAGAGTCATCCAAGCGGGTGGCTTTTCTTTTTATGTATATGTAAAACTTAAGTAAATCCTATTTTTTAAATATTATCCATATCATTTTTCCTGTGATAGCATGATCGTATATCTGGTAAGTGGAGAGAGGAATGATAGATATATGAGTTCAGCATTTTGGCTAACCAATGCCCGGTTAGAAAGCGGTTATGAAGTTCAAGATGGCGTTATTACGGGAACAAAGACGGAGATTCGCCATATATTCATAGAAGATGGGAAAATCGCGAAAATTGTAGCTTCGGACACAACGATAACAGACGAGTGGCCGCAGCACGATGTGAAGGGTTTATTGCTTCTGCCATCCTTTATCGAAAAGCACTGCCATTTGGATAAAACGCTGCTAGGTGACCGATGGCGTTCCGTTACGCCGATTTCCAGTATTTTTGAACGTTTGGCAATCGAGAAAGCGACGCTTCCTGCGCTTGATACCTTGACGCAGGACCGTGCGGAACATCTGCTTGATATTTACCTGGAGTCCGGGGTGACACATGTGCGTACGCATGTCGATATTTATCCGGAAGCCGGATTAGACAATTTAGAAGCGGTTCAACAGGCATTGCACGCATTTGAAGGAAAGTTATCTTATGAGATCGTAGCTTTTCCGCAGCATGGTTTGCTGCGCTCGAAATCAACGGAGTTAGTGAGACAAGCACTTCGCAGAGGAGCAAGCCTGGTCGGCGGGGTTGACCCGGCGACGGTGGATGGCGATATCGAAGCGTCCTTGCAGGAAATGGTCGGGCTCGCCGTGGAAGCCAATGCGGGCATTGATCTGCATCTGCATGATGCCCATCATCTGGGAACCTTCACCATGAAGCGGTTAGCACAGCTGACCATCGAGGCGGGTCTGCAGGGCAAGGTGGCGATCAGCCATGCCTTCGGACTAGGTGATATTCCACCATCCCAAGCACAGGAAATGGGGGACCTGCTCGCTGATGCGGGGGTCGCCATCATTACGAGTGTGCCTATTGGCCGGAACTTTCCGCCGGTTGGTTTGCTGCACGAGCGCGGTGTAGAAATGGCCGTCGGATGCGACAACATTTTTGATGTGTGGTCTCCCTTCGGAAATGGAGATGCGCTGGAGCGCGCCGGCCGACTGGCCGAAATATCCAGATGGGTGGATGAACGCGCTCTAGCGCAAACGCTCCAATATATTACCGGTGGCATTACACCGCTTAATCATGATGGGGAGCAGGTGTGGCCGCAGGTCGGAGACGTTGCCAGCATTGTATTGGTTGAAGCTTCTTGTTCAGCTGAAGCCGTTGCGAGAAGATCCAAACGCGTGGCGACGATGTTTCAGGGAAACATCGTTTCCGGTTCGCTTTAGGCGAATTTTATGTCCATTCGGATTAAGTTGCTGCTGTCCTATACCGGGATGCTGGTCATTAGCCTGCTGGTTTTTGTCTTGACTGCCAGTTTGTTTACCATTGCGGCTACCGGCGATACTCATGGTATTCGGGATTTTTATAAAGTGCACTACCAGATTAACCCGCTCACGGAACAAGAGGAGTCTATTTTCCTCGAATTAAAATATCTTGCCAAGAACGAGCCGGATGAGCTGCAGAACAAAGAGCTTCTGACGGAATACGATTTTAAGCTGAGAACCGTACGAGCGGGACTGTACGTCCGCAGAGAAAACGACCAGGTCTTTGAGTCCAACACGATGAACCAGCCTGAACTGGAAGCAAATCTGCCTCCATATGACCTGCACAACAATCAGATCCGCAATACCCTTAACATCGGTGAACGGTTCTATGCATATGCCAAATATGATTTCCGGTATTCGGACGGGGCAAAAGGGAGCGTGTACGTGATTCGCGAGCGAAGTCCATTCGGCGAAGTCACGCGCAAGCTGCTGCCCATACTTGTCTTGAGTCTCGTAGGCATCGTTGTTGTTGCGAACGTATTGTTATATCGTTGGATCACGCGCAGCGTGGTCAAACCGCTTGATTTGCTCCGAAATTCGGCGGAACACATTAAGGAGGGAAATCTCCAGTTTTCTCTGGATTTGCATTCCAAGGACGAAATCGGTCAGTTAAACGAGACGTTTGAGAATATGCGGAAGCGTCTGCATGAATCGATTCAACTGCGGCTTCAGGATGAAGAGAATCGGAAAGAGCTGATCTCCAATATCTCTCATGACTTGCGCACTCCCATAACGAATATTAAAGGGTATATCGAGGGCATACGCGACGGTGTTGCGGATACGCCGGAGAAAATGGATAAATACGTGAACATCATTTACACCAAAACCATGGATCTGGATAGACTTGTGGATGAGTTGTTTCTCTATTCCAAGCTAGATTTAAAGCAGGTTCCGTTCATGTATGAGCATGTCGATATCATCGGTTTTATAGACGATTGCATCGATGAGCAGCGCTACGTGTTGGAGGAGAAGGACATTTTGCTGGAGTGGAAGGAACGCCCCGGTGATCCTGTCGAGGTCATTGCCGACCTGGAAAAATTAAAGCGAACCGTTCTCAACATCATTGGAAATGCCCAGAACTTCATGGACAAGCAGCAAAAAAACATAGGCGTCTCGATCCGGCTGTCTCCGGAATGGGTAACGGTAGAAATACGGGATAATGGCATGGGCATCGATCCGGAAGCGATTCCTCATATATTCGAAAGATTTTATCGTGCGGAGCCATCCCGCAATTCTGCAACAGGCGGCAGCGGTTTGGGGCTTGCCATTGCCAGCCAGATCATCGAGGGACACGGGGGTACCATCTGGGCGGAGAGCGAACTGGGCGTCGGCACCAGCCTGAACTTTACCCTCAAACGAGCGAATATGAAGGAGGCACTTTAATCCATGACGGCACGTATTCTCATCATTGAAGACGAAACAACCATCGCTCAGTTGGAGCGGGATTATTTTGAGTTGAACGGATTTATGGTTGATCTATGCCATACAGGCAATGAGGGATTGAGGCTTGCCCTTCATGAGGACTACAGCCTTATCATTGTGGACCTTCAGCTGCCCGGTATGAATGGCTTTGAATTATGCAGCCACATCAGGAAGAACAAGGAGGTACCGATTCTGATCGTATCCGCCAAGAATGAAGAGATCGATAAAATCCGTGCCTTCAATCTCGGTGCCGACGATTACATTACCAAGCCGTTCAGCCCGAGTGAATTAGTCGCAAGAGCCAAAGCCCATTTGATGAGATATGTGAGGCTTATGGGCAAGCAAAGCCCAAGTCCATGCTCAGAAATTCATATTCGCGGTTTGGTTATCGATAAATCGGCGCGAAGGGTGTTCGTACGCAATCAGGAGGTCGCGTTTACAACCCGGGAGTTTAACTTGCTGGAATTTCTGGCTAGTCATCCGAACCGGGTGTTTAACAAAACGGAACTGTTTGAACGGATATGGGGCATGGATTCCAGCGGGGATATTGCAACCGTAACCGTCCATGTCCGTAAGCTGCGCGAAAAGATGGAGCTGGATCCATCCAATCCGCAGTACATTGAAACGGTCTGGGGGGCTGGCTACCGCTTTTCGGTTTAAATAATTTAGAAATTGTTAATAAAAGTTTTCGAAACGCTTAATCCCAGCTTTCTTGGGAGTTTAGGACTCTCCTCTATCATGGAGATATGACAATCAAGGCTCATATTTCAACGATTCAGGGAGGGTTTACCAATGAAAACATATTCTAATAAACTGGCGGCCATGATGGTGGCAGCTGCTCTGGGAACGGCTTCGCTGCCGTTACATGTTCTGCAAGTCGAGGCTGCGGGAGCTCCGCTGGCTGTCCAAGATATAGAGCAAGCCACTCAAGTATTGTCCCAGCTTCGCGTGATGCAGGGTTACCAGGATGGCTCGATGGGGATAACCAGTCCGATCACGCGGGCAGAGCTGGCGAAAATGCTTGTACTTGCGTTTGGTCTTGAAGGCAAAGGGGAAACAGAGCCAAGCTTCACGGATGTCAACCCAAACGCGTGGTATGAGCGGTACGCATCTGAGCTGGTGGCGCAAGATATTATGCAGGCACCGGACGGACGTTTTGACCCGCGAGGAACCGTTACCCACGCCGAGCTGGTACAATTGGTGTCTAAAGCACTGAAACGAGATGCCAAGTCCGTGGATTACTGGGCAAAGCGCTTCTATTCCGAGGACGGCCAAACCACTCGTGGTCAAGCTGCCTACTTGATCAGCATTGCCCATGAGGCGATTCCGTCAGAAAAAGCCAAAATCACCAGTGTACGCGCACTGAATGCGATAACTCTGATCGTCACTTTTGATGCTCCATTGACCACAGACAATGAGGCGTTTGCCAAAGCCAAAGAAGATTTTGAATTTAACAACGGACTTGAACTCACCAACATGCCGCGTTTGAAGACGGGCTCCATATCCACTTACATCGTCCCAACCTCCGTTCAAAAACCGGGTACATCGTATACGCTTACCTATAAAGGGAAAACAGCAGGTACATTTACAGGTAATAGCACGAAGTTGGACATGACAGAGGTTAGACAAGTGGCTCAGGATACGTTTGAGTTGGAGGCACTCAAAGCGAACGGCGTCGTTGACTACGGTTATGTTATTTCCGCTTATAGCGGGGGCCGCGGAGCCAATGCATTCGTATTGGATGAGAACAACAGCGCAGATGGAAAAGTCTATCAGATCATCTCGTCTGGGCAGGGCAGAGAAGTCACGATTACGCCTGCAGGCGGACAACCTATCGTGGCCAAATACGTACCATTCACCCAGTCCACGGATGGCAAACAAACCTCGGATTGGGCACAGATTGCGAACCCGACTTTCGTTGCGGAGGGTTTCGAACCGCTGGATATCATCGGAGAAGAGGCGATCAGTGACAGCTCCGTTTCCATTACATTATCCGAGGACCCTGGAGATGAGCTGTTCTCCGGTCGGAGCATCGAATTGATTGACACAGAGGGCGGCAAGCTTATGGCAACCTATAAATATTCAAGCCGCAAAGGTGCAGTAGGCGTGTTCGATCTTAATCAGGAGGGCAAACTGAAGCCAGGAACGACCTATACGATTAAACCGGTCGGCAAATGGGCAGGCGAAACAACGGCGGTTCTGACCGTGAATTAATAAACTGTGGGAAAATGAATACCCCATATGATAAGGATGAGCTCAAGAGCTCGTTCTTTTCATATGGGGTTTATTGCATTTGATAGAAACCATTTTATCATTTGGGACATTCGGGGCTAGCAATTCATTCCACAAAATCAGAAAAAAATTCCAATTAAATTGTTAATTCTGTAGTCGAAACGTCCGGGAAGTGGGTACTAAATGTTAAACGGTTGACAACCTGTATATACATGTATATGATTTCCCTATATGCAACCTGTATATACAAGATGACGAGGAGGACGAAGTTTCATGTTGAACCCAGAAACCCAGTCTCAAGATTGGTGGAGAACTTCGACGGTTTATCAAGTATATCCGAAGAGCTTCAACGATACGACCGGCCTAGGTACCGGCGATATACGCGGGCTCATGGAGAAGCTGGATTATATAAAAGGACTTGGCATCGACATTGTGTGGCTCCAGCCGGTGTATGTTTCTCCGCAAAATGATAACGGTTACGACGTAGCGGATTATTGCAGCATAGATCCTGCATACGGGACGATGGACGATTTCGATAAGCTTGTGGCCGAATTAAAAAAGCGAGACATGCATCTGATGATCGACATCGTCGTGAATCATTCATCGACCGAGCATCGATGGTTTAAAGAAGCGGTTTCCTCACGCGATAACCCGTATCGCGACTATTACATCTGGCGGGATCCGGCAGAAGACGGCGGCCCGCCGAATAACTGGCAATCCAAGTTCGGAGGGCCAGCTTGGCAGTATGACGAGGGATCAGGGCAATATTACTTGACATTGTTTGACAAAACGCAGGCAGACTTGAACTGGGAGAACGAGAAGGTCCGTGCGGAGGTTGTGGATATCCTCACCTATTGGGCGGAAAAGGGAGTCAGCGGATTCCGGATGGATGTCATTAATCTCATATCGAAGGATCCCAGTTTTCCCGATGACGACGGTTCGGTGGCGCCGGGCGACGGACGCAGGTTTTATACGGACGGCCCCCGAGTGCACGAATACATTAAGGAATTGAACGAAAAAGTGTTTACGCCTTACAATCTCGTCACGGTGGGAGAGATGTCCTCCACAACCTTGGAGCATTGCATTCGATACTCGAACCCGGAGGAGAATGAATTCTCCATGACGTTCAACTTCCACCACTTGAAGGTAGACTATCCCAACGGGCAAAAATGGGAGCTCAAGCCTTATGATTTTGAGGAGCTGAAAAGAGTGCTCTCCGATTGGCAAATCGGCATGCAGAAGGGCGGCGGCTGGAATGCCCTCTTCTGGAACAACCATGATCAGCCGCGAGCGCTGACCCGGTTCACCAATGATGGCAAATACCGCACGGAAAGTGCAAAGATGCTGGCCACAACGCTTCACGGGTTACAAGGCACCCCATATGTGTATCAAGGCGAAGAAATCGGCATGCCCGATCCGAAATGGAATGATATCTCCGAGTTTCGGGATATTGAATCATTAAACATGTACACCATTCTCCAGGAGCAGGGTAAAACTCCGGAGGAGGCTGCCCACATCGTCAAAGTGCGCTCGCGCGACAACTCCAGATTGCCTATGCTCTGGAATGACGGTGACCAAGCCGGATTTACGACGGGGACGCCTTGGATCAAGCTCGATGAGCGGTATCCGCTGATCAATGCGCAATCCGAAGTGGAGAATCCGCAATCGATCTATCATCATTACCGGAAGCTGATTGAATTGCGAAAGAACCTTCCGGTTATTACGGACGGTGAATATGTTCGCCTGGATGAAGGTCATCCCGAAATTTATGCGTATGCCAGAACGAACAAGGAGCAGACGCTTGTTGTCATTTCCAATTTCAGCGACCGCGACGTTTCGTTCGAGATTCCGAAGACGTTGATAGACAAGCTGACCGAAAGTCGATCGGTTCAACTGTTAATTGGCAACACAACGGAAGAACAGGCCCTTACTCCAACCGTTGCACTTCGACCGTATGCATCCTATATGTGGCTTATTCATAACAACTAAATTCATAATGTCAGGAGCGTAGAGCTATGGCCATTGATCGCAAAAACGTGGAGCGCATTGTCGAGGCAGTCGGCGGAAAAGACAATATCGAAGCCGCTACGCATTGCGTAACCCGATTAAGATTTGCCCTTGTGGACGACAGCAAGGTGGACTCCCAAGCCCTTGAAGCGAACGATCTGGTGAAGGGGCAGTTCTCGTCCCAGGGACAGTTTCAGGTCGTGATCGGACCGGGTCTTGTCGACCAGGTTTACGATGAAATGATGGATATCACCGGCGGAGCGAGAGTTTCGAAGGATGAAGTGAAAAACATTGCGAGCAAGAAGCAAAATCCGCTGCAGCGGGCGATCAAGACGCTTGCGGATATATTCATTCCGATTCTACCGGCCATCGTCATGGCAGGTTTGCTGCTTGGTATCAACAATCTGCTTACGGGACCGGGTATCTTCTATGAAGGACAATCGTTGATTCAGGTCCATCCCGAGTGGGCGGACGTAGCCTCGATTATTAATCTGATTGCAAGCACTGCCTTTACTTTCCTTCCCGTTCTGATCGGATGGTCGGCGGTAAGACAGTTCGGAGGCAACCCGCTGCTCGGGATTGTACTGGGTCTGATCTTGGTAAATCCGGATCTGCTCAGCGCTTACCAGTATGCCGATGCCAAGCTGGAGGGTACGGTTCCCGTCTGGAACCTGTTCGGCTTTGAAGTGGAGAAGATCGGTTATCAAGGCCAAGTGCTGCCGGTTCTAGTCTCAGCTTATATTTTGGCCAAAATCGAGAAGTTCCTGAACAAACGCGTCCATGACTCCATTAAGCTGCTTGTTGTGGCCCCCGTGGCCCTGTTGGTGACCGGGTTCCTCGCGTTTGTTCTGGTGGGACCGATCACGTTTGCCATCGGCAACGTCCTCACTTCAGGTCTTGTCAGCATTTTTGATTCCTTTGCCGCTCTCGGCGGCCTGATCTACGGCGGACTGTACGCGCTCCTTGTCATCACGGGGATGCATCATACCTTCCTTGCAGTGGACATTCAGCTCATCGGCAGTGAGGGCGGAACGTTCTTGTGGCCGATGCTGGCATTGTCTAATATTGCGCAAGGTGCCGCAGCGCTGGCCATGATGTTTATCATGAAGGAACAGAAGGCGAAAGGACTTGCCGTTACCTCTTCCATCTCCGCTTTCTTGGGGGTCACAGAGCCGGCCATCTTCGGGGTCAACGTTCGTCATAAATATCCGTTTATTTTCGGCATGATCGGATCCGGAACAGCCGGTGTGCTGCTGGCTGTGAACAACGTTCTGGCTTCATCGATCGGCGTGGGCGGGATTCCGGGATTCCTATCGATATTCCCTAACCAGTGGGGCGTCTTCTTCCTCGGCATGGCGATTGTATTGGTCATTCCGTTCACAGGGACATTGCTGTTTGGGCGTTACCAGTTGTCCAAGCAGTCTCGACGTACAACGGAAGGGAATCCTGCTGGCTCGGATGCAGCAGAACAAGCTGTTCCAGCAGCATTGAACGGCAGTTTTCAGTCCGAGTCGTTCGACTCGTCTGAATCGGCGAATAGTCCAACTATGGAAGCGGCTCAAGAAGACGTGGTCGATATCATGGCTCCGATCAAAGGGAAAGTGGTTCCCCTGTCTGAGGTGCCGGATCCTGCCTTCGCGGATAAACAGATGGGACAGGGCATTGCCATCCTCCCGTCCGAAGGAAAAGTGTATGCTCCATTTGACGGACAAGTCGCGCATCTGATTAAGAAGAGCAAACATGCCATTATTTTGACGGATACGAACGGAGTTCAGATCCTGATTCACGTCGGTATCAACACGGTCTCCTTGAAGGGAGAGGGATTCACGGCTCACGTGGAAACAGGTGCGGAGATAAGCAAAGGGCAGCTGCTGCTTGAATTCGATATGGAACGGATTCAGAAAGCCGGTTTACCCGTCATTACGCCGGTCATTATTCCAGATGGGCAGGAACATATTCAGAAGGTTACGGAGTTTGAAGGCGAAGCGTTTCCAGGCGAAACGCGAGTGCTTCAGGTGACTCTCGGTAATGGAAGCTGAAGTTCCGATGCAGCATGTAATAGCCGCTGGAAAATGGTACAATAACTGATGGTGATAAAGGATGACGAACAACATTTATTGGACGCTATACAAAGATTATGCCGACAAAATCGAAACCGGCACTCTGCAGCCCGGCAGCAAGCTGCCCTCGGAAAACGAGCTTGCGGCAACCTATCAAATCACTAGGGAAACGGTACGCAAGGGACTCAATTTGCTGGCACAAAACGGTTATATTCACAAGGTAAAAGGCAAAGGTTCTTTTGTGCTGGATACAGGCAGAATGAACTTCCCGGTAACGGGGCTCGTCAGTTATAAAGAGCTAGCGGAACGGCTAGGCCGAAAGAGCCGAACGATTGTATATGAGACGGATTGTGTTCCGGCCGGGGAGGGAATTGCAAGGGAGCTTCAAATTCGTACGGATCGGCTTGTATGGAGGGTCATCCGTGCCAGGGAAATCGAAGATGAGCGCATCATTCTCGATATCGATTATTTGCTTGCCGACATCGTAACGGGTCTAACGAGAGATATTACCGGCGATTCTATCTATCAATACCTGGAGCAGGAGCTCCATCTGAAAATCAGCTACTCGAAAAAAATGATCTCCGTTGAACGAGTTACTACGATGGACCAGTCCTATATGGATCTCGGAAACGATACTCATGTCGTCGTGGTCCGGGGCTACGTTCATCTGGAAGATACCACGCTCTTCCAGTATACGGAATCGAGGCATCGATTGGATAAATTTCAGTTCGTTGATTTTGCAAGAAGAGAAACCAATCATGATTTTGGAGAGCAATAGAAGTGATTATGCAGCCGCGAATTCATCGCGGCTTTTTTATGTTGTCTTGACACAGGCTTACCGGGGATTTGGGGGGCGATGTGCCGGAGAATAGATGGAATGAAAGAGGGAATTTCCTTCTTGATGTTGAAGCTATCTAGTAGGGATTGTCCAATAATCAAGGTAAAGGAGTCGATAGAACATGGACTTGGGACTGACAGGAAAAGTCGTGTTAATCACCGGAGGAAGCAGAGGGATAGGCCTTGAAACCGCGGTTACTTTTGCGTTGGAAGGGGCCAAGGTTGCGATTTGTGCACGGGATGAGGCGCAGTTAAAAGCTGCGGCAGACCATATCCGACAAGCAGCTGATATCGAAACGCTAACCATCGCAGCGGATGTTACGAAACCTGAGGATTGCATACAAGCGGTGAACGATATCGTGCAGCATTACGGACAGCTTGATATTCTGGTGAACAACGCCGGAACCGCCGCTGCCAGGCCATTTGAGCTGATCGACGACGAACAATGGGCATCGGATCTGGATCTCAAGCTGTTTGGCGCGATTCGATTTGCCCGTGCAGCTGTCCCTCATATGAGAGAGTCCGGCGGGGGTGCGATTATTAATGTCACGACTTCCTGGGCCAAAACGCCGCCGGCCTCATCCATGCCAAGCAGCGTCAGCCGCGCGGCAGGGCAAGCCATGACCAAGGCCATGAGTCACGATTTGGCGAAAGACCAGATTCGGGTAAACACCGTATGCATCGGAACGATACGCAGTGCACAGCTTGAAGCGCGTTGGAAACGTGAATCACCGGAACTCGCTTGGGAACAGTATGCCCGGGACCCGCGCCATAACATTCCGCTCGGACGTATTGGAAACACGGAAGAAGCGGCAAAAGTTATCGTATTTATGGCATCCGATGCTGCTTCCTATGTTACAGGCACTTCCATCAATATTGACGGGGGTTCAGCTCCGTCTTTGTAAGCCGTTAGCAATTAAGAACGCGGGAGGTCTTGGATGTGAAGCATGAGGTCGTGATCGGAATCGATGGAGGTGGATCGCAAACACGCGTCATGGTCAGCGATTTGTATGGAAATATTCTCTCCTATGCCGTTGGTGGAGCCTCCTCGATCCATAAAGACAGGAATGCACATAAGAATGTTCAGCAAACCATACGCAGGGCACTTACCATGGCAGGCTGCAGATTGGATCAAGTCAAGGGTCTGTATGCGGGAATAGCGGGTTACGAGTCGGATCAAGACATGGAGTGGGTAACTCGTTTAACCGCGATCGAAGGACTCGGTTGCCCGAAATGGTACGTGAACGATTCTGTTGTCGCGCACACAGGTGCATTCATGGGGAATCCAGGAATCGTTGTTGTGTCGGGGACGGGATCCATGATTCTGGGAATAACCGAACGAGAGATTCCTATCAAAAATGTGGATTTTCACCATTACGCCGCCAGCGCAGCGAGATTTCTATCTTATGATGCTGTGTATCAGATGTTGGCCGGGAATATTCATCCGTCCGATGAATCGTTGGTCCGTCAAATCCAAACCTATTGGGGAGTCGAAAATAGGGACCAGCTTCGAATGTTGGCGTTATCGGGCTTTATAGAAGATCCACAAGAGCGGGACAAGAAGTTCGGGGAGATGGCTCCACTTATCACGACAGCAGCTGAAGCTGGAAGCCCATTAGCTCGGAGCGTATGCGATGAAGGCATGAAACAAATCATGGTAGGTGTTGAGATTATAGGTTCATTTTTTAAGTCGGATCATGTATCGGTAACCGGCATCGGGAGTGTCGTAAACTGCGCTTATATGAAATCTAAGCTGATAAACAGCTTGCAATCTGGCATCAACAAGCAATATGAATTTCAGAACCCTCAATTATCGGCGGCTGCCGGCGCCGTGCTTATGGCATTTCGCAGTTTGGGTCTGCAGGTGGATTCCCATAGGGTTGAATCCATGCGCAGGCACCCTCATGCTACATGGTAGAATTCATTTTTTCATAATTTATATTATGTAAACTGAGGATCATATGTAGTAAGAGCCCCATTTGCCTAATGATGTTCTTCTCATAAGGATGTCGTAATTTTATATATGATTTGTCGCATAGTTGGACTAAAAAAACGAGTGAGATGTGATACCTTATATGTGGATGTCATGGCAGCTAAGTTCATATCCGGAGACCGAAGAGATGTTGTGGCAGAATTACATACATAAAAGCCCGCCTGCTCTTTAAGGCGTTATGGATAGGCAGGACTTTATATTTGAAGTGATTAAAAATTAATGAAAAGTGATGGTGATGATTCATGTCTAAGGTGTATCGAATTGGAATTATCGGCTGTGGCGGTATCGCAAACGGGAAGCATCTGCCGAGCTTAAGCAGATTGAACAACGTGGAGCTTGTGGCATTCTGTGATATCGTCCTTGATCGGGCAGAAGCTGCTGCTAGCAAGTACGGGATTGAGGAAGCTAAAGTGTATAGCGACTATAAAGAGCTGCTTCAGGATCAAAGCATCGATATCATTCATGTTCTGACGCCTAATGACTCGCATGCCGAAATTTCCATTGCGTCCCTTGAAGCAGGTAAGCATGTAATGTGCGAGAAACCGATGGCAAAAACGGCTGCGGATGCCAAGCGGATGATGGAAACCGCAGAGCGTACAGGCAAGAAATTGACGATCGGATACAATAACCGATTCCGTGAAGACAGTCTTTACCTGAAACAAGTATGCGAAGCCGGTGAGCTCGGAAATATTTATTTTGCCAAGGCTCATGCCGTACGGAGAAGAGCGGTTCCAACTTGGGGCGTGTTTTTGGATGAGGAAAAACAAGGCGGCGGGCCGCTTATCGATATCGGTACGCATGCTCTCGATTTGACCCTCTGGATGATGGATAATTACAAACCGAAGATCGTCCTCGGTACCACTTACCATGAATTGTCTCGCAAGGAGAACGCGGCAAATGCTTGGGGACCATGGGATCCGGAAAAATTCACCGTTGAGGATTCCGCATTCGGTATGATTGTAATGGAGAATGGCGCGACCATCATGCTGGAATCCAGCTGGGCGCTCAATACGCTGGATATCGATGAAGCTAAATGTACGCTGAGCGGTTCGGAAGGCGGAGCCGACATGAAGAACGGTCTTCGCATCAACGGCGAGAAATTCAGTCGTCTGTACACCAACGAGATCGAATTGAATTCCGGCGGAGTTGCGTTCTATGACGGGAAGAAGGAGCAGGCTCCGGATGTTGAGATGAGAAGATGGATCGAGGCGATCGATCAGGATAAGGATCCTGTCGTAACCCCGGAACAAGCTTATGTCGTATCTCGAATTTTGGAAGCTCTCTACGAATCCGCAAAACTCGGCAAAGCCGTTTACCTGGACTAAGTTTAGATTTATATGATGATTTAATCATGCAAAAGCCCTGATGTTCAGGGCTTTTTTTATGTCGATCATATTGAATCTAGCAAAACTGTGGATAGGTGATGGGGAGGAATGGGATATAGTATAGATTAATGAGGCATAATAAGCTCATTACATCATGAAGGCAGGGTTATATGAAATGATATTTATTTATAATGATTACGGTGGAACCCATACAACCTCGCTGGCAGCCGCGTATCATCTAAATAAATTACCCACGCATCGGCAGCTTACTACAGACGAGATTCTGGCGGTTGACTATTTCAATAAACTCAATACTTCCGACATGGGCAAACTCGTTTTCCACGGGCTGGATGAGAACGGGAATCCGGTATACACACTTGGAAGGGGCTCATCCAAAGTTGTCATTCCAGCTCTAAAAAATTTGAGCCTGATCCTTCAAGACAAATATCAAAACGCAGAGCCGATTGTATATTCCAATACTTCGCCTACCGTTCCATTGGTCATGACAATTGGGGGATTTTTAACTAAAAGATTAAAATTGAGTTTTATAGGCGATCCATTATTAATCGCAGGGGCGAAGCAGTGCTGCAGCAACATCCGTGAACTGGTTCTACATACCAAACAAACCGCAGCCTCGAGGTCTGGAACAGAGTCTGTAATCGTTATGGAGAACAAAAATTTCTCCGCATAGCTATTTGATATCCGCACTGACTGAGAAGATAATCCGGGATTCCACAGGTGTATCTTCTTTTTTATTTGCCCAAATATGCCTCAGCGTTTCTGTTATAGAGCTGAATCGTATGATACAAAATCACTCAATTTTCGTTCAGCCGCGTCATCCTGTGAGAGTGGATGTTATCGAAATTTCCCTTGGCCTGCTTGGTACACAGCAATGTGCATCAGACAGTTTACAGCTGGTTTTCTTCGGTAATAATGGGGGAATAGCATCTGAGAGAGGAAGGATGTTCCCATGCGGTATCGAAGAAGAACCGGCCATCCCGTCAATAACCGCATCAAAGATACCCTACCGGCTAACACATCGATTACAGATCCCGATGCCTTAAGCCCGGATATACAAAGCAATCTAAACCATATCAGAGCAGCCCTTGGCAACAGCACCGATATCGTGATCAGGGAAATTCCGCTGGATGAAGAGGAGATACACTATATCGCTATCGTTTATACGGACGGTTTGGCGGATCAAAAGATCATCTCGGAATCCATCATGATGGTAGTAGCAGATATTGCGAAAATCCCGGGTCAGGGAAGATTCGGAACATTCGAAACCATTCGACGGGCAAAAGATATTAGAACAAATTTCCCTCGTCAATAATGAGATTCAGTCTATTACCGATTATAAAAAGTTGTTCCATTCCTTATTGTCGGGAGACACCATTTTTCTGGTAGATGGATTGAATCGAGGCATCGCGGCAGGTACACGCGGTTGGAAGGACCGCGGGGTCATGGAAACATCGGCGGAGAATGTCGTCCGCGGCCCGCGCGAGTCCTTTTCGGAGTCGCTGCGTACGAATACAGCCTTGATTCGCCGGAAAATCAAGGATCCTCAACTGTGGATGGAAACGCAACAGATCGGTCGAGTGACGCAGACGGATGTCGCCATGATGTACATTAATGGCATTGCAAACGAAAAAATTGTCGGGGAAGTCCGGGCCCGGCTTGGACGAATCGATGTGGACAGCATCTTGGAGAGCGGCTATATCGAGGAGTTGATCCAGGATAAGACGTTAACTCCTTTTCCTACCGTTTATAATACCGAACGTCCGGATGTGGTTGCGTCCGAGCTGCTGGAAGGAAAAATTGCGATTATCGTGGACGGGACTCCGTTTGTTCTGATTGTTCCGGCTCTCTTTGTCTCTTTCTTGCATGCTGCGGAGGATTAGGATTACTATCAGCGCGCGGATATCAGCTCTTTCCTGCGCTTGCTGCGCTACCTGAGCATATTTATTTCTTTGCTTGGACCTTCCCTCTATGTTGCCATAACCACCTTTCATCACGAAATGCTGCCGACAAGGCTCCTGTTCGGACTGGCTGGGCAGCGTGAGCAGATCCCGTTTCCTGCCTTTGTCGAGGCGGTCCTTATGGAGGTTACCTTCGAGATCCTTCGGGAGGCAGGCGTGCGGCTGCCCAAAAATATCGGATCGGCGATTTCCATCGTAGGCACATTGGTGATTGGGCAAGCCGCCGTTGAAGCGGGGATCATTTCGCCCGCCATGGTCATCGTGGTTGCGATCACGGCAATTTCAAGCTTCGTCGTTCCATCCTTTAATATGTCCATTGCTTTTCGGATGCTCCGGTTTCCGTTAATGGCTCTTGCCGGATCCTTTGGCCTGTTCGGCATCTTAGTGGGGATCATCGCCCTAATTCTCCATTTGTGCAGCCTACGCTCGTTCGGCGTTCCGTACATGTCACCTTTCGCGCCGTTAATTCCGGAGGGGCAAAAAGATACGATATTGCGGCTCCCGCATTGGATGCTGCTGAGTCGCCCCCGACTGATGAATCAGAACAACCAAAAGCGCAGAAAAAGCACACCACCCCAAAAATCGCGGGAATAGATTATTGCAGACCAGCGGGAAAGTGAGTGAAATGGATGAAACGGATCACGGCGTTGATTCTCCTGCATATTGTCATCATGCTTCTTCTGAGCGGTTGCTGGAGTCGCAGGGAATTGAACGATCTGGCCATAGCGGTAGCCGCTGGGGTGGACTGGGTGGAAGGCCGCTATCGTTTAACTGTCCAGGTTGCCAATCCCGGGCAGCTCACCGCCAAAAGAAGTGGAGGTCCCTAAGCGCCTGCTACATTGTATACGGCAGAAGGGGACACTATTTTTGAAGCCTCGCGGAGGATGACACAGATCAGTCCGCGGAAAATTTATTTTTCCCATTTACGGATGTTTCTTATGGATGAGGCAATGGCAAAGGAAGGGATTGCCAAAGTTCTGGACTTGCTATCCAGGGATCATGAATTTAGACCCGATTTCTACTTGGTTGTGACCAAAGGAGCAACGGCGGAGGAAACGTTGAAAATCATGACGTCCCTGGAAACCATCCCTGCAAATAAACTTTACGAATCGCTGCAAATCTCCGAGAAGGTATGGTCACCCAGCATGGCCGTAACGCTGGATGAATTGATAAGTGATATTACCAGCACTGGAAAACACCCCGTGCTTACAGGATTAATCATAACTGGGAATCGGGACATCGGAAAAACGAAGAAGAATGTAGAAAATATTAATACGCCAAGCCAATTGAAATATTCGGGGCTTGCCGTTTTCAAAAGGGACAAGCAGATTGGGTGGTTAAACGAGAAGGATAGCAGAGGGTATCGACTTATTACGGGGCACGTGAAAAGCTCTGTAGATTTCATACCATGCCGCCGGAACGATGGCAAGGTTATTGTGGAGACGCTTAGGTCCGAAACGAAGCTGAAGGGAAGAATGGTCCAATCCCGTCCTCAAATGGATATCCGAATTAATATGGAGGGAAATATCGGCTCTGTAGAGTGCGGAGGCTTGGATCTGTCTCACCCTGATACCTTAAGAGACCTCGAAGTCCAAATGGAAGAAAGACTAACCCAAAGCTTAGAGGCGGTTATCGCTAAAGTACAAACGGAGCATAAAGTGGACATCTTCGGCTTCGGGGAAGCTTTTCGCCGTGCGCACCCGAAGGCGTGGAAAGGGATGAAGGACGAGTGGGAAGACCGATATTTTCCGAATCTCGAGACCCATATCCAGGTGGATTATAAAATCCGGCGTACAGGAACTACCAACGATTCATTTCTAAATGATATCAAGGAATGAGGCGATTTCATGCTCAACTTCGCGATTATAGCGGCTTCAGCCGGGATCGTAACCTGGCTGGAGCTGCCGAGGATGCTCCGGGAAAAAGAATACAGGGAAATCTGGGGGTTCGCGGTATTCATGATCATGGGCATGGGAATCAGCGTGGCTCAAACGGTCATGAAAGATATCCCAACGCCCTTGGCTATGATCACGGTCATATTCAAGCCGCTCAGTGATTGGCTTACTGCCATCGGTTTGATCCAATAAGAAAAGGAGCGGGAAAGATGCCCGTAGTCAAAATTTCACTGCGTCAGGTCAGCATATTAACTGCCTTGTATACGATCGGAAGTGCTATTCTTATCGTTCCTTCGAGTATGGCTTCCATCGCTAAGCAAGATGCCTGGATTGCCTGCTTGGTCGGTACCGGCCTCGGATTCATCATTCTGGCGCTGCAGCTGCAATTGTTCAAAAAATATCCGGAAACGAATTTAATGCAGTTGTCCGAGAAGCTTTTTGGAAAATGGATCGGCAAAACGATAAACCTTCTCTTCCTGCTTACGTTGTTCCTAGGCGGTCCCGCTACGGTGTTACATGAGATCGGTATTTTCATGACGATCCAGATGCTGCCGGAAACTCCGATTCAGGCGATCATCTACCTATTTGGGGCCCTGGTTGTGCTTGGGGTGCGTTTAGGCCTTGAGGTGCTGGCTCGTTCAGCGGAAATGCTCTTTCCATGGTTTCTTCTTCTGTTTCTATCCATGAGTTTATTATTATTGTCAGAGATTAAATGGGAGAATGCTATGCCGATTTTGGAATCGGGGATTAACCCCTTCTTTCCAGCCGCCGTCTCTTTCGTTAGCATTACTTTTCTGCCGAATGTCGTGTTGATGATCATCTACCCGGGGGCCGTCAACCGACCGTCAGAAACATACAAAGCCGTTTATATCGGCAGTTTATTCGGAGCGATGGTGTTGTTTACGATTATTGCCTTAACGATCTTGGTACTGGGTCCAGACATAACAGCAAGAAACCTGTATCCGAGTTATATGCTTTCCAAAAAAATCAATATCGGCAATTTTCTTCAGCGGATTGAGGCGGTCATGGCCGTGATGTGGTTTATCACTTTGTTTTATCGGATTTCCTTGTATTTCTATGCCATAGCGATTGGCGTAAGCCAAATATTTAATATTAAAAACTATCAGCCTCTGGTCGTTCCGCTCGGTTGGATTCTGGCTGCGGTTTCCGTCTTCATCTACCCCAATGTTCCATTCAAGTTGGTATGGGACAACAAGACCTGGATTCCGTATACGATTACCGTCGGATTTATACTCCCGCTGTTGTTGTTCGGCATGCACGGATTGCGTAAAATAGGTTCCAAAAAAACAAAAAAGTCCTCGAAATCCGCCTGAACGGTTGGAGGACAAAGTGGGTTAATTGATAAATCCACAGAAACCGCTATTGAAATGGAAATAGCTTGGCTTGTGCGATCCGTCTACTTGTAGACGGTTTTTTATGTTGAGCCGGCAGGAAAGGGAAGTTTATCTATTGCGCACTAATAGATGAAGTCACTCTGACATTATTAAGGAATAACGGCGATTGTGATTTATGTCAAATTCTTAGGTTTATCACCGATCAAGCCCAACAAAAACATTTGAGAATAAGCGTAGCCTCTATAAGTCTTGGATAAACACGAAGGAATCGTAAGGTCGAGATCCATATAGGTCGTCAAGATCAACTGCGTAAACTCCTTCTGGTTCGTCAAGGAATGCTCTTGCAATTGTTTAGCGAATTCCTTGTTGACATGTTCCCTTCCTCCCAATGCTTGCTGCAATTGGTATCCTGCCAAATATAGCTCGGCAGCAGAATCTTCATCCGTTCTTCGATGCTCCGCTACACAGTTGCCAATCCAGTCGCGAACAAGAGTAGAAGGGTCCGTATTGATCCTATCCATTGTCTGAAACCGACTGAAACCCTGCGTACCTGGCAGTCGTATATGATAATTGTCATCTCTGACATCGTTAACGGGAGGAGGAGATAAAACCCGTGGTCAAGCAACGCAAAAATAAACCCAGTCGTACAGGTATCCATACATATAAGCAGAAAGCGAGAAAACAACGTAAACGATCCGAAGACACCCGCTTCGATCGGTTCTGGTTTCGGATTATGGAAGCGATCGGATGGATTATCCTGCTTGGATCGCTTCTAATGTATTGGAATTCCGCCCGGCTCACGACCATTATAAACAAAGCTCAGCCGGTCCATCATTTGACATCCGAAATGACTGGCTATGTACGTCTCGAAGGTCAGGCTGGGGGAGAAGCGGCATATACGGATGAAGGCAAGCTCCAGGATCTTTATGCTCTGCTCCAGAAAGAGCCGTTCCGCTGGGAATGCGGCAAGGGTGGTTGCGATTACAAGCTGGATGATAACGGAAGCCATCAATCATGGGGAAGTTCAGAGCTTAACGGAGTAACGGTTCAGGCGGAACGGTTCAGGTTTTACACGGACTGGCTTCCGCTGAATTTTGCGACGGTTGACCCGAAACATGTCTCCCTGATTTACCAAGGAAATTCATCCCGACCGCTGCTGATGGAAAGTCCCAAGGGTACGGCTTACGGTTATTATGCCGTCTCCCCCGGGGATTGGGTGACGGTAATTGGCCGGGCTAACAAAGGCCAGTTGGAAGCCTTTCCCTTACCGGGGGACGATACGAAACATCCTGTTCTGCTGATCGGTACGAGTGTGGAACAGATGTTGTCGGAAGAGAAAGGAGTCCAGTCCGTGTATTTGATCATTTCTTGTATCGTCGCATTGATGCTGCTCCCTAAAATGATCGGAAGAACCAGGCGAATCACTCCATGGTTAAAGACTAGAAGAGCGAGATAGTATGAACTGCATACGGAGGCGAGGATCATGGCTGCGGGGAAGACCGCGGCTCTTGATCCAAGGGTGCAGACACATTTGACATGAATAAAAACGAGGAGTAAAATGAATTCGCAGCTGCTTGAACAATTGTTCAAAACGAACGTTCAAATCAAAGAATCAACTTAACGAATAATTGGAATAGCAAATACATGTAGACAGGTAATGGATATCGAATGGTAAACGAAAAACAGGTACAGAATCAGGAAAAGGACGTAAAGCAGAAGATTTTAGGGGCAGCGAAGAAGCTGTTTGCCGGAAAAGGTTTTGAAGGCACCAGCGTCAGGGGAATTTGCGACGAAGCAGGCGTTGCATTAGCGCTGGTATCCTACCATTTCGGAGGAAAGGACAAGCTGCTCTATGCTTTGTTCGAACCGCTTAATGAACATTTTGCGAAGCTGTCCTTCAACTTGGAGGAGCCAATCAACGCGCTTGAAGCGTTTATCCGTGGTTTTGTTGCATACCGTTACGATAACGAAGAGTTGATTCATATCCTGCAGCAGGAAATGATGATGCAAAGTCCCCGGCTCAAGATGCTTTCGAATGCCTTTTATCCTTCTTGGGTACATCTAAGAGCCATACTGGAAGCAGGGAAGAGCCAAGGCGTGTTTCAGTTCGAATCGATTGTGTACGCCGTCCATTTTGTGATGGGGGCCGTTATCTTTTCCAGACAGAACCCGTTCCTCGAGCCAGTGTTCGGCGATTTGCCCCCTGCGGAGGACAACGCCGCGCAGGCAGCTGAGCATATTATTCGTCTTGTCTTGAACGGTTTGCATTCATCGTGAACAGCAAAGGGGATAACATCATGAGAGCAGCGAAAATATACGGAACTAAAGACATCAGGGTTGAAGAAACGGCCATTCCTCCTCTTGAAGCGGGAAAGATACTCCTCAAAGTGGATTATGCAGGCATATGCGGAAGCGACATGCATGAATATGTAGCGGGTACATTTCCAATCCGCACGCAGCCGGTTCTCGGACATGAATTCTCCGGTACGGTCGTTGAAGTAGGAGAAGGCGTAACCACTGTGGAGCCCGGTGATCAGGTGGCCGTTGAACCACTCATCGCTTGCGGCCATTGCTCCAATTGCCGAAGAGGAATGGTGAATCTGTGCTCGAACAGCGGCGGTTACGGTTATTCCATTTCTGGCGGGTTCGCGGAATACGCCGTTGTTAAAGAGGAGAATGCGTTTAAGCTTCCAGCTGAAATGGACGTTAAGTTTGGAGCACTCGTCGAGCCTACGGCCGTAGCGGTTCATGCGGTACGGCAAAGCACGCTGCGTCTTGGCGATACGGCAGCCATCTTTGGGGCTGGTCCGATCGGTCTTTTGCTCCTGCAAGCGGTGAAAGCGGCGGGAGCAAGCGAAATCATCGTCGTGGAAGTATCCGATGACCGCCGGGAGAAGGCGCTGGAGCTAGGTGCAACCCACGTACTTAACCCGGTTGAAGTCGATGCAGTTGCACGAATCAAGGAGCTGACGGACGGAGGAGTGGACGTAGCCTTTGATGCGGCGGGTGTGCAGGCTACATTCTTGAGCGGCGTAAGTGCGGTGAGAAAAGGCGGGGAATTCAAGGTTGTGAGTTTGTGGGAACAGCCGGTCACCTTTAGCCCGAACAGCTTTGTAAAGACCGAAGCCAAAATTACCGGTTCTTACGCTTACGCAAACCTGTTCCCCGAGGTGATTCGATTGCTCGCCGGAGGTATCATTGATGGGAACAAGGTCATCACAAGCCTCATACCGCTCGGCGATATTGTCGAGAAAGGCTTTGAAACATTGGCCAATGATCGAAAACAATGCAAAATTTTAGTTGATATGCACTTGTCCTAATGAATCAGCCCTACCAAGATCTCTATGGTAGGGCTTTTCTATACTGTACCTTACGCCGAATTTAATGGGAGGTGGAATTATTATCCACTCAGTCTTCATCAAAGGCATTTTTTTATATATAATTAATTCTTACATATTTTCATAAACCACTCTTAGGTTAATAAAAGCAAAGCGAGGTGAGCGTGATGGAGGATACCATCACCATTGTAGAATATGACCAGAGCTGGGCGGAAGCTTTTGAATCCGAAAAAGAAGCGCTTCTTTCGGGACTTGGTGCCGAAGCGGCAGCCATCGAGCATGTGGGGAGTACCGCGATTCCCGGGCAGGCATCCAAGCCGGTGATCGACATCTTTGTCGGTTTGACGCCGCTCCGGCCGGTCGCCTATTATGAATCAAGGTTTGATCCGGCTAGCTATACGCATATTCCAACCGGAATGCAGGGGAGATATTTATTTGCCAAGCGTACGGAAGGAAAGTGGACTCATAATGTTCACCTTATGATGTATGATGCGTTGTTCCATACGAGAAATGAAATTTTGCTGCGAGATTATTTGCGTATTCATCCGGAGCTTGTCACGCAGTACGGAGCAGAAAAAAAGGGCGGCTGCCCTAAACGCAAGTTCCATGGAAGCCTATACGAAGGAGAAAACCGCTTTTATTCAGATGGTTGTGGATGCGGCCCGAAGCGAGCTGGGCCTTCCGCTGCAGAATGTGTGGGAAGATTAAGATTAAAAACAGCACGACCAGCGCTATCAAGGTATACGCTGGTCGCATGAAATTTAATGGGGATATGCCGTATCAAATTCGACGCCGCACGGACCGCCATTGGGATTGATGTCGAGATTGACTTCCGTCCCGTCCTCCCGGAATAATGGCCGATAGAAGGCACCGATCTTGGCAGCCGAGGCGTTGGCGTAGTGGCAGATGAAGGCTCGGCGAAAACGGTTGGATTTGTTACGGTAGGAGCCGTGGATCAGGTTGCCGTTAAAGAACAGCACATCGCCTTTGTCCATGATCGCCGGGAGGGCCTTGCTGTCCTTGGGCGGCTTTACGAAATGGGTGGTGAACGACTCGTTCGAGTCGGCTTCCTCCGGGCACACCAGAGCATAATCACTTGTTTTCGGAACGACGAGCAACCCGCCGTTCTCTTCATTAGACGCATCGATTGCGGTCCACGCCGCGATACAGTTACCCGGCTCGACCTGCAGGTAAAAGTTGTCCTGGTGCAGCGCTTGTCCGCGGGAACCCGGGGGTTTGTAATAGAACATGCTTTGAGCCGCGAGTGCCGGCTCGCCATACAAATCGGCCAGTACATCCATAACAGGCTTGTGCAGCATATATTTCATCGCGGTCGGATTAAAGCGGTGCGGATGCATCACACGGGGATAACGCTTCAGCGGTTCGACAACTTCCTCATCCAACACCGGCTCAAAGTGGCCAGGAACGGTAGTATGGCTGATCTCCTCAAACGTTGCTTCGATTTCCGACACCTCCTCCTGGCGGAAGAGCCCTTTTACGATTAAATAACCTTCCGTTTCGAACCATTGCAACTGTTCTTGAGTCAATACTCTTGGCTGCTTTTGCATGGGAATGCCTCCTGTACGTTTATTGTTTTTCCTATTGACAATAGAATATCGCCTGCTTAACTTGAGAGGAAGTCAGTTTTCTGCTTATTAATACCGGGATTCTGTTATTCTGTTATTACAGGTACAAAAGGAGGAGAAGTTCATGCGAAAGCCGGCGGGCAGGCACGTGAAACCCTTAGAAAGTACCGGCACCATATTCGGCGACCATTTCGATCAAGACGATGCTTATCGCTTACGTCGCCCTCATGGCATGAAGGACTGGCTGCTTGTATATACGCTGCATGGAGAGGGCTATGTCCGTACGCCTGCCGGAGAGAAGCGCTGCGGACCCGGGCAGCTTGGCCTACTGCGCGCCAATATCGCGCATGAATACGGAACTGTGAAGGGGAAACGCTGGAACTTCCTGTGGATCCATTATCCCGGACTTCCGGAAAACAGGATGCTGCGTTATGAGGAGTTTCTAGTCGAAACGCTGCCCGATGAACGTGTCCGTGGGCGAGTCGAGCAAGCATTTCGGAATGTACTTCAAGATTCACTGGATCGTTTGGACCTATGGGAGGCGCTGTGTGAGAATTCGTTGCGTGAAATTTTGCTCCTGCTTGCGCAGCGGATGAACAAAAGACTCGATCCCAGAGTCGAGCAGACCCTTGGTTTGCTGTCCCGATCGTTAAAAGAAGATATTCGAATCGACGCGATATCGCGAGAGATCGGAATTTCGGGGTCAAGGCTGGCCCACTTGTTCAAGCAAGAAACGGGGTACACTATCGTGGAGCATCTGAATCAAATGAGGGTTCGCCATGCCGCCTTATTGATGACCCATTCCGGCCGTACGGCGAACGAAGCCGCGTTGGATGTCGGGTTTAACAGTTACAATCATTTTGCCGATCAGTTTCGCAAACAGTACGGGGTTTCACCGAGGCAGTACCGCCAGGCGTGCAAGCCTACATGAAGGCTGCCAGGCTTACGTTATTCATGAATCATACCAATGGAAGCTGCCTGCAAGAGCGCTGTATAGAATCACGCTGTACAACCTCCACTGGCCAGCAGCATGGCTTCGGTATTGAATGCAACGACGCCGATCTGGACCATGATCGTCGGGTTGCTGTTCTTCGGCTTCGTGTTTAGGCGGATTCAATGGATGGGCATGGGTGTCGCGCTTGTCGGACTGATCATTCTGCTCGGCATTCGACCTGGATCATTTATTACCGTCGATTTCATTGGGTTTGCGACAATGATAGGTGCTACTTTGTGTTATGCCGTTGGTTCGCAGTTATCCAAACGCTTATTGGGCGGACTGAGTATGTATCAGTTAACGTTCGCGACATTGCTTGGGGCAATGGCAGGGAGTGGAGTGATCGCTCTTACAACGGAAACGGTTGAGCTTGCCAAGATCGCGGAGCCTGCCAATATAGGTTCTCTTGTTGGCCTGGGCATATTCGGTTCTGGTGTGGCCTATATTCTGTTCAATTATATGGTCTTGAAAGGGAGCCACGAGTTCGCGACATCCGTCACTTATCTCGTGCCTGCAACGGCGATGATCTGGGGATATACACTGCTGGATGAACCGATTGGGTGGAGCCTGATCATCGGCCTAATTCTCATTTATCCGGGGTGTTTATCACCAATCGTGGCGGACGAACACAAAAAGAAAGAGTTGCTGCTGTAACTAAATAACATTCAATAGCACCAAGAAGGACTGCTAGAGAGGCAGTCTTTTATTTTTTATCCCCGCGTTGTACCTTAACTGAAGCATTCAAGAAATTAAGGGATTTCGATATAAACGAAAGTGAAGAATTTCCTAAAGAGCTTCCTAAAGAAGGAAGGATGCCGCGTGTGATACGAATTTATACTTTGCTCCGGGCCGCTTAAATTGCGGCTTTTTTCTTGTTAACCTTCGGGTTTAGTTATTTTTCTATTGGGTTCCAAACTTTAAATTTTCGATGAAGATTTTGCGATTATTCTACCACTTTTGCAAAATCCACTTTGACCCATAACGAGATAAATGTAATAAAGCAAAATAAATATCGATTGACACCATCTTGCTATTTGCCTAATATACGGGCCAGACGACCCGGGTCCAAGTTCTGGATTCTACTTAACAAGGGTTTGTCAATTAATCGAAAAAAGGAGGTTCCGTATACAAAAACCGAGACGAACGCCCGTTCGCTAGCCGCATGCATGCGCAGTGGTTTTTCGGGAAGACAACGATTGATTCCAAGGAGGTTATTTATGAGATTTAGAAAGGGTGGCAAGTTCCAGGTCTTCATGCTTGCAATTTGTTTTATATTGGCATGCTCGGGAGGCAGCGGTGTCGCAGCTGCTTCCGGGGAGAGCAGGCTGGCCCAAAAAACATATGGAACACCGGAAGAAATTCTGGTCCCGAACAACTATACGGTGGCTGTGTTCAACGGTACAACTGGCAAGGAAGAGGGCCGCAACGTGCTTTACGCGACCAGTAAAGGAAAGCCGGGGCATCTTAACGTGATCGACCTGGAGGATTATAAACTGCTGCGGAGCATTCCGATCGGACCCTCCGAAAGCTCATGGGCACATACGACGGCACCGGACGGAACATTGTTCCTTGCGGCTGACGGTGGCGGAGCAAGGCTGTGGAGTTACTCGCCGGTTACTCATGTCCCTGTGCAAGTGGCACAGTTCGACGGCCAGTCGGTTCCGAACAGCATCACCACGGATGAACAGGGCCGCGTGTATGTCGGAACCTATCCCGGCGGCAAAGTGTATCAGTATGACCCGGCTACAAAGCAAACCAAAGATTATGGCCGCGTCATCGGGTTGCTTGACCAGGAATATGTGCGCTCAATTGCTTACCAGGGCGGCAATATATATGCCGGTACCGCGCATAAGCAGATCGTACGCGTGAATCTAGCGACAGGTGATAAAACGAATATCGCTGCTTCCCTGCCGGTTAAAGAAGACACCGTGTATGACCTGAGCACGATTGATAACCGTTATTTGTTTGCCCGATATACGGACGGAAGCGGCATTCCTGGAGAGGCGTTTATCTACGATACGCAGACGGAAAGCTGGCTGGATGTTGTGCTGGAGAACGTAACGGGGCTGCACGCGACGGACTCGCTTGACGGAAAACTGTATTATATGTCCGACAAGAAGCTGAAAACGTTTAATCTTGTAACGCATGAGGTCGAGTTAACCGGAATGGAGTACAACAGCGGATTTCGGGGAGTAGATTGGGTTGAATTTCCCCATAATCCGGAATACTCGGGCAAAAATCTGGTGACCGTCCGTTATGACGGCGGCGTTACGATCATGAATATCGAAACGAAGCAAGTGCACCTGTTGCCGCCTGTTATTCCGGGTCTGCCCGGCGTTGTCAACCGGTTGAAAAGCGTGTCCGATACGGAGCTGATCACCACCGGCTCGCAGGCGCGTTCCTCGCTCGTCGATTTGACGGATAACACCGCAACGCCGTTCAGCATCGGTCAGGCCGACAGCGTTCATGCCGTGGGCAATAAAGTCTATATGGGCGTGTATCCGGAGGGCGGTCTGTACGAGTTCGATTTATCGACGGAGCCTGGAATGAACAATCCGAAGCGACTGGCCGTACTGGGCAACGATCAGGAGAGGCTGGTGGATATCTCCAGTTCCAAAGGCAAGCTGTACATTTCGACGATATCCGGCTACGGCACGTTGGGGGGCTCATTGACCGTTTATGATACCGTCACCGGAGAAATCAACGTTCATCGCAATGTCGTCCAGAATCAGAGCGTGCTCAGCACGACGGTTCATGACGGCAAGGTGTTCGGCTCCACCACGATTCGAGGCGGACTGGGTTCTGAACCGACGGAAGCGGAAGCGAAGATTTTTGTCTGGGATGAGGAGACGCAGCAAAAAATCGCCGAGTTTCCACTCCGGGTTCCCGGTCTGGATAAACCGATATTCATCGGAGATCTTTCGGCAGGTCCGGACGGATTGATCTGGGGGGCATCCTATGAGTATATTTTTGCGATCGATCCCGATACGTATGAAGTCATGAAGAGTAAAAAAGTGTATCCAAGCTTGAATTTCAGCCAATGGGCGCATCACCCGCTCCGCTGGTCGGAGGATGGACTGCTCTATGTGCTGTTTAACAACAAACTGACGGTCATTGACCCTGAAACGCTGGAACATCGGACATTGGCCGACACCTCCAGATTCGATTTGCATTCTGACGGGAACCTGTACTTCACAGATATGCAAACCAATACGATCCTGTATCGGATGGAAGTTGACGGTGAGGTCGTGGAGGAACCGCCGCATACGGCTGTTCCCATCACCAATCCCGGCTTCGAAGAGGAGTTGAAGGGTTGGGGCCCGTTATTCGCTCCAGGCAACGGTTACCGCTATGATCGCAGCACAGAACGCAGTTTCACGGGAACGCACAGCCTGAAGATTACGGACACGCTGAGAACGGCATCTGTTGCCGTTCAGAGTGATCCGATTCCCGTCATTCCGGGAGAGGAATATACGGCGGGCATGAATCTCTATATTGAATCCGGTCAGCCTGGCTTTATGTTCCGATTCTTTGATAGCAATAACGCGACCATCTCCACCTTGGAAACCCATTTGGATGAATCGCGATTGGCCCAATGGCAGAAAGTGACGCTAAGAGGGAAGGCTCCAGCTAATGCGGCTTATGCAAAACTGATAGCGGTAACTTCCAGATACAATGTGGCAACAGCCTATTATGACGATTTCTTTGTAACGGTAAAAGACAGTGTGCCGCCCGTCTCCACGGTTAGTCTATCGCCTTCTCCCAACGAGAACGGCTGGGTGAATTCCGATGTGTCCTTGTCCATCTCTGCCGACCGCGCGTACTCCATTGCATACGCTGCGGAAGGGGCACAGCCAATAGAGAAGACTACAATAAAAGGGAATACGGCCCAGCTTGAAATCACGAAGGAAGGCGTCACGACGGTCACCTATTCCGCCACTAACTTCTCAGGCGTGCCTGAGGTTCCGGGGACGCTGAAGGTGCAGATCGACAAGACGGCACCTGTCGTTGAATTCACCGGTGAGCGTACGTACACCGTAACCGATTCTGTATACGTTTCGTGCAGCGCCGTCGACAGTCTGTCTGGGTTAGCTGACAATCCTTGTTCTCATGCACTGATTGAACGTCCTGCCTATTTCTTCGAGCCTGGATCCCACGATATCTCCGTCAAGGCAATCGATCTGGCGGGAAATAAAACGGAAGCGGTCTTTCGTTTCGAGGTGATTGTAACGTATGACAGCTTGTCCGCGCTTGCAGCGCATTTCGCCGCGAGCGATCCAGGACTCGCACAATCGCTGTCAAGTAAACTCCTCCATGCCAAAGAGGCCGAGAATAGAGGTAACACCTCTGCCAAGGAAGGCATGCTGAACGCCTTTTCCAATCAAGTTAGTGCACAATCCGGCAAAATATTGACGGGCGAACAAGCAGAAATACTTGCCAAACTGGCAGGTTACCTGTAAGCAGACGAAAGCTTCAGCCATCTTAAAAACACGACACTTTTCTTCCATATCGTCGTATCGTCGTCCATATAGTAGGAACAGCCGCGTGAATTACGCGGCTTTTTTTTTGTTATCAACCAAACGCATGGAATGGATTGTTTCTCATCATTAACAATGGCTGTACCGTCGAAATTTGTCATAACAAAAGTGCAATTTATACTTCTAAAGTAGCAATTTTTCGATGTCATATTGACTGGAAATTGAATGCTAACTAGAATGTGTTATAACAAATAATCAATACATTCAAAATTGTTAATACAAGTAAGTTGCGAGAAGGAGGTGATGCATTGCCGACGGAAGCCGATATTAGTCGACCACCGTGGCTAATATTTACTTACTATTTTGATCGAGAAAAAGGAGGTCATGACAAAGCATGGACGCCCGATTAAACTCGGCATCCCCACAGCCCGCTCCAAAGTCCAACAAATGGACGCATGTCAAAAGGCAGCTCAAGCGAAATATCGGGTTGTATATCATTATCTCGCCGGCGGTGCTTTATTTTTTGATCTGGCATTATTGGCCGATGTACGGCGTTCAGATCGCCTTCAAGGATTTTATGCCTGGCCTTGGCATTTGGAACAGTCCATGGGTCGGGTTCGAGCACTTCGAGCGGTTATTTGACGCTTATTATTTTTGGACGATTCTGAAGAATACCATCGGGATCAGTTTATACGGCCTGTTGGTTGGCATTCCCGCTCCGATCTTGCTTGCGCTTTTGTTCAACGAGATTCGAAATCGTAAATTCCGCTCATTCGCCCAAAGCATCTCCTACGCACCGCACTTCATTTCGGTTGTGGTCGCGGTCGGTATTCTGTTCTTCTTTATCTCGCCGACGAATGGCGTCTTCAACTCCATCCTTGTTTCCTTGGGGAGGGAACCGGTCGATTATCTGGCAGAGCCATCGAAATTCTGGCATCTATACGTCTGGTCGGGCGTATGGCAAGGAGTTGGCTGGTCTTCGCTCATCTACAGCGCTGCCATCTCGGGCATCTCGCCTGACCTGTATGAGGCGGCTTATATGGACGGGGCCAGCAAATTTCGGCGAATTTGGCATATCACGATTCCCGGCATCGTTCCGACCATCGTGATCCTGTCCATCTTGAGCGCCGGCGGCATCATGAGTGTCGGCTTCGAGAAAATTCTGTTGATGCAAAACGCGATGAACCTGGAAACCTCCGAGGTGATCTCCACTTACATGTACAAGAGCGGACTGCTTAACACCCAATACAGTTTTTCGGCGGCAGTCGGCCTGTTCAACAATGTGATCAATTTTATCATCCTGATTATCGTTAATGCGGTTGCACGCAAAGCGGGGGAGACCAGCTTATGGTAGAGGTCGTCGATGCAGGATTAAGGAGGGAATGTAAGAAGTGCTGCTGAACATCAAACGAACGCCTGGAGAAAAGCTGGCCGATATCATCATTCTAGTGCTGTCCATTCTGGTAATCATCGTCATTTTGTACCCGCTTCTCTTTGTCTTGTTTGCTTCATTTTCCGATCCGCGCCAAATTTGGGACAAGCCGCTGCTGCTGTTCCCGGCAGGCTTCAATCTTGACAGTTATGCCAAAGTGTTCGAGAACAGCGAGATCTGGAGAGGGTATGCCAATACGCTTCTGTATGCATTCATAGGGACGGCGATCAATATTATGATGACGGTATTTGGCGCTTATCCGCTCTCCAGAAAGCGCTTTTACGGCAAGGGACTGTTTACGCTGCTGTTTGCTTTCACCATGTTTTTCGGCGGCGGGCTGATCCCTCTTTATTTGGTAAACAAGGAGCTCGGACTTCTGAACACGATGTGGGCCTTGGTACTGCCTGGTGCGATCAGCGCCTACAACATGATTATTATGCGAGCCTACTTCCAGACCCGGATTCCGGTGGAGCTCGAAGAGAGCGCCTACGTCGACGGCTGCAATGATTTTCATATGCTGTATCGAATTGTGCTGCCTTTGTCGATGCCGATCATTGCCGTAATGATCCTGTTCTACGGGGTTGGCCATTGGAACTCATATTTTGACGCTATGATTTATTTGACGGATCGTAGTAAATTCCCGCTGCAGCTGATTTTAAGAGAAATACTGGTTCAGAACGACTTCAAGGAAATGGCCGGAATATCGGTCGGTGCCGAATATGCGGATCAGATGATGGTCAAGGAAGGCTTGAAATATGCGATCGTTGTATTATCCGCGCTGCCGCTGCTCCTGTTGTATCCGCTGCTGTCGCGTTTCTTTGAGAAAGGCATCATGGTGGGAGCTATCAAAGGGTAAGCCGATGCTGAGAGTGGTTATTACCGCTTGGAACTCATAATCATGAAAAGAGGGGATATGGATATGAGAAAAGGAATGAAACTTCTGCTTGCCTTGACGATGTCATTTTCGTTGACGCTTTCCGCCTGCGGCGGTTCAGGGGGGAAGGCGGAGCCGGAGCCGGCCGGAACGGACGGAGATCCCGGGAACATCAAGCTAAGGATTGTTAAGCGCGGGTATACCGATGTGCATCCTCCGGCCGATCAATTATGGATGTGGCAAAAATACGAAGAAATGTCCGGCATTCAAGTCGAATTTGAGGAGCTGGCGGGTTCCGCCGTCAACGAACGAAAAAATGTCATGCTTGGCTCCAACGACCTGCCGGATGCATTCTATCGCATTGCTTTCGGTACCGACGAGCTGATGAAATACGGCAAACAGGGCTTATTTGTTCCGCTCGAGGACCTGATTGAGCAGCATGCTCCGAATTTGAACAAACTCCTGAAGGATAATCCGGACATTAAGGGAGCCATCACGATGTCGGACGGGCATATTTATGCCCTGCCTTACGTCGATTTCTCTAAAGCGTTCAATTCCGTTCGCCTGTATATCAATAAGGATTGGCTGGATGAAGCAGGGCTTCAAGTGCCCAAGACGACCGAGGAGTTCCGACAAGCGCTCATGAAGGTTCGGGAGAAGGACAGCTCCCGTCTCGGGTGGGTGCTTGAATCGCAGTACTGGACTTTCCTGGAGAGCTTTCTGGCCGGCAGCTTCGGCATGGGGGAAGGCGGTGCCAAGGCATTCGGTCAATATCTATATAAGGACGCGGACAGACAGGTTAAGACAACGTTTAATGATCCGAAGTACAGAGAGCTGCTCCGTTACATGAGCGATTTGTACAAGGACGGGTCACTGGCCCAGCAAAATTTTACGACAGGCTATGATTATGCGAAGTGGTCTACGGACGGCTCCAACAATCTGATCGGTTCGTTTGTATGGGAAGGACCGGGATATATAGGTAAGGATGCAGCCGAGAACTATGTAGGCATTCATGCCCTCGAGGGGCCGAACGGGGATAAAGTCGCCGGGGTGCTTGGGCCGCCTGCCAAAGGGATCTTCGGCTTTGTCATCACCAACAAAAACAAATATCCGGTTGAAACCATCAAGTGGATCGATTATTTCTATGGGGAGGAAGGGATTAACTTTGCCACCTTTGGACTTGAGGGCGAAACCTATGATATGGTTGACGGCAAACCGAAATACAAGGACGAGATTCTAAATTACAAGGGCGGCGTGCAGCTGGGCGCTTTCCAATATGTTGATAATGTGTATGGTGCTTATTATCCATATGTTGAGCCAGACGACGATTTGCGGATGGCGGCACGTGGGACGACGGTAGCCGACGAGATTAAGGCGGATCCGGCTGAGCTGAATCAGTTGGCGCCTAAAGAGCTTTGGCCAGATTTTGTTCCTACGGATGAGGAAGCCAATCAAACGAGCGCGATCCTGACCGATATTAATAAATACATTGAGGAGATGCGGGTGAAGTTTGTGACGGGGAAAGCCAGCCTGGACACGGACTGGGATAACTACGTAAAGACTCTGGACAAAATGGGAGCCCAGAGCTACTTGGATATCAAACGAGCGCAGTATGAACGTTATACAAATGTAAAGTAATCGAAATGACTCGAAGTAGGAAGATAGGAGCGGTTTACATGCCAATGATGCAAACGCTATAATTTTAGTACGACAAGATTTACACTGGAAAATAGATATAGATGGGATGAGAACCAAGTTGACCAAAGACAATAAACCACCGCTGTATCGCGTGATGATGGATGAGCTGAAATCACAAATTTCTTCAGGCCACTATGCTCCTGAAGCCCAGCTTCCTACGGAGTCCGAGCTAAGCTCCACCTTCGGCGTGAGCCGTATTACAACAAGAAGAGCGCTTGAGGAGCTGGAGCGGGACGGGTTTATCTACCGTGTCAAAGGAAGCGGCAGCTTTGTTAAACCCCGGCAACGTGGGCAAGAGCAGCGGTCGGTTGGAATGGATAAAATGATATCGCTGATCCTGCCTTCCGAAGACGATCGCGGCACGATGGGATATATTCGCGGAGCTTCGGACTGGCTCAACGCGAACGGTTACTATTTGAGTATTCACCAAAGTGACTACGATTCCCAGAAAGAACGCGATCTGCTGGAAATGCTGACCCGAAAGGGCATTGCGGCCATTATATTGTATCCGCGGAACGATCAGACGAATTACGACATTCTGCATCGACTTTGCCTTGAGGATTATCCGATCGTGACGATCGATAAATATTTTGACAGTCTGCCGCTTGGGGCGGTGGTTTCTGACAATTTCAGTGGATCCTATCAAGCCGTATCCAGGCTGATTGAGCTCGGTCATCGAAAGATCGCGTTTCTTACAGCAGTCAGCATTGAATCAACCTCTTCGGTGCGCAACCGGTATTTCGGATACTGCCAAGCGCTGAAGGACCATGGACTTCCTGTGGATAGCCGTTATATCAGGCTGAATATGAAGGATTATCGAGAGAAGGTTGGCTTTGAACGATTTTATAATGAGCTGCTGGACTCTTACCGGACGGAAGGGGTAACGGCTGTTCAGACGGAGAATGATCTGATCGCCGCCAACCTGCTGAACCGCTGTTTGGAACGAGGGATCCGTATTCCGGAGGATATTTCGATCATAGGCTTTGATAATAATCCTGTCACAGAGCATGTCATGATTCCGCTGACCACCGTTGAGCAGAATTTTTACGAGATTGGACGCCAAGCTGCCGAACATGTTGTAAACTGGCTCGAGAGAGGGAAACAGACACCGGACCGGACACTGATCCCCGTCAAGCTGGTGGAGCGTGATACAACCGCAGCAGCTCCGAGAGGGAAAGTCACGGAGTAGATAGGATAGAAAGGATGATATGAAGGCTGATTGCCGGGCAGGGCTTCTTCCTGTTGCAATCAGCCTTTTTATAGGTATGTAAAAGTTGAGTATAAAAATTCTCTACTTACTCAATCACTCCGCAAGGATGGTACATTATTTAGAGGCATGGAGGAGGTGAACAACATGTGTACCATTCATATGCTGGTGGGGATACCCGGCAGCGGAAAAAGCTATTATGCCAAACAATTATGCAAAAGCGAGCGGGCCGTCATCGTTGCGACGGACTCGATCCGTGAAAGATTGTTCGGCAGCGAATCCAAACAGAAAAATACGTATCTGGTATTTGATGCAGCTTTCGCCGAGATCGAACAGGCGCTTGCGTCCGGACGAAATGTCGTTTTTGATGCCACCAATGTCAGCCGGGAGCGGAGACAGAAGTTCCTGAAGCGATTTGGCGAACGATCGGTGGAATGCCATATCTGCACAACCCCTTATGAAGTGGCTTTGGAAAGAGTCAAGGGACGAAAACGCCGGCTCGACGAGAAGATCATGACGAAATATGCCAAGAACCTTGAATTTCCTGTCATGAGAGAAGGATTCAGTGATCTGCATCTCGTTCATGAGCACGGCGAAACGCAGCTTACAAGAGAAGAACTGGAAGTGCTGTTAACACGCAGAGCGGGTCATGATGAGTTATTTCTCTACTTGTCCCAATCTCCCTATTTCAATGTGATGCTGGGATATGATCAGGAGAATCCGCATCATTCCAAAACGTTGTCGGAGCATACGTATGCCGTGCTGGAATATATCAATGCTTTCTATGAAGGCGAGCATCTGCTGGCTATGCAATTAGCAGCGCTGTTCCATGACGCGGGCAAGCCGTTCTGCAAAGTATGGAAGCAAGCAAGAGGGTACTATTCCTATTATGGGCACGAGCACGTATCGGCAAGCATTGCCTGCCATACATTGAAGGACCTTGGGTATGATGATGCATTCATTCAGCACGTCGTTCAACTTGTGAGCTTTCATATGGAAATTTTGCATGGAGGGGATGCAGGGGCATCCAAAATCTATCATTTGTTAGGCGAAGATAGGCTGGCTGAGCTGTATTTCTTCGCAGAAGCCGATACCTTCGGCAAATAAGGAGGTGAACAACGATGAAAATAAAGTATCCCAAAACGATGCATTTGCCTTGGTCCAGAGGGTATACGGATGACGATAAGATTTTACGAAACACGGACCATTTTACGGGACAGGAGGTCGTCATTACCGAGAAAATGGACGGGGAGAACACCACGATGTACCCCGGTTTCATTCATGCGAGATCGCTGGACAGCAAGGATCATCCTTCCCGTCATTATGTGAAGACGCTGCATGGGGGCATCAAGTATATGATTCCGGAGGGTTATCGTCTCTGCGGGGAAAACGTATATGCCAAGCATTCGCTTTTGTATTCGGCGCTGCCGTCCTACTTCATGCTGTTCTCCGTATGGAATGAGTTGAATGTGTGCCTGTCATGGGATGAGACGGAGGAATGGGCGGAACGTCTGGGGCTGGTCACGGTTCCTGTCTTGTACCGGGGAATCTGGGACGAGGATGCTGCCAAGGCTTGTTATACGAAGCAGTCAGACTGCGGCGGGGAGCAGGAAGGTTATGTGGTTCGGCTGGCTTCCGCATTTGCATATGACGACTTTAAGCGCAGCGTTGCCAAGTTCGTTCGCAAGAATCACGTACAAACCGACGAACATTGGCTAAGCAAACCGATCGAACCGAATCAATTGGCAACTGCGGAATAGACGATGGGTGAGTGTAATAAACATTAAATATTAGAAAATGAGGTGCTGATCATGTAATTCCAGATTGCTTTTTATATGAGATAATGTAAATGGATAAAGACAGGAGCTGCCGCTTAAATCGGGGCTTTTTTTATTGTTGTTTGTACATAGGGTCACCACATTTTGTTAGTTCAAGTATAATGAACCTATACATATGGATCAGAATACAGACCATCATTATTTCATGATAGGAGTGTAAAGATGAATATGAAGATGTTTCGAGTTTCTGCTCCTTCAGGGATCAGATTGATGATATCGATGTTGATTTTAATCGCTATTCTTCTTGGAAATATAATAAGAGGCCATGAAGAAAGGGACTTCTTTTATTATGCCTGCTTGGTGTGGTTAGTTTTTTGTTCCGCCGTATTCCTCATCTCCGTATATCGAACCTATCTGATGAAACCAGGCATGTTGGAAATAACTCAAGACGGAATCGTCATAAACGGTACAGTAATTAACGTTGTAGCTGTGAAATGTTTGCTGATCAACCATGACAGGAAACCGGTGGTCGGGATTAAACTGAAAGGGCGTGCAATCGTACCTCTAAAGTTATGTTTTACGTTCGCGGAGGAGCAGACGGAGGGAATCAGGCAGCTGGAGTTTTGGGCACGCGAAAGACAGGTGAAGGTGTCTAAAGGTTTTTTTATGAGATGGCTGTAGGAAGAACTTACTTATTATTCCACTTAAAGGAGGATGATAATGGAGGGGTTATACTCATTTATTCTCCTTGTTATTTGTGTTGGTCAATGGGTCTTAAGGAAGATCATCGACGTCGGCGAGGAAGAGATGCGTGATACACCGGTGCATAAATGGTATCTTCTGGGCTCATGGGCTTTATTAATTCCGATACTCATCCTTATATGGACGATGGATAGGAGCAGACCCAATCCCATATGGCCGTTCTTATTATCCGTAATCTTCTGCTTTCGCGGATATATGGAGTGGAAATACATGCGCGAAAGCAGGCACCATCAAGTTTCAATCCTATTGGCTGCAGTTTCGCTTTTCTTCACAGGATTGATGATATTCATTCTCTTATAAAAATATTAAAAAAAGCAATCAAAAAGAAATGTCCCGGAGATGGGTCACCTATAATGTAATCAGGTGTTTAGACATGGATTACATTATGGGGAGAGGCTAACATGAATAATATGTTCAATCATGTAGATATGACTCAAATCTTAAACCGAATCGACGCATTAAGCGCTCAATCACAACCGGTATGGGGAAAAATGGATGCTGCCCAAATGCTGTCTCACTGCTCCGCGTTCCAAGATATCGCCATGGGCATCACAAACCCGCCAAGAGGCTGGTTAGGTAGGCTGGTAGGGAATCTCGCGAAGCCTGTATTTTATAATGAAAAACCGTTACCCCGCAATATGTCTACGATTCCGGATATTTTGATTGCGGATCCAAGAGAATTTGAAACGGAAAGAGAACAATTGAAAGAAAAAATAGTAGCATTCCAAAAGAACGGACCTGAGAAATGTACCACGCATCCTCATGCATTCTTCGGTAAATTGACTCCGGAGCAATGGGGGAGGGGATTATACAAGCATCTGGACCATCACTTGAAACAGTTTGGTGTTTAAGGCTCAAGAAACCTGTGCAGTATGGATGCTTATATCCCCCCCCGTAGAGCCATCCCAACGAAGGTTGGCTCTACGGGGTTGAAGGGTTTTGCTGCAGATTATCTATTTTTCTTTATAACCAATCCTCGTATTTCTCCATAGTAAACTCGCCTTCCAGCTCCAATCGGGTATCCGGCTTACTGCCGTCATAATAGTTGACGTCCATCGTCGTCCCCTTCCAATATACGTAAAATACGCTATTTCCTCGATACTCAATGCGTCCCCGGTTATCATTTACCTCTTGGTGTTCAAAATAATACAGCCTTGCATCCAGGCTTCTGGAGTTCTCGTTGTAACCCTGGGCAATCGTAAATTCCAGCGGAGCAAAGACATCGAGTTTTAACGTATCCAGATAAATCGTAAGCTCCGCATCCGGATTGTTCAATAATTCATCCGAGTCCGGTAAAGACTGGAGCGGCTCGGGTTCCGTCTCTGTCTCGAACCAGAGCATGATTTGCGGCCGTTCATTGACTTGGTTGCGGGTTGCATAGGCTTTGGATCCGGCCAAAGCGTGTTTTTCGGTTCCGTTATAACGGATTAAAGTTAAAGTTCCTGTCATGCGAATCTCCTTATTTATTATCTCTTATGAACATTGAATCATCGCACCTTTCGATTACATATACCTTGTAATGGTACGGTTAGATTAAACGATCAGACATCTTTACTGAAGCGATAAATATTCCAGCAGGGCATCCATTTGCTCGCTTCCCAAAAGATCAGTCAGTGATGGCATCACATGGGCGAGAAAATCCGGTTTGGTCTCATAGGTTTCTTCGTCGCTGGTTTCACCTTGGAAATGAAGAGCACCTTGAATGAGAATGGACAGCGCGTGAAAGCAATCCGCAAGCGAATTCGCGATCAGCTTTGGCTCGCCACCTTCGAATGCGGCATATACGGGCGAACCACTGGCTTGGACGTCTACCATCAGCGGATCATCATTCACATTGGCAATGACGAGGTGATGGGCTAGCCAAGTGCTCGATTCCACGATTTCACCACCGTCGCTAATCCAGCGATAACCCAATTGCTGCCGGGCCAGATGCTCAGGAGAAACAAAGTAGATAACCGCCGATTCTCCGATCTCAACCGCCGCGTTTTTCATTTTATGGGTTCCTTCGGCCATAGCGTCAATCATCTCATAATGGCTATATAGATAGGTCAGCTCAGGGGACAGCGTGATACGTTCATCCACGGGTGGCATCCGGACCTCGGACCGCTGTCGTATTTCATGATCGGTGAAGAGCCCGAAATCCCGATTATATAAGTCCTGTTGTTCTATGAATCTCGTTAAAGCGGCTTCCAGTTCCAGCATTTATTTCATCCCTTCCAGCATATTAATCGAATTATAACACGCCAAGTCACCGTGGTTAAGCGTGGGGAATACAAACTCAGGAATGCAATATGGTAGAATATCCCCTATGAGGGGGCAACGAGAGATGAAATATGAGTTCAATATTACAGCGTCAATTTCCGAGCTCGTATGGTATCCGGATGAATGGTCTGACGAGTATAAGGTGCACCCGAACTTCCAAGCGGTGATGGATCGGCTTGACATAACCGTTCCCGTAAGAAATATATATGAACGGTACTTCGATAGTCCTGTGAACAGCGGACATGTTCTGGTATTCCGTGAGGTGGAGGATTCGGTTTCCTGCATCGTGCTGGACACGTATCGCGATCCGCTGGATCAGCTGGATATGATTCAATTGGGTTGGCGGAGCCATAGTGGGGATAACGAGATTCGCCGGCTATCCCGCAAATTTTATGATGAATGTGAGTTTGCGGTCCGCTATCAGGAAGGACAATCGGTATTGTACGAACTGCTGCGCGAAGATCGATACCCACGGCAATTCCGCTATGATATAGTTTTTGAGCAGAAGATGAAACGATTTGTGAATCTCATGGATTCATAAAAGCCTAAGGAGTGAGCAATTATGAATATATCAAAATCGCATATTCGTCCTTTTCCAGCTTATGAGGATGTTTTTGATGGCGATATAGAGCGGTACCGGCAGCATTTTCTCCCGATTCTCTCCCTGAACCTGAAATGTCTCTTTCCCGAGGAGGATCAGTGGCTGCACTTTGTATCCGTTAAAGAAATTCACGAAGGCAGTGTCGGTGAAGAGACGGCCTCCGAACACACGGCGTACACGAAGGAGGATATGTTTGGTTTTGATGTGGTGGATGGTAAATATCGCTTCGAGACCGGTTGGAACTACTTCTTGCTCGAGCAGGAACCCGATCATGAAACACTGATAGAAGCCTATGCCGACAATGAGCGGGACTTCATGGCTCGCAAGCAATTCTATGAAGAGAAGGGACATATCTTCCCATACTCGTCGTTCGGTCGCGCTGCCGGATCGTCGGATGAGCTGAAAAGTGAATACCAGGAAAAGCTGGAGAAGGGCTGGGGATTGAGCTTTCCTGAGATCAACGGACTCCTGGATGACATCGGATTTATGTCGGAAGAAGCCCAGCGGGATCTGCAGGAGGAGGGCGAGTCGCTGGAAGATTGGCTCAGGTTTGAGCAGACCAATCTGCTTCATGTGCCTCGTACGCCGGAGGGAGAGACATTTACATATATAGGTCGGTTAACGGGATATTTCTTTCAGGCCTACGGGGCTGATGCGTTATATCTATTCTACTCAAAGGAACTGTGCAAGGCAGTCATTTGCTTGGAATATACTTGAACTGCGACTTAACCTAGGCAATGATGACGAATGTCTAGGTTAGAAATACAAGCAGCCTCGTGAATGGAGGGCTGCGAGATCATTCTTGTTGATCCGCCTCTAAGGCCCATTTCGCTCGATAGGCGGCAGGGGGGATGCCCTTGAACTTGGTGAACAGCCTTGTGAAGTAATGAACGGATGAGAACCCGGTTCGCTCTGCAATCACCTTGATGGGATCTTGGGTGTGCTGGAGCATTAACTCGGCTGCCCGGATCCGTTCGGTGCGAACCATAGAGGTAAAGGATTCATGAATGCTCTCCGCAAACAATCGGGATAATTGCCGCTCGGACACATTCAGGTAAGCCGCTACTTCGGGTAGTGACACAGGCCCACTGAGGTTGTCTCTTATGTACAACTTTGCCTTTTGAATTAGCTGTAACGCGGATGATAGGAGAGGGGCGCTTTCGAAGCTGCCGGAAGCCCCGAGCAGCCCAGGAAAGGATTGCAGGAGTACATGTGCCAGCTTGGGCAGAAGCGATGAAGGCAGTGAGTCATCGGATTCCGACCGGATTAGCATGGATTTCCATATTTGGGTGGCGGGTGATTCGCCCGCATGCTCGGTCCAAACAGCACATCGATCAAGCGCTTCCATGTATTTCACCGATACATCGGGAGCTGATGGTTTCTCCATCGCTTCAAACGCAACGAACAACAGATTCAGATCGTGAACGTCTTTAATCTGATGTAACCGACCTGGGCGTGTACAGAAAGCTACCCCCTCATATAAGGGATAAGACTGATTTCCGTCTGTATATACACCGGTCCCTCCGTCCACATAACATATCTCATAGAATGAATGCCGATGTATGGAATTGGCCGTCAAATGCCGGACGGTCCCCCAGTAATGGACAAGGAATGAGAGGCTTTCACCCTCAAGCCGTCCAGCATAACGATTAAGGCGTTCCTCGCTTTTGCTCCAATGATACAAGGCAGTTTACAGCTCCTTTGGCGTAATTTTGCAAAACGTCGTCATAACCGTGCAAATACGATTTCGCTTGCCCTTACTATAATTAAACTAGATATTCCATAAAATATCGAGAGGGTGCATGGTGATGATTGACGAGAAGGATGTGCAATTTTACAAAGAGAATGGGTACCTGCTGGTCCGGGGCGTTTATAATCAACAGGAAGTTGAGGATATGAGAGCGGCAGTTGAGGGGATTATCCAGAGGGCGGCACGCGCCAAATCGGATCAAAACCATGCCTGGCAAGGTGACTTCCTGCCGCCTGAGCAGCTTAAGAAGCTGGTCCTGAAAGGTTTTCACGATGTGCACTATCATGATGCCGCGTTCATGCGAGCGGCAATCCATCCCCGTATGACAGAAGCGTTGAACGGGATCATCGGACCGAATGTGCAGCTGCATCACTCGAAAATGCTGGTGAAGCCTCCTGCTAACGGGGCCGCGTTTCCCATGCATCAAGACTATCCGTATTTCCCACATCGCGATCACACCATGTTAGCAGCCAGCGTTCATCTCGACGATGCCGATATGGAGAACGGCTGCCTATGCGTTGTGCCGGGATCCCATAAACAGGGCGTTTTTCCGCATATCGGCGCTTACTATTTGAACCACAAGGAGTATCCATTATCTTCGGGAACCCCGTGCCCAGCCAAGGCGGGCGATGTGCTCTTCTTTAATTACCTGACCATTCATGGCTCGGACGTGAACCGGAGCGATCGTACGCGGAGAAACATCCTGTTCCAATATCGTGATGCAGCGGATGTCCCTACAGCGGATGTTCACTTCGATTGGGGAATGGGGCTAATGGTAAGCGGAACCAATCCGGATTTCAACAACGTGAAGCCAAAATATGAAATCATCGGTTCGAAATGACCACATCATAGTGCTGAGCCCTTTGCTTTAATTCAAAGCAGCTTAAAGCCCCCTACGGGGCTTTTTTCTATGCCTGAAATTCATGGCTGGTCATGTTCACAACTAACATGTAAAAATATTTCGTTGTAATGTCAGCCAGCCCCCCTATACTAGATGATAATAGATCGGTTGATACAAAATGGGGGGAACGCATGAAACTTCAGGCTCCGGGCAAAGCATCGAAATGGTTTGTATATCAGAAAATCGTCATCGTTTTTATTCTATTATTACTTCCTCTCATCTCGATGAATATTTGGTTGAATTATAAGGGGATGTCCGTTACGAAGGAGTCCCTATTGAACTCCGCGACGGCAGGCGCATCCTTCTATTCCAAACAGCTCGATAAAGAGATGTATTTTATCCGGAATTTACAGCTGCAGCTGTTAAATGACAAGGATCTGCAGAAGCTGAGCTTTCGGGGCAGCATGCTGGAAGACTATGAAGAGGTGGAGCTTATTGATCAGGTCAGGGATCGGCTTGCAACCCTCATGGTCTCCAGCGAGTACATTGTGAGCGCCGGTGTTTACGTAAAAGATATCGGGAAAACGATCTCCACCACAACGGGCGTAACCAACACGCCCAATAAGGAAATGGAACGGATATCTTCCATGATGTCGGTTATGCCCAAGCCTTCTTTTTACCGCAGCGGTGACCGGATTTTTCTAATTGAAACCGAAAACAACGGCGGCATCTGGTCCTACATCGAAATTTCCAGATCCAAGCTGCTGGGGGCTTTAAGCGAAATTGCCAAGCTGTATCCGGAATCCGAAGTATTACTCGGGAGTAAAGAAGGGGGGACCATATTAACGACAGCTTCGCGGGACGATGAGTCATCCGAGATTTTGAGTCATATTCTGGACAATCCCAGCCCGGAACAAAGCGTATCGGGGACGGGGGAGCTGGATGGCGTAGACTATTTTATCATCCAGAATGAAGTTAGCGCGCTGCATCTGTCCCTGGTCATGTATGTGAACCAAAATGAAATAACGCGGCCTTTAAGCCAATTCATTACATGGTTTTATACGTTGTTTATTCTGGCGGTGACCGTCATGGTGCTCTATTCGTTCTCGGTTAATCTGATGATCCACAGGCCTCTGTCCAAGCTTGTCAAAGCCTTTCATATGATCGAAACCGATAATTTGAACATCATGATCGATTCCAGAAGCAAAGATGAGTTTCATTACGTATTTAACGGGTTCAACAGGATGGCGCATAAGCTCAAACATTCGATTGAGGAAAACTATGAGCAAAAAATAGCACTGCAGCACTCGCAGCTGAAACAGCTGCAGTCCCAGATCAATCCGCATTTTCTATATAACAGCTTCTTCAATATTTATATGATGTGCAAGGTTGGAGACTCAGACAGCGCAGCGGAGCTCTCGCAAAAGCTCGGAAGCTACTATCAATACATCACGAGAAGCGGCTCCGACGAGGTTCCTTTCTATACGGAATACAAGCATGCTCTCGATTACTGCGAGATTCAAGGCATCCGCTTCTCGAACCGGATAACATATGAGCATAAGGAACTTTCGGACATCCCTCCGTTCATTACCGTTCCGAGACTCATCATACAGCCTATTGTAGAAAATGCGTTTGAGCACGCGTTTGAAGACGGCATGGAGGAAGGGAAATTATACATCAGCAGCGATTGCCGGGAAGGCCAATTGCGTGTCACGGTGGAGGATAACGGGAAGCTGTTGACGAATGACATGCTGCAGCGTTTGCAGGATAAGCTTGCGATGGATTCGAAGCATATTGAAAAAACAGGTTTGGTCAACGTGAACAACCGGCTTCAGCTTAAATACGGGCCAGGCAGCGGATTATTCATCTCGCGCAGCGTCTATGGCGGCTTAAAGGTGGATCTGATCATTATCATCGATGGGATAGAGGAGGGGCATTATCATGTATAGACTGTTGATCGTAGACGACGAACCTGTCATCGTTAACGGCTTGGTTCAGCTATTTCAGGAGCATGCACAATTGGAACTGGATGTATGCAAAGCTTATTCCGCCAAGGAAGCGCTGGAGATTGCCATGAGAGTGAAGCTGGATATCCTGGTCAGCGATATACGAATGCCCCATAAGAACGGGCTTCAACTGATTGATGAAATTACATACTATTGGCCGCATTGCCGAATCATTTTCTTAACCGGTTATAGTGAATTTGATTATGTGCATGAAGCACTGCGAAAAAACGTGGATAATTACATCCTGAAAACCGAAGGAATCGATCCGATTTTTCAAGCTGTTCAAGAGGCCTCCTCTAAGCTTGATGAGGAGAATCGTCGCAGAATCCAGGCGGAAAAGGCAAAAGTGCATTTTCAAATCGCCGAGCCCCTGCTGAAACGGGAGCTGATACGAAAGGTATTGAAAGGAGAACCTGTTCATCGTCTATTGTCCGAGCCTCGCTATGAAGAAGTGGAGTTCCGCATTGATGTAGACCAGCCGGCATTCTTTATCATGGGAAGGATCAGCGGCGCAGCGGAGACGAAAACAAAGGATGTGGCGCAAGCTGTTCAGATGACGTTTATCAACGATTTGCCCTCCTCATTTACATGTGAGCATGCTGTTCTGGATGACGCCTTACAGGTATGGCTGCTGCAGCCGGATGCGGAGCTTCGGAATCGTTTTCGAGGGGATGAGCCGGAGTATGAGCTGCATTGGCACAGGTTTATCTCCTATATGAGGGGCATCCTGGAGCTGGTCCAAAATGAATGCGAGGAACTGCTCGGTGTTCATGTTTCTTTCGGGATATCCGGCAATCTGCTCCATAAGTGGGATACCTCGGGGCAGCAGCTTGATGTTATACAATCCATGCTGCAGTGCAGGGCTGCGCTTGGTCAAAATATGGTCATTGTGGACATTGAAAAGGCTAAAGAGCTTGAAGATAAAGGGCGAGATTACGATCGGTTCACGCAGGATGATATGAAATTCGATGTGATTGACCAGATCCATAAATATATTTTGGAGCATTTATCCGGGGATGTCTCCTTGACCGCGATTGCGGAGGAAGTCCATTTTAACCCGTCCTATCTGTCTCGCTACTACAAGCAGCTGACAGGTCACAACCTGCTGGAGTATATCCAGGCGAAAAAGCTGGAGGGAGCGCTTCATCTGATGCTGCATACGAATATGAAACTGCAGGAGATTGCCACTCGGCTCGGATTCGAATCTGCTTCTTATTTCACGACATTTTTCAAGAAAAAGATGGGGGTTTCCCCACAGGAATACCGAAATGCCCAATAAGTAAAAAAAGTGAAAGAGATGTAAAAAACTTAAAATTGATAGCGCTTTCGGCCGGAATCTATAATGAGACGTAGGCAGCACGGATATCAAGATTACGCCAGATAAAGGGGGAAAGCAATCATGAGATGGATCAAACTAGCGAAGATGATGTTGATTAGCACGCAGAGGATGCAAAAACCAATACGGCACCGCCCGACCCTCTAGGCAAATATCCTGAAACGGTCACGGTCACGCAAGTGCTCGGCTACAATCCGCCGGAGGATCCGCGGACACCGCAAGGGATTACGCCTGAACAGAATGCTTACTTCAAAGATCTCAAAGACATGCTGAACATTGAGGTTCAGTACAAATGGACGGTGCCTTCCAGCCAGTTTGAACAGAAGTTTTCATTAGCCATGGCTTCGGCGGATCTGCCGGATGTGATGGAACTGGACCAGAAGAACTTCGAGAAGCTGAAGAAGCAGGGGATGCTTGCCGATCTTACCCAAGCTTACAACGACTTTGCTTCACCAGCACTGAAAAAGTATATGGAGTCTGACGGCGGATTTGCGATGAAGACGTTTACGTCGGAAGGCAAGCTGCTCGCGATTCCCGGATTTGAGGATCCTTTCCTGTCTACCCAGCTGCTCTGGATCCGGAAGGACTGGCTCGACAATCTGAATTTGCAGCCGCCGCAAACCATGGATGAGCTGGAACAGGTTGCAAGGGCTTTTGTGCAGCAGGATCCGGACCAAAACGGTAAAAGTGACACGTACGGTATCGCGATGCAGAAGAATCTGTTCTTCTGGGGCTTTGACCTGAGAGGTTTCTTTAATGGATTTGGCGCTTATCCGTCCATTGGGGACAATCAGTCGGCCTGGATTAAGGACGACAGCGGCAAGCTTATACCTGGACTCATTCAGCCGGAAGTAAAGACCGCGCTGGGCAAGCTTCAGTCCTGGTACAAGGAAGGAATTCTGGATAAGGAATTTGCCTTGAAGGACGAGAACAAGTCCGTTGAAGATATTACCGCAGGCAAGGTCGGCATTTCCTACGGCGAATGGTGGTATCCGAACTGGCCATTGAATCTCAATGTCGATAAAGATCCTAAGGCAGAATGGATTGCCCTTCAAATTCCTGGGCTGGATGGACCCGGGAAGTCGATGGTGCCCAAAATTCGCAGCAACAAGCTCGTGGTCGTGAACAAAAAAATGAAGAATCCGGAAGCTGCCATTAAGATGATCAACTTCTACATCGAGATGGGCAACAAAAAGTACATGGATCAGAATAAAGCGGAAAAAGGTTATGTATACAATTGGTTCAATCCACGGATTTATAATCCGGCCCAAATCGATACGATCTATACCGAAGTAAACAAAGCGCTTGACGCGAACCAATCGGAAATCACGCTGGATGACGAGAACTACAAAAATGTGGCCGACGTCTTCAAAGCAACAAAGGATTACCTTGCCGGTAATACCGCAGATGCCTCGAAAGGCGTGAATTGGGGCCAGTATTTCAGTCGGGCGGCGAAAGACGGCGGCTGGGGAATGACGCGTCAAATCAAAGAAAATGAGGCTTATGTGAACAATGAATTTTACGGCCTTCCCACGGCAACGCAAGTGGAGAAGGGATCCCAGCTCGATAAACTGATGCAGGAAACCTTCACCAAGATCGTCATGGGGGCTTCGCTGGACGAATTTGATAAATTCGTTCAGAGCTGGAAGTCGCTTGGCGGCGATCAGATTACGCAAGAGGTCAACGATTGGTACGGCCAGCAGAGTGCCAAATAATCTTTGAATGATAGAACGGGAGGATAAGCCTTTATGAAGTTGGCAGATTCCTCCCGTTTTAAATGGACGGGGAGGTTCATCTGTGAGAACGCTGAAAAAAGAATTTCTGCTGCATTTGATGTTGCTGCCTGGAGTTATTGTCACGTTAATTTATGCTTATGGGCCTATGGCCGGCCTCGTGATGGCTTTTCAACAGTTTGAGCCGCTGGCCGGGTTCTTCCACTCGGATTTCGTTGGCTTTGATAATTTTCGATATGTATTTGAACTGCCCGATTTCAAGCAGGTACTGTGGAACACCATTGTCATTTCCGTATTTAAAATGATTTTGTTTTTACTGGTGCCTCTGATTCTGGCATTGCTTCTCAACGAAGTCACCCGAAGATGGTTCTCGCGTTTTATCCAATCCGCCATCTTCCTGCCATTCTTTCTGTCCTGGACGGTGCTTGGCGGCGTCATCATAGAATTGTTCTCCCTGAATGGTCCGGTAAACGGCTTGCTGGGTGCGCTCGATATGGAACCGATCATGTTTATGCTGGATAACCACTGGTTCCGTGGGATCATAATCGGTTCGGACGTATGGAAAGGGATGGGCTATAACATGATTGTTATGCTCGCAGCCATAACAGGAATCCATGCAACGCTGTATGAAGCTGCAGAAGTAGACGGAGCGGGAAGATGGAAACAGATGATTCATATTACGCTTCCCGGCATGGCACCGATTCTCATCCTGCTGGGTGTATTAAGTCTTGGCGGAATTCTCAATGCCGGTTTCGAACAGATTCTGATTATGTACAACCCGACGGTTTATGAAGGTGCGGATATTATCGATACCTTCGTCTATAGGCTCGGAATGTTCAGTCAGCAATTCGGACCTGCCGCCGCAGTCGGCTTTTTTAAATCCGTCATCTCCCTAGCGCTCGTGGCTGTGACATACTATGCGGCTTATAAATATAACAATTATCGGATCTTTTAGGCTGGAGTGGAGGTAGGAAAATGCACAAACCAACGATCAGCAGAAGGCTGTTTGTAATCTTGAATACGCTGGTTCTATCCGCAATCACCTTGCTCGGCATCATTCCGTTCATTCATTTGCTCTCGATTTCGTTAAGCTCGAATACGGCGGCGATGGCGGGAGAAGTGAGGCTCTGGCCCGTCGGCTTCAACCTGGATGCTTACCGGTATTTGGGTGAAAAGGTGGAGTTTTTTCGATCGTTTCAGGTTTCGCTTACACGGGTTGTGTTAGGAACGGCAGTGAATATGTTTTTGGTATTCATAACCGCATACCCCTTATCGAAATCCAATCATCAATTTAAGTTCCGAACGCCGTACGTGTGGTTTTTTGCCATTACGATGTTTTTCGGCGGTGGCTTGATTCCCACTTATATGATCGTAAAGAATACCGGCTTGATTGACTCCGTATGGGCGCTGATTCTTCCTGGGGCACTCAATGTTTGGAACATGGTCCTCATGCTGAACTTCTTCAGAACGATTCCGAAGGAGCTGGAAGAGGCGGCAACGATTGACGGCGCCGGACACTGGAGAATATTATGGCGTATCTACCTGCCGGTTTCCCTGCCGTCCATTGCAACGATCGGCCTGTTTACCATCGTGGGACACTGGAATGCCTGGTTTGACGGAATTCTATACTTGAATTCACCGGATAAATATCCGCTGCAAACCTATTTATCCACGCTCATTATGTCAATCAACTCCCAAATGACCTCGATATCGATCGAGCAGATCAAGGCGATGGAGAATTTGAGCGAGAAAACGCTCCGGACTGCCCAAATATTCATGGGAGCGCTGCCGATCATGGTCGTGTATCCGTTCCTGCAGAAGTATTTTGTTAAAGGGATGACGGTTGGGAGCGTTAAAGAATAAGTACTTGCAAAAAAGGAGAAGAATCGGATGAATAAGGTTAAGGTTGCCCTCATCGGAGCAGGACTGCGAGGCGTCAATTATATGGAATATGCCCTGCTGCATCCCCATGAGCTTGAGGTGGTCGCCGTTGCAGAACCGAATCAGCAGCGGAGGGAACAGTTTAAAGCTAGGCATGGCCTTGAAGATTCGGCGTGCTTCGAGAATTGGAATGATTTCTTTGCAGGGCCCAAGCTCGCGGACGCGGTATTGATATGCACCCAGGATATGCAGCATTTCGAGCCGACGATGCGGGCGCTAGAGGCCGGTTACCATGTGCTGCTGGAAAAGCCGATGTCTCCAGATCCCGAAGAGTGCATCCGGATGGGCGAGATGGCTTCGCAGGCCGGGCTGGTGTTTTCCATCTGTCACGTGCTGCGATATACGCCGTTTTTCACAACTTTAAAGGAACTGCTGGAGCGTGAAACCATTGGCCAATTGATGTCGATCCAGCATAACGAGAACGTGGGCTATTGGCATCAGGCGCACAGCTTTGTCCGGGGGAATTGGCGTCGTAAGGAAGATTCCAGCCCTATGATTCTCGCCAAATCCTGTCATGATCTCGACATTTTGCTTTGGCTTGCCGACTCGGATTGCCTTCGTGTATCCTCTTTTGGCTCGCTGAGTCATTTTACGGAAGCGCAGGCACCGGAAGGCGCACCCAAGCGCTGTCTGGATGGATGCCCGGTCTCGGATCAGTGCCTCTATTATGCGCCTGATCTATATTTGACAGAGGATACGAATTGGCCAACGTCGGCGATCAGTGATGATATGAGTTATGATGCCCGTTACAAGGCGTTGCTGGAGGGGCCATATGGCCGCTGCGTATACCATTGCGATAATGACGTTGTGGACCATCAGGTCGTCAATCTGGAATTTGCCAACACCGTGACGGCTGCATTTACGATGAGTGCATTTACGCGAGATGTCAGCCGCACGATCAAGCTGATGGGAACCCGCGGGGAAATCCGCGGCGCCATGGAGAAGAATGAGATCGAGATCATTCACTTCGGCAGCGGCAAGATCGAGCGAATATCTTTTGAGGATAGAGGCGGGCATGTCGGACACGGCGGCGGTGATATGGGCCTGATCAAGGATTTTCTGAGACTGGTGCAGTCAGGGGGGAGCGATCAAGGGCTGACTTCGGCAAGCCGTTCCGTTCAAAGTCATCTCATGGCGTTTGCGGCTGAGCAGTCGAGAGTGGATGGAAAGGTCATCTCGCTAACGGAATTTGAGCAGCAGTTTAGCCCGTCAATGAGCACGAAGTCTGGGAACTAATAAACTGATGAAGTAAACCAATGGGTGCTTCTTGCCAATGCTGAGATTCTAGGAAGTCAGTTAGACGAGTCTTAACGCAGGATCCGCGTTCAGGATCAACAGCTATCGCGTTTTCTTTTACACATAAGTGTAACCATCATATGTAGCCAAGGAAACCACGAAAACCGTGGTATTTTTGCGACTGCGGTCATGCGTATGAAGCGTTTGGTTTGAATTGGATATAATTTGCTATGCTCGGGTTATCCTAATCTCAAGAGTATGTCTTTGAACGAATTCAAAATGCCCAGGGAAGGGTAATCATGTTTAATTCCAAGACGATACAGGAGGTTAGCATGAAACATACAAACGGTATATCCGATGTTGGGATACTCGGGATGGGCACTGCATTGCCGGTACATTCGGTGGCACAGTCGGATATTGCGGATTTAATTGCTTCTACGCTGCAGGATCAACCCGACCTGGCCCGCTTTGCTCGAAGAGTATTTCGATCCTGTGGTGTCGAAACTCGTTATACTTGTGAATCCAATTACCTTGGTTCATCGGAAGAATGCCGCTATCTGCCTTCCCATGACGAATCGGACATCCCGACTACCGAGGAACGAATGGATACATACAAGCGGGAGGCCCTCCCGCTTGGCATAGAAGCAGCCGAGAAGGCAATGAAAGATGCCGGTATCTCACCGGATCGAATCACGCATCTCATTACGGTCAGCTGCACGGGCCAATACCAGCCGGGCATGGATGTGCTGTTGATTCGCCATTTGGGGCTTTCTCCGCGCGTCAATCGTCTGCCGTTGATATTTCAGGGATGTGCTGCGGGCCTTAAAGCGATTCAAATGGCAAGGGATGTTGTCAGAGGAGCGCCGGCTTCACAGGTTCTGATTGTGTGCGTGGAGCTTTGCACCCTTCATTTTCAGCCGGTCAAGGAGAGGGAAGCGCTTTTTGCTGCTTCGTTTTTCGGTGATGGTGCCTCCTCTTGTGTTATCGGTCACCCGGAAACGGATCATCAACATTATTTGGAGCTCGGCTCGGGTTATTCGGTCGTGCTCCCGGATTCAACGGAGGATATGACGTGGGAGGTAGGCAATACAGGCTTTGATCTTTTTTTATCGCCGCGTATTCCCAAGCTGCTCGGTACTCACCTGGAGGAAGAAATGCGTGTTCTGCTGAAAGGAGATAAGCTCCCGGAATTGTGGGCCATCCATCCTGGCGGAAGGGGCATCGTGGATTCTGTCCAAGAAGTCATGGGCCTGACCGATGAACAAACCAAGTACAGCAGGGACATTTTAAGAACGGCGGGGAATCTCTCCTCCGTGACCATTATGTTTGTGCTGAGTGCGATGCGTAAGGAGATGCAAGAGCTGAACAAAGCTTCCACGGAGGGGGTAGCCATGGCCTTCGGCCCAGGCCTGACCGCGGAGCTTATGCGATTTACCTACGTGAAGGCATTTACGTCATCGGTCAAGGATCTGGACCATGTCCTTCTTTAGAACCTTATCCATCCGGGCGCAGGAAGATGAGCTTATGGATGACTTTTCCATGGGAGGGGAAGAGTTGATCGAAGCGCTGAAGCACTTAAGGCGACTGAATCGAATTTTCGCGGCGCCTGGTCCTACCTTAGACGGCGTTGAGAAGCTTTGGAAATCGATTGGCAGCCCGAGTACCCTTAGCATCATGGACGTAGGGGCAGGTTCAGGCGATGTAAACCAGAAGCTGCTGCAATGGTCAGATCAAAGGGGCATCAAGCTGAATATCACCTTGGTCGATATGACAAAAGAAGCATGCGATGAGGCTAAGCGCTTGTTTACGAACGAACCGAGGATTCAAGTTCGGCGCGCCGATGTTAGAGATTTACCCGATGCATCGGCTGATATTGTGACAGGTTCCCAGTTCATCCATCATTTCCAGGGTGAGCAGCTGGTGGAGATGGTGACGCATATGTTGAGAGCTTCTATTTACGGGGTCGTGATCAATGATATTCATCGGCATCCGGTACCCTACACGGCAGTCTGGCTTACGACGCGCATCATTTCCCGCAATCGTTATATCCGCCATGATGGTCCGTTATCGGTTGCTAAGGGATTTAAAGGGAAGGATTGGAGAGAGTTGAAAAAGCAGCTCAATCACGACACCATGACCTATAAATGGAAGTCGTTGTTCCGTTATTCCGTTGTTATCCCGAAACAGGGGACTCGCTAGTCCTCTGCTCGTTACCAAATGAATGTTCTTCATGCAAGCTATAAGGCAGGTGTTCATATATGTCAAAGCAAGCGGATGTCATCGTCATTGGAGCGGGAGTAGCCGGCACAAGCTGTGCACTACAGCTTGCAAAACAAGGACATCGTACGATATTGCTGGACCGGCAATCCTTTCCGCGCCATAAAACCTGTGGTGAATTCATGTCCCCAGAGACCAAAGAGATGCTGGACTATCTAGGGGTCCAATTACGTGAAACGGTTGAGCCTAGTTCCATGGACCACGCCAAAATCGTAATGCCGCACGGCGGTGAGATTAACGCTCCGTTACCGGGGCAGGCAACCGGGATCAGCCGCTATGAATTGGATCGCCTGCTGCATGAGCATGCAGTGACCGCGGGCGCGGACATTGTCACGGGAACAACCGTAACCAACATTCAGAAGCTGGATGATCATCGGTATGAAGTCGACGCAAGGCAAGGGAATGAGGCCGTTCGATATGAGGCAAGGGCCGTTATTGGTGCGTACGGTACAAAAAGACCACGTAGCGTTGCATCTGCCGAGGCGTATCGGGATGACACCGTGTATGTTGGTGTAAAATCGCATTATAGCGGCATTACGATCCCTGCTCGGGTTGAGCTGTATTTTTGCGAGGGGGGTTATGTCGGAATTTCGCCGATTGAAAAGGGGATGGTCAATGTAGCCGCGTTGCTGACCCTGAAATCAGTGCAGGGCAGCGGCAAATCGGTGCCGGAAATTCTACGGGCCGCTTCACGTACGAACAGAAGGTTAGCCGAACGAATGGCTGAAGGGGAGCCTGTTTCGGGAACCCAGGTATCGATTGCCCCGCTTCATTTATCCAATACGCCGTATCCATGGTCGGAATATCCGCATATCGGCGATGCGATGCTGATGCTTCCGCCGCTGTGCGGGGACGGGATGTCGGTTGCTCTGCGATCATCATGGCTATGCCCCGGCTGGACACACAAATATTTACATGGAGAAATAAACTTCGAACAATGGCGAGACCAATATACGCTTGAAGCTAATCGTACGTTTAAGGAGCTTCTCAGAAGGGCAAGGAGAATTCAGAACCTGGCTTTTGCCAAAACCAACCGCTTCTATCCAGGCATCGCCCGGATGATTCCAGGATTGGCGTCCTATATCGTAAAAGCTACTCGGTTATCCGAATCGGGCATAGGCACCAGATAATAGCCGCATGATTGCGGCTTTTTTGTATTGTCATTCTATGGATATAATTTGACTATTCGCAAACAATTATTTATTATGTTTATAAAATAACAGTCATACATATAAAATGTTTATTATATTGGAATGGAGGGGCGTTATGCAGGATGGAAAATATTCACCTAATCCGACCGGAGTTATTCGTAGTACTCTTGATTTTCAGTTCCAAATCGCTTGGCAGATGCTCGATTTACATCTAACGGGGCTTCAAGATGAGGAATTCCATTGGCGACCGGCTCCCAAGGGGCTCCATGTTTATCGTCAATCTGGAATCTGGCAGGCGGTATGGCCTGAATCCGAGGAGTATGGAATTGGCCCGCCGAGTATTTCTTGGCTGACATGGCATATCACCTACTGGTGGTCTATGGTACTGAATCATTCGTTCGGCAGCGGGACATTGGTCCGTGAAGACATCCATTCCCTGGGTAACATCCAAGAGACCAGAGATCAAATACATGAAATGAGCTGCGAGTGGAAACGTGAAATCTCGGCTTTGACGGACGATGCGTTCCTTTCTACGGAGCGGACCTTGTGGCCTTTCACGGATAAGCCTTTTCATGAATTGGCTGCCTGGCTAAATCTAGAGATGATGAAAAATGCGGCCGAGATCGGTTATTGCCGTTTCCTTTATGCTGTTCACAAGCAATAATACATGTATCCATGGGATCATAGCATGATCTTTACCTGCGGTATCCCTGAAGAGGGATTCGAAATACGATGTAAAATGAAGGGCTGCTACGTTGCTTATTGCAACCTGGCAGCCCTTAATATGTAGATTAATTAAGAGTTTGTCACTTCGTTCTCGATGACGATGCGATTTAATTTCAAATTTACCGGCGCCGCTATCGTATCGCCTACAGGGCACTTAGACTCCAGGAATTCAACGAACTGTTCAACCTTATCGGCGGACGAAGGGGTTTTGATGTAGAAGGTGTATCGAATATCGGAGTATCCTGGGCGTACGTCAGAGCGGTTAAAGAATCCGTCAAGGTCAAGATCTCCTTCTACGTCAACCCGGAAATCTTCAAGGATAACATCGAATTTTGGCGCATATACACGGGCCACGATCGATTGGCATGCCCCCAGGGAGGCGAGCAGAGCTTCAACGGGGTTCATTCCGGTATCCGTACCTCCAAGGCTTTTCGGCTCATCGATGACGAATTCGAACTGCCTTACATTAGTAACAACCTTGACCCCTTCTTGCAAATGGGCAGTTGCTTTGAACGTTTGGACACTTGGCATATAACACATCTCCCTTTTCCTGGACAGGCCCAATCATGGGTGATCTGTCTCTATATTTAAATATATAGTATTATACTAGGTTTAGTAAGGATTATAATTCCAATTAACATGATCTGTCAATAAAATAAGTACAAAACGATAAAGAGAGTGTGTTCTCGTATCGAAAACACACTCTCCAGATCAGTTCCATATTATTTTTCGGAAGCCTTATTTTGTTGTTTCAGCAAATCGCGAATTTCTGTCAACAACAGTTCTTCCTTCGATGGAGCCGGCGGCTCTTCCGCCTTCGTTTCTTCCTTGCGTTTGAAGCGGTTAAGTGTACGGATGAACATGAAGATCGAGAAGGAGACGATCAGGAAGTCCACGACCGTTTGCAGAAATACTCCATACGTCAGGGTTGCATCCCCGATGGTCGCTTTTAGTCCTGATAGATCCACTCCGCCAAGAATCAATCCAAACACCGGCATGATGATATCACTCACCAAGGAGGATACGATTTTGCCAAAAGCAGCACCAATGATAACCCCAATGGCTAAATCCAGCACGTTACCCTTAAGCGCAAAGGTTTTAAATTCTTTTAACAAATTCATAATACGTCACCTGCTTTTCAATCCAAAATGTAGGGCGGCCATTAATCTACCACTCGAAATATCCTATCAGCAACTAGTAGAATGCGCAAGATCGTTAAGTCGTATCTTTTTTTACGGAAACGTAGGTGAGCGGCCGCTTGCCCGTACAGGTTGACCAATAGGCGGCATTCATGATAAGTTTTTTAATATTCGCAAGTTAACGAGATCGAATGAAGGAGGGATAAAGCGATGACTGAGTTAGAGGTTGTAGATGTTTATGTGAACCTGTCGATACTAGGAAGCATAAGACAAGGTTCACACCATAACCAATCAGATACCGGAACTTTATCCTTCTATACTTATACTCAGGCAATTTAGCGATGGTTTGATCTTCGCTTGTTTCTTTATGGTATAGTTGGTTAACGTAGCGTAGAACGCACCGGATTTCTGGTGCTTCTGCGCTTTTTTTTCGTTCTGAAATTTTGCCATAGAGGGATGAGGAAAATGTCATTAATCAATGTTTCTAACCTTTCGTTTGCTTATGATAGCAGCTATGATCCGATATTCGAACAGGTGAGCTTTCAAATCGATACCGATTGGAAATTAGGATTTACCGGAAGAAACGGCAGGGGGAAAACCACGTTTCTCAATCTGCTGCTAGGCAAGTACGAATATAGCGGGAATATTTCGGCTTCCGTGAGCTTTGAATATTTCCCTTACCCTGTCGAGAACAAGGAGTATCTCACTCTGGATATCATCGAGGAGATCTATCCGGAGTATGTTCATTGGCAAATCGTGCGCGAGCTTAACTTGTTTAAGGTTTCGGAAGATGTACTGTACCGGCCTTTTGCGTCATTATCCAACGGAGAACAGACGAAAGTGATGCTGGCAGCGTTGTTTATCAAGGAAAACCGCTTCCTCTTGATTGACGAACCGACCAATCACCTGGACATGCATGCGAGAAAATTGGTCAGCGACTATCTCAGCAAGAAAAGCGGATTTATTCTGGTGTCGCACGATCGATCATTCCTGGATCACTGCGTAGACCACATCCTGTCGATCAATAAAACCAATATCGAGATCCAAAAAGGCAATTTTTCCGCATGGTGGGAAAATAAAAAGCGACAGGATCAATTTGAGCTTGCCAGTGACGAGAAACTGAGGAAAGATATCAAACGTTTAACGGATTCTGCCAGGAGGACGGGGAATTGGTCGCACGAAGTGGAAAAGTCCAAAAACGGCACCAGTAATTCAGGCTCCAAAGTAGATAAAGGCTATATCGGCCATAAGGCAGCTAAAATGATGAAACGCTCCAAAAACCTGGAGCAGCGACAGCAGTCCGCCATTGAGGAAAAATCGAAGCTTCTTCAAAATATCGAGAGCTCCGAGAGTCTGCAGATGTTCCAACTCGATTATCATAAAAAACAACTGGCCCAGCTGGAGGATATCTCCATTTCATACGGTTCCAAGAAGGTGTGTGAACACTTGAGTTTTACGATTGAAATAGGGGACCGAATTGCCCTCTCGGGCAAAAACGGTTCTGGAAAATCCAGTATCCTTAAATTGATATGCGGAGAAGAGATGCAAATCACGGGCCAGTTCAGCAGGGATAACCAGCTTAAGATATCTTATGTGTCCCAGGACACGTCCCACCTACAAGGCAGCTTGACGGACTATGCTATAAGCAGCGAGATTGATGAAAGCCTGTTTAAATCCATACTACGAAAGCTCGATTTCTCCAGACTTCAGTTTGAAAAGGATATTTCGACCTATAGCGGGGGACAGAAGAAGAAGGTGCTGATCGCTAAAAGCCTTAGTGAGCATGCTCATTTGTATGTTTGGGATGAACCGCTTAACTTTATCGATGTGATCTCTCGCATGCAGATCGAAGAGTTATTGCTCGGATATGCACCGACGCTTCTGTTCGTGGAGCATGATCGTGCATTTTGCGAGAATGTGGCAACCAAGATCGTTGAGCTTGATGGCAATCCATGAAACTAATGAAGAATGTTATCCCCAGATGGAACGAGAGTATGATTAAGCTGGTCAAGTTCCTTAATAAGTAATAGCAAAAAAAAGCTGCCCGCTTATTAGCGGCAGCTTTTTTACGTTTCGTTGTCATATCCAACAGCAGCTCTTACAGTTTACTTAGTCCTTCCAGTAGCCGGTCAAATAAAGCCCTTCCATCGCGTGATTCCAAATGGATTCATCATTAGGACGGTCGATGGGAACCTGGAGGGTGCAAACGCCGTCGATCCCCCAATCCAATTCTTGCACATTTTGAATATCATGCATGGTTCGAAGAAAAAGTATATTACACGTGCCGGCTACGAACGAGGATAAGACGGCATGAAGCAGAGCAGCCTCCGGGGCATTCACTTCCCCCCACCTGATAAACAAAACGGATCGGCTGTTGTTTAGAACTTCATAGAATCTGTGAATGCGAAGATTTATCTTCTCTTTATAAGAAGCATACGATTGCGTCCAATCTTGATTGGGCCAAATCGGGAAGTCATGTACGGAGATCATATCATATTGCGTATCCAGTATGAAATGAGCATCATGGTACGGTCTTCCTTCAGCAGGCGTGGCGATTCCATCCTCCAAAAGAGCCGAAGTACCTTCAATCTTCCGCATATGCTCAAGTTCCATAAATCCGATGAAGCGGTTGCTCAATAACCGGGTTACATCCGAAATGGAGTTCGTTATCATCCAATCAAGCGGGAAAGAAAAGCGTCTTAGTTGACGCTGCCGCAAATTGATCGATGGCCCGCACCAGCTGCCCAAGCTGATGATCACATCATAGGCGCCTTTCACATCTACCAGCTTCACATTTGTCACCACTCTCTCATATACGTCTATGATTATCGTATTCAGCCTCTTTTCGGGACGTATGGACATTTATAGGTAGGGAACTGTTTGTTTTGATCGGAGTGTCTTACAAAAATGTAAGCTTGTAGAAAGGTTAATCGATAAGTGAATCTTTCATTATGGTTTAGACTGGGGTTAATGAACATATAAGAAGGTGATATATGATGAGAAATGTGATGATCATTTTATTTGCAATTACAAGCATTATGCTGATGGGGACGTGCAGGGAACTGGAGTTAGAACAAGCAGAATGCGGGGAGATGCATTGAATTGGGGATCAAGCGAAGGTCGAACACATGTAACAACATACGTACCTAAAGAAAAGAAGCCGCAAAGCATGCAGCTTCTTTTCTTTGAATGATTCCACGGACAGATTCCAATGTGAAGAGACAGAGAGGGCTAGGGCTTCCTTGGATATCCTCTCAATTACTTTCTAGAATCAACTGCTGCAGTTGATTGGTGTAGAAAGTCAGCTCATTCTCCGAAGACAGATCCTTAAGCAGCGCTTGGATTAGAAAGGAACGTGGACGTTCAGCGGTGAACTCTTCCCGCAGCATCGCGGCTACCTCAGACAAGTCTTTTTTTCTGGAGTTCGTGATGGACATATCCGGGATAATCGACTCAATCGTATCCATCAACGCCGTTCTTCGTATTTCTTGCGTATGAGTAAGTGCCTCTAAATCAACCATCGAATATTCCTTCATGAGTTCATCGGTGAGCAGGGGACGGGGAGCACGTTGTTCCAATCCCAGCATGAGATCATCCATTCGCTCAGCAATGAAAACAGCCAATTCCTTTTGAATGAGCGGTTTGAATCCAAACAAAACATGAAAGGTATACTCGCGGATCAATCCGTTAAAGACGGCTGTAGCATCCCATTTCCATTCCTCTATCGAATCCCCGTAATGACGGAGTAAAATATCCTGGTAATAACGAAACATATTCAATTGAAGCTGATGGATGACGGTACCGATCTTGTCACTGTTCGCCGGCGGGAGCTCGTTATGATCACGCGATATGTAATATCCATGCTCGATGAAAAAATCGAACTGATAAGCGATCTCTTCAAGAAATGTTTCCCTGCGGGATAACCCTTTTTTGCGGATCTGTTCTACGGCATCAATCATATCCTGCTGTCGTTTCTCCAGAATACGGATGTATAGCTCTTCTTTGGAACCATAGTATTTATAGATTGAGCCTTTAGCAATGCTGCAATCATCCGCGATATCTTGAATCGAAGTCGCTTGGTATCCTTTTTCGGCAAAGGAACGAATAGCCGATTGCAATATTTTTTCTTTTAACAAACTCATAGCGCGGCCCCCTTAACGATGTACAAATATACCGGATTCGATCACTATCATATCGTTTTTTGCAGAGCTAATCCACAGGCACAAGAAAGATGCCTCAATCTTGAACGAGCTCGATATCCGGATATTTCTTCGATAGTTCATCCATGGCGTTATGCCGTATTCCCTTGAGATGCTGGTCAAAGAAAGCAACGCTTACCTCGTTTATGATGTGATGAACCGATTCTGGATCCTCTCCCGGGTTAGGCAGCAGCGGAGAGAACAGATGAAAATCCGTATAACTCATATGGGAAGTATGTGGAATCGTCATCGTGTATCCGCCTCCCTGCAGAGCATTCATGCGACGCCTTACCGTCTCCTCCCAAAAATCTTCGTAATACTCCCGTGTATGGCCGCTTTGCGCCATAGCTTGATCCAGCGAGTTATCGAATATCGACTTATCGATACTCTTCTCACCATTCATCTGTAGATATGGCTTGTTAATTCCCGTGCTCGGCATGGGGTCTCCATATAAGGTCCCATCCATATTGATCGCAGCCTTGATACGAGAATCCTTCAACAGCATTTGGGCTGCAGTGGCACCGCCGTAAGAATGCCCGAACATGCCGATTCGTTCCAGACCAAGACGGCCGGTAAAACGGTCCTGTTCATCCTGTCTATTCAATTGTTCCAGCCGATTCAAAATAAAGGATACATCCCGAGTCCATAATGTCATGTGCTCGTCAAGCGCTTCAAAACCTGAAAGCTGGTGCTTGTTGATCAGAATCTCCCGGCCGTCCGGGTATACCGTTGCAGCCGCATCATAGGCATGGTCGATTCCAACCACGATATATCCATGGCTGGCAAGCTCTTCGATCTGGAAGGTATTCTGGTTGCGGAAACCCGTCATGCCATGTGAAAAGATCACGATCGGATATTCCTGCTCCATGGAGGACAGCGGGGCATTGTTGTAGGCATGGGTCTCCACGAGACCCAGATGGCTTAACGTCCAGGCTGGGAAGGACAAGGCCTGTTCGAGACCTTGTGTAATCGCTGTTACATTGCGGATATAGGGTTCGGCTTCTTCCCCCGTTTCGGGCTCGGAAGGATACCATAACTGTACCATCAGCTCACGGTGATCCTTCGGATCGGCAGAGTACTCATCGGGCCGGTCATTGTCAACAAAGTGGTATACCGCAGTTCCCACAGGATAGGGTCCCTGAGGTTGATGAAATGCGAATACAGGGAGCAGGAGAGGCAGTGCGACCATGACTGATGCGTATAGGAACAATACCGTGGTCCATAACCAGGCTAACCATCTTCTCCTGCTCTTCTTACTGGACGGTTTCTTTTCGGGTTTTCTAAAAATGATGACAACCGTCAGGATAACGGAAGCCGCGTAACAAGGAATCATTTGCCACCGGCAATCCTCAACGATGATCTGCACAACCGTAACGATATATAGCGCTATTAACGAGTAGATCAGCCGGCTTTTCTTCGATTTTGGTCCCCAAATCGCAGCTATAGCCAAAGCGATAATGAATAGTATGATAACCATTTCTCCGAATCTCAAGTAAGCTCCTCCTATGTGTAACGGTTATTGTGGTTTATTCGATGTCTGCTGTTCAATGGAACGAAGATTCATCGGTTATTTGTTTGGGTTTTCTAAGAAACAAGCTGAGAACCAGTCCTACACAAGCAATGCAGGCAGCCAGGAAAAAGGTGTCCGAAAAGGATGCAGCATGGGACTCCATAGGGTTGGTTCCAACAGAGTTACTCGGCAGGCTAGATGTCATCCGGGAAGATAAATATCCCGTGAAGCCGGCTACGGCAAACGAGGCGATGACCTGCTGTGATGCACTTGTGAGCGGAGTAACCCGGCTTACAAGGTGCTTAGGGGTTGCATTTAATACATGCGTATTCAAGGACATCATCGATAACCCCATGCCGGAGCCCATGAAGAACAATACGATCATGATGAGTAGTAAAGGGGTATCGGTTCGAACAAAGGACATCGTGAACAACGCAGCTGTCATCAGCGTCATTCCGGCCACAAGCGGGGGACGTGCGCCCACCTTATCAAAAAGCTTTCCTGCCAGAGGCATAAAGATCATGGAACCGACTGCCTGCGGCAGCAGAATGAGCCCGGTTGTCAGCGGAGTAAAACCTCTAATCTGCTGAAGAAGCAGCGGGAATAGTAGCACGGAGCCGAACATCGCTGCCTGCATGATCCAGGAGATGATGATGCCACGTGTAAAATCAGCCGATCTGAACGCACGCAGCTCAAGCAGCGGTTGTTTATGCCGTAAGCAGGACCAAATGAAGAGAAGCAGCGCAATCCCTAAGGGCCCAAGAAGCATGCCGACAATGTCCAGAGACGGAGCTTCCTTTTCTGAAAAGGAAGGCAGATGTTTGATGCCCACGAATAGTCCGATCATGCCAATGGGGAGATTGATCAGAAATATCCATTGCCAGCTGACAAACTCAATCAGCCATCCGGACAATACGGGACCGAGCGCTGGGGCAAGCAGTAATGGAATTCCAAACATTCCTATGATAGAACCTCTTTTGTCCGGAGGTGCCAAACGGTATACCATGGCCATCCCGATCGGCGATACCATACCGCCACCCATGCCTTGAATAACCCGAAAGGCGATGAGCTGCTCGGCTGTCTGGGCAAAAGCACATAACACGGATCCTATCGTAAACAATCCGATCGATATGAGAAACACCCGTTTGGGCTGAAATTTATCCGACAGCCATCCCGCGAGAGGGATGACCGCGGACAATGCAAGCGTGTATGCGGCGATCGACCATTGAATGGTATGCAGGGGGCTATCAAAATATTGAACCAGCGTAGGTACGGCGACATTGACAACCGTGCTGTCCAACAGGACCATGAAGGTGCCGATGATGACGGCAAGCAATGGCGCAAGGATGTCTTTAATTGCAAAAGCTCTTTCTTCTGAGGTGTTACGGATAATTGCAGATGGATCTGACATGATGGTGAACCTACTTTCTTTTAAAAATTTCGAAATTTGTACTATTTAGTTTTTGAAAAAACCATTGGGTCATTATAATAGTAACGATGAACGTAATTTGTGTCAAACGGGCACCCAAGCTCAATGCGACCGTTATCCTTGAAGGTGTAAGCAAACCCTTTAACTTGGATATTCCGATACAAAAACAAATTCGCAATTGATAAGAAATATACGTACATCTGGCATGCTATGATTTGAAGAGAAAAGGAAGTCTTGGAAGCAATCTGCTTTTGACATTTAATTTACTTATACGAGGGAGTGTACCAATCGATGATTAGCAAAGTTGGTCAAATTATGGTGTACAAAATGTCGCCAGGATTACATTTGGGCACACCTTCTTTAATGTTTATCACGGACGATTTCGATGCGCTGCACAGCCATCTAACCAACCACAATATCACGGTCGGCGAAGTGGTGAATATGCCTTCCGGTAGAGTGTTCAACTTTGCAGACTATGAAGAAAACTATTTTGCTGTCATGGAAAAATAATAATAACCGGTCCGCAAGAACAACCATAGATCACATGGATGTGAAGTCGCCTATTTGGTCATAACCCTGTCAAGTAGACAGTACAAAAAAGACATGATTTATGCTGCGACCGTTTCCCGGTATTCTACCGGGGAACGGTCGTTTAATTTTTTCTGGAATCGGTTCTG
>NZ_JBNDYG010000041.1:0-81901 GCF_049893405.1 Paenibacillus sp. Dod16
AACATGCAGACGAACCGCCTCTTTCTTGATCTCTTCCGAATACGTTTTATACTTTTGTCCCTTAATTGCCATACAAAAATGCACCCCCTAGAATTTCATCGGATAAACCAGGGGTTTATTCCAATGTCCATTCTAAGGGGTGCACTTCATGCACAGGTACGGTCTCTTCTCATTCCTATCCATAGAATCAGCTGCGATTCCCTGCTTATCCACCTACTAGCGGATCGTAATGACCTTCTTCTCCGCTTTCATATATTTAACGAATATGCCCGCATAATCGGGGTCCCACTGGGTTCCCCTGCCGGCTTCCAGTATGTTCAAGGCATCCGCCGATTTCATGCCGCTGCGGTACGGCCTGTCCGACGTCATGGCATCATAGGCATCGGCCACGGCAATAATCCGTCCAAACAACGGAATCTCCTTCCCCTTCAACCCGTCAGGATACCCGCCTCCATCATAGCGCTCATGATGGGACCGTACCCCTTCCAGATAAGGAGCCATGGCATCGGCAGGCTCGATTTGCAGCAGAATGTTCTCTCCTTGAGCCGGGTGGGCCTTTACCTGATCGAACTCCTCTGCCGTCAGTTTCCCTTCCTTCAGCAAAATATTGTCCCGAACTCCGATCTTGCCGATATCATGCAGCAATGCCGTCTTGTGCAGCAGATCAACCTGCTCTTCGCTGAGTCCCGCCAGACGGCCGATTAACACCGAATACTCCGCTACCCGAAGCGAATGGCCGGCCGTGTAAGGATCTCTGGCATCCAGCGCCGCTGCCAGGGCGGCAAAATAACTGTCCAGCAGCTTGCGGTTTCGCTCCTCGCGCACCTGCAGCCCGCGAACCATCATATTGAAACCCGCGATCAGATTGGAAAATTCATCAGAATAGAGATTGGAGGTCTGAATCAGACGCCCCTCCTTAATCTCATTCATCGCCCGGTACAGCTGCCGGATCGGCCGCTGTAAATCCTGGGTCAAGAGCCAGGCGCCGATATAAGCAAAACCGACGCCAAGCAGCAATATAAATCCCGCCCAGCCCCAGTACTGCTGAGCTACGATCTGGCTGAGCCCCTCCAGACGAATCTGGACCGCCAGACTAAACAAAAACAGCGGAAAAGTGCCGATTAACATCGTGCTGAGCAAAAATTTTGTCCGAATCGCCATGAATACATGGCCCTCAAGGGAGAAGTCCACGCCATAACGAGATAACGCCTGCCGCCGAATCTCCTTGATCAATGGGCGAATGGCGGCTATCGTCAGAAAAAATTCGATCATGGCGTGACAGCTGGCTAGCAGGACCGCCCCCAGGCAAGCCAGCCATATATAGAACGGCGAAAAATTCAGTTTGCCCTGCTCCATCATCCAAACCGTCAGCAGAATGGCCGGAAGCGACAAGCCGAGCAGATGAGGTCCGAATATACGGTATACCGCCAAACGCGGCATACGGTGTATGCTCAAATATGCTTTTTCCAACGTTTCCAAATCCGTATGGCCTTCATGGAACCCCGCGTGAATCGGTCGTAAATGCCGAAGAAAGACGGTCAGCTCGGACGCAATCATCACCATGAATGAAATGGTCAGTATGACCACAAGGCGCGCGCCTTCCTCAATAGGAATTTCCAGAGTCGTTACCATTAATACGCCACCCACAACAAGCACAGCTGCAATGGACCCGATCATATAGTTCCGGATTAGCTGTTTAAGAAAAGACTTATACAGTTGCATCGTTCGCCTACTTTCATTAACAGATAATAAACATCGGCAAGGCAGGTGTGAATCCGAACGTATTCGACATGATGCTACAACTTAAGATCCCAACAGCAGAATTTGCAAGAAAAAACTGTTAATATGAATATCGTTGGATTTCCAGAAAAAATCAAGCGTTTTTGCATAACATTCTAATATACATTTGAATATCTTTGCTTATTACGAGTACCTGTGCTATAATAAGTAATTGTTATATGAAGTTTAACCCCGTTAGTTCCTCGAAACATGGTTATTTACATCTCTGTTGAAGTGCAAATTCCTATTTTATGACCCTAAGAGTAAGAGTTTTATGGAACGGATTTCTGATTCACACTGGCGCGGTCATCGGAGCCGCAAGGACGAAAGAGAGGCAGGGCTTTTGTCGTTTTAGAAGCAAAGATTCTTGAAGAAACTTCAAATACGGAACCGACTGTACAGCCGTTACCGGCCGTCAGGGGTTAAATTTTATATGTGCTTTCTAGCGCTCAATCAAGGACTCGGCCTTTGGCCGGGTCCTTTTCCATGTTACGCTGCCCTTTCGTTTGTCGAATCCCAAAAGACCAGTGACAGCCGCCTAAACGGCTGCATATGATACCGGAGACGATGAGTATTCGGAAGGAGCGTGTTGTTTTGAAGAAAAAGAAGAAAAGCCCATCATCTTCCTCTTCCCAGCCCTACAGGGTAGATCCCACTACGAGGGAACTCGATCTGCTCGAGCGAAATAAAGGACGCAGCCCAAAAAAAGATAAAGATGCCCACATTCTTTCAGCAGCAACCATTATGGATCTGGATGAGGATCTTATCGGCATCATGGAATTAAAACAAGAAGAAAAAGAAAACAAAGAAAACATCCCATTATCGAGATCTGACGAAGATTCCAGCTTACCTACAGAAGAGGCTGTAGCCGCTGACACCCTGACCGTGCCTACCGATCCCCCCTCCCTTCCCGAGATGGAGATCGAGCATGTGCAGCTGATTATGGAGAAGGAAATGCCTGAAATTAAGGGCGCATTCATATATACAGAGGATATAGGGGAATATGCGGTAACCGAAAGCCGGATCGCTTCGAGAGCAGTCACAGCATCCAAGCTGTCGCGTGGTGCCGTTGGGCCTGAAGCCATACAAGACTACAGCATCACCAGTCTGCACATTGCCGACGAAGCCGTGACCTCAGGAAAAATTGCGCCATTATCGGTCACGGGTGAACATCTAATGGATGGCATCTTATCTACGCGCAAGTTTCGAGACGGTTCCGTGAATGCCAGCAAGATCAAGGATGGCAGTATAACCTCGCAGAAGCTGGCAGACCACGCCGTAGTTAGCGATAAAATCGCGGATGGGGCTATTACTGCACGTCATCTTCAACAGCTTCTCGTGACAACCGACCTGCTCGAAGACCAAGCGGTTCAAGGAGACAAAATCGCATCCAGCGCCGTAGAAACCCGACATCTCGCTAATGAGAGCGTCCATAGCTCCAAGCTTGCAGAGGATGCAGTCACTTCGACCAAAATCCGTGAAGGTGCCGTAACAGGAAAAAAAATCGCCGATGACGCCATCTCAGCGTCCCACATAAAACCGCAAAGCATCGAAAGTAAGCATTTGGCAAGCGAAGCTGTAACTGCAGAGCATATTGCTGCCGGCAGCATCGGGTCAGGCCTAATTGCAGATGGTGCCATCAATGCCGGACATATTGAAGAAGGCTCGCTCAGCGCCCGCCATTTAGCGGACGGAGCCATAGGATCAGAGCAAATCCGGCCTGGCTCTATCGGTTCCGATCAGATCAGCATCAATGCAGTATCCGCCCGCCATCTGGCTGATTCCAGTGTCACAAGCTCCAAGCTTGCCGATCAATCCGTCCATACGGTGAAGCTGGTGGAACAGGCGGTGACGGCTTCGAAAATCGCGGATCAGAGCATACTTCCTAACAAAATTGCCAATGAAGCCGTCCAAACGCGTCATCTGGCTAAGGGCACGGTGGAATCGGACCAAATTGCATCGAATGCCATTCAAACCCGGCATCTCGCTGCGGATGCAGTAAACGCCGAGCACATTGCCGAGGGCAGCATCTTACCTAAGCATCTCGCGCCTCAAAGCGTCATAGGGCGCGCCATTCATCCCAAAACGATAGCGGAGCAGCATCTGGCTGACGGAGCGATCGGAAAACAGCATCTTCAACCCGCATCCGTCGGAGAAGAGACGCTGGCCCCTGAGAGCGTGACGAGCCAAAAGCTTGCGCTTGGATCGGTTGGCGGAGCCATTATTGCTAAGCATGGCGTGACCTCCGGCAATATTGCCAGTGAGGCCATTCAGCAGCAGCATCTGTCAGGGGGCAGTGTAGGCGCCGAAGCTCTGCAAAACGGTGCGGTTCGCGAGCAGCATCTGGCCGATGGCTCTATTGCCAGCCGTCATCTGCAGAAGGGAAGCGTACGGACTCAAGCGCTCGCCCAGGGTGCGGTAACGACAGATAAAATTGCCGCAGGCAGCATCGCGGAGTCCTCGATCGGCGATGGGGTTATTGCGCCTCGACATCTGGGGGACCACGCCGTAACCTCACCGAAGCTGTCTCCGGAAAGCGTGACCACGGATAAACTGACAGACCTTGCCGTAACTTCTAATAAACTGGCTGAGAGCAGTGTCTCTGCTGGCAAAATAGCTCCAAAGGCCGTTCAATCCACTCATCTCTCGCCGAGTGCGGTGACTTCCGAAGCAATTCAGAACAAGGCCGTTACTTCGGAAAAAATCGCTCCGCAAGCTGTAGAGGGCGCACATCTGGGACTGGAATCCATCCTGGGCAAACATATCGTGCAGGAAGCTATTCATGGTTATCACTTGAAGAAAAAATCCATCATGTTAAGCCATTTGGCCGATGAAAGCCGCTCGGCGGAAGCGTTGTTTGCCGACGGCAGCATACCGGGCGTAAAAATCGGGTCGCAATCGATTACGGAAGCCCATCTCTCGCCTTCGTCGGTCTCGGGATCCGCGCTGCAGGCGAACGCCGTGAGTGGTGACAAGATCAAGCCTCTTTCCATTTCAGCAGTGCATCTGCAAGAAGCGAGCGTCCAGTCTGACCATCTGGGCGTGGATATTGTGAAGTCACAGCATATGGATGAAGGATCGGTGACTGGACGCCATCTTGCTTCCGGCTCTGTCAATGCCCGGCACATTCAAGCCGAAAGCATAGAGTCCGCACATATCACGAACGACGCTGTCCTTCCTGAGCATATCGCCGGAGAGTCGATCCAGAGCGGACATCTTGCCGAAGGCGCTGTGAACTCCAAGCATATTGAGTTATTCTCGATTCAAAGCCATCACCTGGCGCCGTACTCGATCAACGCAGCGCATCTTGGAAATCAGTCTGTCGGTCATGTCCACCTGCAGCCGGACAGCGTTGGCGTCGATCAATTGCAGCCGGGGGCCGTAAAATCGAGGCAGCTGGCGGAGGGTGCCGTTCTTCCCCATCACCTGCAAATTTCCAGCATCGGTTCGCAGCATATCGAAGCCGGCGCAATCACAACGGAACTTGTGCAGGACGGTGGAATTACAGGCAGCAAGATTGCTGACGATTCCATCACCGGCAAGCACGTTGCTGAAGGATCGCTGACGGGCGCACAGATTGCTGACGGAGCCATCGGCTGCAAGCATCTTGGACCGGATGCTTTCGATAACTTCACGTTAGCCGAAGGATCGGTTACTGGCAGCAAAATTGCTGAGGCTTCCATCACTGGATTGCATGTAGCTGAAGGTTCGCTTACTGGTACCCAGATTGCCGACGGGGCCATCGGCAGCAAGCATCTCGGACCGGATGCCTTCAATAACTTCGCGTTAGCCGAAGGATCGGTTACTGGCAGCAAAATTGCTGAGGCTTCCATTACAGGCGCTCACATTGCTGACGGCTCCCTCACTGGAGCGCAGATTGCCGACGGAGCCATCGGCAGCAGGCACCTCGGACCGGATGCCTTCAATAACTTCACGTTGGCCGAAGGATCGGTTGACGGCAGCAAGATTGCCGAGGCTTCCATCACGAGCGCGCACATTGCTGACGGCTCCCTCACTGGATTGCAAATCGCCGACGGAGCCATCGGCTGCAAGCATCTTGGACCGGATGCCTTCAATAACTTCACGTTGGCCGAAGGATCGGTTACTGGCAGCAAAATTGCTGAGGCTTCCATCACTGGATTGCATGTAGCTGAAGGTTCGCTTACTGGTATCCAGATTGCCGACGGGGCCATCGGCAGCAAGCATCTCGGACCGGATGCCTTCAATAACTTCGCGTTGGCCGAAGGATCGGTTACTGGCAGCAAGATTGCTGAGGCTTCCATCACTGGATTACATGTAGCTGAAGGTTCGCTTACTGGTACCCAGATTGCCGACGGGGCCATCGGAAGCAAGCATCTCGGACCGGATGCCTTCAATAACTTCGCGTTGGCCGAAGGATCTGTTGACGGCAGCAAGATTGCCGAGGCTTCCATTACGAGCGCGCACATTGCTGGCGGCTCCGTCACTGGAGCGCAAATTGCCGACGGGGCCATCGGAAGCAAGCATCTTGGACCGGATGCCTTCAATAACTTCACGTTGGCCGAAGGATCGGTTGACGGCAGCAAGATTGCAGAGGCCTCCATCACGAGCACGCACATTGCTGACGGCTCACTTACCGGAGCGCAAATTGCCGACGGAACCATCGGCAGCAAGCATCTCGGGCCGGATGCCTTCAATAACTTCACGTTGGCCGAAGGCTCCATTGATAGCGATAAACTTGCAAACGGCGCCGTCACAAGCGCCCATCTGGCCGACGGAGCCGTTACCGGACAACAATTGGCTAAAGGTGCCCTAACGGCAGAACATTTAAGCTTTGCGCCAATACGCAGCGCAGCCGGCCAGCCGAAGCTGCAGCAATTCGGCATGACGCCTTTTGTATTTGGAGCTGAAGCCTTGACCGAGGTGACCGTCCAATTCGAGGAGGCTTTTGCTGGGATCAACTATATCATTGTGGGAATGAGCAACAATCCTGGCTTCCAGATCTCCTTGAAATCCCAGCGTGAGGATGCCGCCGTCCTAGAAGTAAGCCGCCAGCCTAACTGCAATCTCGCCTATGGTTTCATGTCCTGGATAGCCATCGGCCCTTCACGATAACAACATAGCAATCCAAAAAAAAGGCTCTCCCCTGCATAACAAGGGAGGGCCTCTTTCACTAGCGGCTGACTATTGATATGGCTATTTCATCATGGTGTACTTACCCTAACTGGCGTTTAAATTGTTTACTGGCGAAGAAGTAAGCGATGACCATGATGCCGACGCACCAGCCAAGCGCAACCCAGATCCCGTTCCCAACAGACCCTTCATACAAGAGGGAACGAATCGTATTCACGATAGATGTCACGGGTTGGTTCTCAGCAAACGCCCGAACCATTTTAGGCATGGTTTCGGTGGGGACAAAGGCCGAACTGATAAACGGCAGGAAAATCAGCGGATACGAGTAGGCTGTCGCCCCTTCCATAGACTTCGCTGTCAATCCAGGGATGACCGCCAGCCATGTCAGCGCCAGCGTAAACAACCCTAGTATCCCCGCTACCGCAAGCCAATCCAGGATACTCGCGCTTGAACGGAAGCCCATCAGCAGCGCGACAAGGAAAACCACAACAACAGTAAGTGCATTAGAAACTAGCGAGGTCAACACGTGAGCCCACAATATCGAAGAGCGCTTGATGGGCATGGTAACGAAACGCGCCATCAACCCGCTTTTTATATCCGTAAACAGCCGCAGTGAAGTGTAAGCGACGCCGGATGCGACAGCCATCAGCAGGATTCCCGGCAATAAATAATTGACGTAGTTGTTCGTACCTGTCTCTATGGCACCGCCAAATACGTAGACAAACAGCAGCATCATCATAATCGGCGTAATCGCCACCGTGATAATCGTATCCGGGCTGCGCAAGATGTTGCGCATTAAACGCCCTAGTAATGTCCCTGTTTTGTTTTTCATTTACATCGCCTCCTTGTTGCCGATGATCGCGAGGAAAATTTCCTCCAATGTCGGCTGCTTCTCAATGTATTCCACTTTCGCTGGCGGGAACATCGCCTTGAGTTCGGCAAGCGTACCGGTCGTGATGATTTTTCCGCTATGCAAGATGGCGATACGATCAGCCAGCTGTTCGGCTTCCTCCAGATACTGGGTCGTCAGCAAGATGGTCGTGCCGCCGCCGGCAAGCTCCTTGACGGTATCCCAGACTTCAATTCGCGCTTCGGGATCAAGCCCTGTCGTCGGTTCGTCGAGAAAAATGACGGCTGGCGTCCCGATCAGGCTCATGGCGATGTCAATCCGGCGCTTCATCCCGCCGGAATACTGGTCTGCCCGGCGATTAGCCGCATCGGTCAGGCTGAATCTTGCAAGCAGATTGTCGGCAACTTGAGCAGGATTGGAAACTCCCCGCAACTTGGCGATCATCATCAGGTTTTCCCGCCCGGTGAGCATACCGTCCAAAGCTGCAAACTGCCCTGTCAGACTAATGCTCTGGCGAACATGATCCGGTTGACGCTGGACGTCAAAGCCGCAAATACCTACTTCCCCGCCATCGGGCTTCATCAGCGTCGAGAGGATATTGACTGTCGTCGTCTTGCCCGCTCCATTGGAGCCCAGCAGTGCGAAAATTTCGCCGCGCTGCACCTCAAAATCCACCCCCTTTAAGACTTCTTTGTCTTTAAAGGATTTTTTTAACCCTTTTACAGAAATCGCTGCATTTCTCATATTTTATCCTCCTTATAATAAGCGCCTTGCGGAGCTGGATTGCCTACACTCATCTATTTAGTATGACTGATAATCTGTATAACTTACTACCAGGTCAAAAATTAACTGAATAGCGAAGGCGGTAAGTCACATTTGATAACCAGCTAATCAGTCGTATTATCTATTGGAGTTATTTTTTTCCCAATCGGTTCAAGATATCCTGATTCAAATCTTCCCGATACTTGGCTACATAGGTTTTAGCGTTTGCCACTAGTTCATCGGCAAAGGACGCCACGTCGTCACCAGTGATCTCCAGCACTTGTCTGCCATCGGCCGCACCGGCTTCGAACAACTCGATTAATTCATACTGCATGTGCAGCATATCCATCCCGTTGCCCGTTGAGAAATTCCACATGTAGTTTTGAATTTTCTTAAACACAAACTGGTAATCCTCTGGAAGAGCTTCAACCCGTGCCATCATCATTTTGTACTCTTTTTTATCACCAATCATTTTTTTGAACATTTCCAACATATTATTTTCCCTCCTTTTATATAAAGCTGAACAAGGCACCACACAAATATCGGACGGAATATCTTATGAAGCTAATTTGACTTCAAGACGTTGATTTTGGAGGATAAGAAATCCCATTTTTCCCAAAACAATTCAAGCTCCTGACGGCCCGCCTCATTAAGTGAGTAAAACTTGCGCGGCGGCCCCATATCTGACGGTTTCTTTTCAATGTTCACCAGCTTTTTCTTTTCTAACCGCACGAGTATGGTGTAGACCGTCCCTTCCACGACTTCGGTAAAGCCAAGCTCGTTCAGACGGCGGGTAATCTCATAGCCATAGGTTTCACGGCGGCTGATGATTTCCAGCACGCAGCCTTCCAGCGAACCCTTCAGCATTTCAGTTAAATTTTCCATATTGGAAAGCCTCCTTTATTTCGTCCCTCCCCTATTCAGTATTACCTATATTCAGTATAACATAGTACTAAGGGAATTTTTTACTTAATAGCATTTGGAAAAACACGCTATTATGTATTACTCATTACATGTACATTGTAATACTAAGTAGTAAGGGATGTCAACAATTTCTTTAAAATATTTTTGCAACCTCATTGCTCAGTGTTGTCGGTATTCAGTGTGACCTACTACAGGTATATCGTAATACGTAGTAGATGGATTGTCAACCGGATTCTCGAAAGATTTTCAAAACTAGTATGGCCCCGCGATTATTAAGGTTTCACGTTCAGTAAACCGTATTGATGATGCTTGCTGTAGCTCGTGTCCGGATCCATTTATGCATGCAAAAAAGACGAGCCTTAAGCTCGCCTTTTTTTAATGATTATTCGATGCCGATCCGTCCTTGTTCAAGCCCCTCCCCTGACTCCGGCAATCTCGTTCGTATCCGTAATGCGTAGCATCCCGAGATGAACAGCACCGTGGCAGCGATGATATACGTAGCCCGAACGCCGAATTCATCGGTTATGAAACCAAATAACAGGGTGGATAAGCCGAATACCAGCGAAACTAGCGCGCTTTGGGCAGCGTACACTTTCGGCAATACATGGACAGATACGCCCCGCTGCAGTGTAGTCTGAAGCGAGACTGCCTTAAGCTGTTCAAAAACGCCGAAGCCTGCCGAGAACACCAGGGCCAGCCAAGGCACCGAGGTCAATCCAAAACCGAACGTCATGATACTGATGCCGAAGGAAGAGCAGATAACGAACTTGCGGATGTTGCGGTCGATCAGCCCTGCGCCTCTCATGCCAAACAGTCCGCCCAGCATAAGTCCCAGGAAAAAGCTTGCGTTGATATATCCCCACCATGCCTCTTCCCTGTGCAGCACATCGGCTACATACACGTAGATGGTCGCCGCGATCCAAATCACGCCCGCCATCGTCTCCAATACATAAATCACGTGAATCGCCCGAATAGAAGGCTGTTTCCAAATGAGTGTCCACCCTTCCTGAATGGAACGCCAATTCGAAACGCGCGCCTTCTCATTCTGTTCCGGAGTGGATTCATGCCGATCCTCGATCATCTTCATGCAGACAGCGGCTGCCAGGGACAGGGAAAAGGTCAGCCATATCACCTTGCTTCCGCCCAAGGCTGCGACCAGCAGTCCCCCAACGGCCCAGCCTCCCAGTTGGATCAACTGATCCACGATGGCAACAAAGCTGTTTGCTTTCGTCAGCTCAGCGGCATCCACCAGACGCGGCAGCATGGCATGACTTGCAGGTGCAGCCCAGCCATCGAGCAGAGAGATGAGGAATACGAATCCGAGAATTGCATAAACCGTCACCTCCTGCTCTCCCAGCACATAGCAGGTTACCAACAGCAGAAACAGCATGGCCGTTTTTCCGATCTGAGACGAAGCAAGCAGTGACTTGAGGCTGTATTTATCCATCAATACGGGTGCAAAGCTCCCGCTTATAAACCGAGCCATCGTCGTGAGAAAGGGTACCATAGCCATCAGCATGGCAGATCCTGTAATCTCATGGATCATAGCCATCAGACCGACAATGTAAAATAAATCGCCGCTATTGGCGAGCGCCTGACCGATCCAGAGATATCGAAAAGATTTCCTCTTCATCTTTCTACCCCAATTCTGTATTTAGTTGTTTGGGTTAGGGTAGAAAAACCTACATGTTCTGGCCTCCGTACATTTTATATGGTTAATATAGTAACACCGTTAACGACTTCTGTTAAGATCACGGATTATTTTTTTCAAGCGATTCAGATGGTATATCTCACCAATCCGTAACTTTTTTATCCCCGGTTAAAACTATTTGGCCTCCTCCACGGTCTAATGATCAGTCAAGTGCACTCAAGTACTTGAGCATGATCCAATCCGGCCAATGAATGAATAGATGAAACGAATTCGTGCCATGACATGAATACTATTGCTAGTAGTTAGGGGTGAGTGAACTGAGAGCGAAAGAGTCGAAGCAGCAACAGTTCAGCGAAAGTATGGAGAAATGCAAAAACAAGTTATACCGGGTAGCCTATTGCTATGTCAAAAATGAACAGGAGGCACTGGATATCGTCTCCGAGGCAACCTATAAGGGATATCTCGCTTACGAGCGGATGAACACGCCGCAGTATTTTGATTCCTGGATGACCCGGATCGTCATTAACGCTGCCATCGACCATCTCGGTCGCAAGAAGCGGGTTACTTATATGGAAGATCAGACGCAGGACTATGCAGCCGCAGAGCATGCCGTACCGCTGGAAGAGAAGATGGATCTGTACGATGCGCTGGACAGACTGCTGCCAGAGGAGAAAACCTACATGATTTTGAAGTTTTTTGAAGACCTGCGCTTTCGAGAAATGGCGGATGTGCTATCCGTGTCCGAAAGTACCGTCAAGACCAGGTTTTATCGTATTATCGGAAAATTAAAATCATACCTAATCGAGGGAGAGGTCGATAGCCTATGACAGGAAAAGAACGCTACGAACACATTGAAATCCCCGCCCAGCTAACCGGCGTTATTGATGCTGCACAGAAAAAGGCTGCTGCCCGCAAACGCTCCATGCGCTTGACGAGATACTCTTCCGTTGTTGCAGCTGCCGTTGCCCTGCTATTCGTGGTCAACATCCCGACGGTGGCCAACGCCCTATCCAAAGTCCCTGTGGTGGGCAGCATCGTTCAGGTTCTGCAGTTCGGGGGCGGAGGCGAGCGGACCGACGGCGTTACCGTGGGCACGGAGGCTTCCGAAGACGTACTAAAAATTCAATTTGACCAGGAAGGCAAGTCCGTTTCCAGTGTCCCGGCCTACACGGTGGATCATCGGGATGCGCCAAACCGCCTGATCTTCACGTTTAACGGAGTACGGAATTTTGATTATGAAACCCTCAAGAAAGACATGCTGGCTCTGCCACTGGTGAAGGATGTCTATGAGAATGTGATTCTGGACGACTCGGCCATGCGTTTTGTCGTTGAACTGAAGGATGGCGTGAAGCATACCGTATCCGAATATAAAGACCCCGGCTATATTGAGCTGAAGCTCACTTCGACCGGAGAGCCGGTCACCCCGCGCGAGGTCTTCTATATCCGCAGTGAAGCCATGCCGCAAGGGGAATCCCTTGCCATCCTTGAAGAGATTTATATGGAAGACGACGTGACCTTCATTAAGACGGCCAGCGATGACTTCATCGCGGTCATCGGCGGGTTCGATACCCGCGAGGAAGCCGAGCAGAAACTCGGCGAAATTACGGCCCGCGACAGCTACGGCGATGATCTCCGCATCGACAGCTGGATGAGTAATGAACGCCCGAACTAACCGGTAACACGAAAAAAAGCACCGCTCCGACAAAAGTGTTGGAGCGGTGCTTTTTGATGATGGTCCATTACGCTGCATTGGCGCGTTTATTACACGACAGCTCCGGAAGCGACTCTCCAGGCCGCGAACCACCTTAAGCGTTTGGATGAGGATAGATCATGACTTTTACGCTGGTGTCCTTGTGCGTGCGAGCAAGCTCTACGGCTTCCTCGATCTGATCCAAGGAAAATTGGTGGGTGATGATATCGCGTATGCGGCTGGCCTTGTTTTGCAGCATCTGAATAGCCGCCGGGTACGTGTTTGCGTAGCGGAACACGCCATATACATCCAGCTCGGCGTCAACCAAAGCGCCAATATCAACCGGGATCGCATCCTTTGTGGGCAGACCTACAAACACGATCCGGCCTCCCCGGTTCACATAACCAATCGAATCCGCGATGGCCCCGGCGTTGCCCGACGTTTCAATAATAAGATCAATGCCATTGCCGTCCGTCAGTTCGTTCAATCGCTGCGAAACGGATTCGCCCATCGGATTGATCACGCCGGAGGCTCCCATCTGCAGGGCCAGATCAAGCCGGTATTCCACGACGTCGCTGCCATATACCTGAGAGGCTCCGGACATTTTGGCCGCCTCCATGGCAAGCAAGCCAATCGGCCCCAGTCCGAGCACGAGCACCCGGTCCTCTGGCCGGATACGCCCCCGTCGTACGGCATGGAGTCCTACGGACAGCGGTTCAAGCAAAGCGCCTTCCTCAAAGGACATTTCATCCGGCAGCCGGAACAGGAAGTCGCTTCGCACCGCAACGTATTCGGCCCAAGCCCCGTCAACCGGCGGGGTTGCCATAAATACAACATCCGGACACAGGTTGTAACGTCCGCTTTTACAATAAGAGCAGCGCCCGCACGTTACGCCCGGTTCCACGGCCACGCGGTCACCAACGGAGACATTTCTTACCTTCTCCCCCGTCCTTACCACAACGCCGGCAAGCTCATGCCCCAGAATCAGCGGTTCCTTCACCTCATACCTGCCAATCCGTCCATGCTCATAGTAATGCACGTCCGAGCCGCATATGCCGATGCAGTACACCTGAATCAAGGCTTCATCCGGCTTCGGCTCGGGAATGGGAACCTGCTTCACCCCGATGGATAACGGGCGATCAAGAACGGCGGCAGACATCATATTGAATTGTGACAAGCTGCTTTCACCTCTCATCTCAAGAAATCGCTTACCCACTTAGTTTACACGATAAACTATCGCTTCATAAGGGTGTAGCGCGAATTCGTCGAAGCTTCGGTCCGAGCGCTCGTAATTCGAGAGTACAACTTCCGGTTGATGCTCACTCCATTCCGCCGGGAACTGAAAATCCGGTGTTCCGCTATAAAAGTTGAGAACAATCAAGTACGTCTCGTTCCCGAACGATCTGGAATAGGCGAAAATTTCTGAATGCTCTTTAAGCACGGCTTCATATTTTCCGTAGATCAGCGCCTCACTGGATTTGCGCAGTCGGATCAAGGCTTTATAGTAATTCAGAATGGAGTCGGGATCGGTTAGCTGCTGCTCTACGTTGATTTCATGATAATTCGGATTGCAGCGGATCCACGGCACAACCGTTGAGAAGCCGCCATAGAGCGTGTCATCCCACTGCATCGGCGTTCTTGCATTGTCCCTAGCCCGGTACGCGATTCTACGCATCGTCTCGGACACGTCTTTCCCGTCCAGAAGCCGCTCGCGATAATAATTGTAGATCTCCACGTCCCGATAATCACTCAGCTCTGCAAACTCGACATTCGTCATTCCGATTTCCTGTCCCTGATAAATAAACGGCGTCCCCTGCATCAGCATAAAAAAAGTAGCCAGCATCTTAGACGATTCCTTATGATAATGGACCGGATCGCCAAAACGGGATACGGACCGCGGCTGATCGTGATTCTCCATATAGAGGGCATTCCAGCCCACGCCTTCAAGGCCCGTCTGCCATTTATGCATGATCTGCTTCAATTCGGCCAAGTCCCAGACCGCATAATCCCAGCGTCCTTCCAGTCCGAAATCAAGATTGACATGCTCAAATTGAAAAATCATGTTCAGCGACCCGTTCTCTTCCCCGATCCAGCGGTCTGCTTCCGCTATCGGAATGCCGCTCGCTTCGCCAACCGTCATAATGTCATAATGAGCGAACGCCTCGCGTTTGAATTGCTGAAGAAATTCATGGATGCCCGCGATATTCCGATGTCCGGGATTCGAGTCGACATAACGAAGGTGATTCGGATTCGGCATATCCGGCAAACCCGGAAGCTTCTTAATATGGGTAATCGCATCCACGCGGAAACCGTCAATCCCTTTATCCAGCCACCAACGGATCATCTTGACCAGATCATCCCTGACCGCCGGATTCTCCATGTTTAAATCAGGCTGCTTCTTGGAATAGAGATGGAGATAATATTGATCCGTTAACTCGTCATATTCCCAAGCGGAGCCGGTGAATACGGATTCCCAATTGTTCGGCTCCGCTCCATCCCTCGCATTCCGCCAGATATAGTAATCCCGCTTCGAATTGGTCCTTGAGGAACGGGATTCAATAAACCACGGATGTTCATCCGAGGTATGATTGAGCACCAGATCCATAATAAGCCGCATGCCGCGGTTATGGATTTCGGCCAGCAGCTGATCGAAGTCGGCCATGGACCCGAACTCCGTCATAATATCCTGATAATCGCTGATATCGTAACCGTTGTCGTTATTGGACGAACGATAGATGGGGCATACCCATATAACATCAATCCCGAGATCCTTCAAATAATCCAGGCGGGATATAACCCCTTGCAGATCCCCGATGCCGTCTTCATTCGAATCCATAAAGCTGCGCGGATAGATTTCGTAAGCAACGGCTTCTTTCCACCATACTTTCTGCATTGTCGTATCCCCCGTTTACAATAAAGATGCTGCTTATTTAGAAATGCGGACCGAGTCATTACACGTACATCATTAACCAACTTGGTCTGTCGCAGCATACAGTATTGCCGTTTAAGCGATCTTATAAGCCTAACAACCATAGAATAGCCATGCCGCGGGGGTATGCGGCATGGCCTTTGGCAAGTCCATTATAAAACTACGAAAAGCGAATCCTCCCTGCTCCCATGTTACATACTGCATGGGTTCGGTCAGACTCCGGTAAGAACCGGCCTTCGCTCCCTTGGATTCCTGCTAACCCCGTACATACTTCGCAGTCAGCGATTGTTCCGCCGTGATCAGTTCAGCAGGCGTTCCTTCGAACATGACCCTGCCTCCCCTGCTGCCGCCCTCGGGTCCGAGATCAATGATCCAGTCCGCCTGACGGATCACATCCAGATTGTGCTCGATCACGATCACCGAGCTGCCATTATCAACGAGCCGATTCATCATGTCCAGCAAATGCCCGACATCCGACATATGCAGTCCGGTCGTCGGCTCGTCCATCACGTAGATCTTTCCCTGCTTGTGCAGCTCGCTGGCCAGCTTGATGCGCTGGCTTTCGCCCCCGGACAGAGTGCTTAGCGGCTGTCCGAGGGTCAGATAGTGCAGGCCCACATCGTGCAAAGCCTCCAGCCGCCGCCTGATTTCTTTTTTCTCGAAAAAATCGAGCGCCTGCAGCACGGTCATATCCAGCACATCGGTAATCATTTTTCCATGGAGCTTATACTGCAGTACATCATCCTTAAAGCGCCTGCCGTCACAGGTGTCGCACGGAGACTTGATGCCTTCCATGAACGCCAGGTCCGTATAGATGAAACCAAGCCCGTGGCAGTCGGGGCAGGCCCCTTTGGAATTGAAGCTGAACAGGGATGGACTCTGATCGTTAGCTTTGGCGAACAAACTCCGGATGTCATCCATGATGCCCGTATAGGTAGCAGGATTGGAACGGATCGAGGTGCTGACGGCAGACTGGTCGATGACGACAGCCTCGGGATGCTGGGACAGGAAGGCGTGATGAATCAGCGAGCTCTTGCCTGACCCCGCTACGCCCGTGATCACGGTCAACACGCCTTCCGGGATATCCACCGTTACATTGTTCAGATTATGATGATTGGCATTGGCAATCCGCATCTGTCCTGTCGGTACCCGGAACTGTTCTTTCATCGGCATGAAACGTTTCATATACTGCCCGGTTAACGTAGAATCTTGGCTGCACAGCTGCTCAACCGTGCCCTCGAAGACAATTTCCCCTCCCCGGGTACCGGCATTCGGCCCCACGTCCACCACATGGTCGGCAATTTCAATCACGTCACGGTCATGCTCCACGACCAGCACCGTGTTGCCCTTGTCGCGAAGCTTCCTGAGCATGTCGTTCAGCCGGTGAACATCCCGTGGATGTAAACCCACGCTGGGCTCATCAAAAACATACATCATATCCGTCAAGCTGCTGCCCAGATGCCTAACCATCTTCACCCGCTGTGACTCGCCCCCGGAGAGCGTGGTCGTCTCCCGATTCAGCGTCAGGTAATCCAGCCCCATATCCATCAAGTGCTGCAGCCGCTCGGCCAAGCTGGCCACCATACTCGCAGCCACGGGCTCTTTGATATTCAGGATGACCTCTCTTAACTCCCCGATCTCCATAGCCGCACAATCGGCGATATTATAGCCGTTGATCCTGCAGCTTAATGCTGCTTGACTAAGCCGCGTCCCCTTGCATAAAGGGCATGTGCCATGCGTAATAAAATTTTTGACGTGATTCAAGGTGCGTTCCGACAATTCACTGCTGTCTCTCTGAATATAAAGCCGGTTAAACTTCAACACGAGACCTTCGAAGTCGGACTGTACCGGTCCTCCCTTGGACGGGAACGTTACCTTCCCCTCCTTGCCGTACAGGAAGAGATCCCATTCCGCTTCGGAATAGTCGGCCAGCTTCTTGTCGTTATCAAAGAAACCGGACATGGTGTAATTCTTCATATACCAGCTATCTACGGAGAAAATAGGGAATCGGACCGCTCCCTCATTCAAAGACTTGCTTGTATCCAGCAGTTTATTAAGATCCAGCTCAACCTTCCTGCCGATTCCCTGACATTCCGGACACATGCCTTGGGGATCGTTAAAAGAAAAGACGTTGGAATATCCCACAAACGGCTGTCCCACCCTGGAAAACAACAGACGGAGTATGGCGTACAGATCCGTAATCGTCCCTAGCGTGGATCGCGAATTGCCCCCCAGACGCTTCTGATCAATGACGATGGCCGTCGACAAGTTCTCGATCGAATCGACGTCCGGCTGACTGTGCCGTGGAAGCCGGTTGCGGACAAAAGCGGTAAACGTCTCATTCAGCAACCGCTGAGCTTCCGAGCTGATGGTATCGAACACGATGGACGATTTGCCCGACCCGGATACGCCGGTAAAGACCGTGATTTTTCGTTTAGGAATTTGCAGCGTCACATTCTTCAGGTTATTCTCTCTAGCTCCACGAATGTTGATATATTCTTGCTCCATGGCCGTTCCTCCCTTGTACCCTGTAGTGTTCTTATTATAAAAGGGTAATCATGACATGTACTGTCATAATGGATGAAGGCTTTATTAAGTTATTCCCGTAACCGCGAAATATCAGGAAGGTTGTTGCCGCATTAATGCTATACTTAGTTTATAATGAGTCAGGAGAAAGAAAATGTTACTCCCTCCCATTTTTGATTCCGGTTTGCCAACAAGCATCCTGTCCCTTACAATTTACGGAACATCATCGTTTCTTAGAATTCATGATTAACAGGAGAGTAATGACGATATGAGCAAAAAAATAGTCGCCATCGATATGGATGATACCATCTGCCATCTCATACCCAAGGCCATTCATTATCACAATCTGCAGTACAAGGATCCTCAGCTGACGCTGGATCAGATTACCGATTATAACCTGCACCAAATCTGGCATCCTGAATGCTCGGAGGAGTTTTTCTTCGGAAAGCCGGGTTTATATGAAGAACTTGAACTATTTGATGAATATACGATTGACGAAGTCCACAGAATGACGCATGATTATGACGTCATTGTTGTTACCGCAGCCCGCCCCTCCTCGGTGCCCGAGAAATGGAGATGGCTGCAGCGGCATATGCCTTTTATTCCGTTCGAGAATTTTTTCGTGGCCAAACGCAAGGATTTAGTGGAATTTGATCTTCTGATTGACGATGGTCCCCATAATGCGATTGCCGCCAGAAAAGCCGGAAAACAAACCATTCTGATTCCGCGTCCGTGGAACGCGCATATTCAGCATGAATTTTTTCTGAAGGATTCCTGGAAGGGAATGAACGAGCTAGTAGACCGCATTTTATCTGATTCTAACCATCAAGGGGATATGAAATAAATGAATACAGACCGCAATAGCCGGTACCTATCGCAAGACATCCATTTTTTCGCGGCCGCCTTATCGGAAACGGTGGTTTCCGTATGGGAAGAGGATCCCGCAAGCGTATACGTGGAGATCGAGCGGGGTTACATTGAATGCTACACACCGGATGTCGTCCGCATCCGCAACGAAGAGACAGGTTATCTGACGCACTACAGCCGTGACACCGCTATGTTTCAACGGATGTAAACCGATAAAGGCCGCTTCCCATGCCGGGAGGCGGCTCTTTAATTAATCAGATTACCTTTTAGCTGACAGGACAAGAATCAGGGTTGCCAGCGGGCCTAGCAATAAGGATAGCAGAAACCAGTTTAATCCCGTTCTATTTTTCCCTTGAGCCAATCCCGCATTGATTAATGCCAGCGTTCCCCACCCGACGTAAAATTCATTATTCATCATATCTCCTCCTATACCGCGCTCTTTATTTGCTTACTACGTTTTGACATCTGGATCGTTGCAGGGTATACAAAAAAAGAGCAAGGAAAGCTCCCTGCCCGGGGAATATGAACGTGAATAGCAGCAGCCTCAAAATTCATTAGCCGCGAAGGCCAAAACTCTCATCGGAGTGGACTTTCGGTACTTTAAGATTGCTCCAATTCTCTTAACAGCTGAAATATCTGTCCCCGATGGTGGGACTCATGCTCAATCAGATGATAGATGACCCATTCCGGTGTTACATCGTACGGTTCCAGTTGTCTGACTTTCCTCCAATCCGAGAGGTCCATGCCTTTGAAGTGGGCAAGCAGTTCATGACGTACCTTCTGCATACGGTGAAGGTGTTCATCCAGTGACTGATCCGGCACTTCAGAAAGACGGTTATCTTCGGTACGGTGATCCCAGGGAAAGGAGGTCTTTATTTTCGGATCCCAGTCGGATTCAAGCACCTCAGCGTATAGCCAGTCCGCTTCAATATAAGCAATATGGTACAACAGCGAACCGATCGACTGCCGACCGTCCGCCCTATGGTTCAACTGCTCATACCGAATCCCTTCCAGCCGTTTCAATATCGTTCGCCGCACATCCTCAAGTCCCCATATCCAGCGGCCGATCTCCGGCTCAAATCCAGGCAGTGCCTCAACCGTCAACGTTTTCCTCTGCAAATCTTCACGCTCCCTTAAATCATCTTATGGACTTAAGAGTAACAGGTTCAAGCGGCAGACTGCCAGGTAAAGTTCGGTTTAGTCAAAAATCATCCCGGGCCATTCAGCCGTTCTTACTTCTTTCTAGTCGCAATCGCCTCTGCCGTTTGTTTAACGGCCTGATGGCCGAATACCGCAAACGCCCCTGCAAGTATGCCTTGAATGATATTTTCCACGCTCCAGCCGATCAAGCCGGTTGTGAATAGAATCGATACGACCATAACCAAATATACAATGCTCCAATTCGGAACCTTGGGCGTTTGCTTCAGCACATATCCGATTACCCAACAGGCAGCAACGACCATGAAGAGCCGCGGGTCGATCAATTGAAAAATGACGCTCCATTCCATGGTAAACCCACCCTTTCCATTCATCTTCTACATCCTATTCCCCGAGCCTATCGATCGGCTTGTATTTATATCCTTATTCTCGCAAGCAAAATAATAGAATATGCGAAACGGAATTTACGATAGGTTTAACGATATGCAGACGCAGCAACGAATTACGTTGTTCCCCGGTGGAGGAAATACGCAGTGAGTATCCATTATGAATGGCGGTGACACTTAAGGCTGCTGCCTCCCCGCTTCAATAATTCCGATGATCCAGTCGGTCAGCCGCCGATCCTTCTCTTCTTGACTGCAATCAGAGGGGAAGGCTAGGTAGTGCTGATGCTCAGGAATCCGAGGCACCCCCTTCTTAAGAGAAGCTTCTTCTGAATCCTCTTCGTACTGCAAGAAGCGCAGATCTCTTCCATCCAGTGTCTGATAGGCATAACAGCTGTACTCGTGCCCATCAATAACGGTCCAGTGATGTCCTTGTACCCTGGGATTGCACAACACATGCGTACCCTTCAGCTGGTTTAGCGAGTAAAGAAAGCCTTGCAGCCTGGCTTCCGTGACGTGGTAATCATCCAAGTAATAGCGCTGCGAGACTCTGGCAGCATTCGTGTCGATAATCTGGTAGTTTAGAATAAACGCAGCCCCTGTGTGCAGCACCGGATCAAAGTAATCCTTCTGAATCCAGCCCTTATGGCGGGACAGGCGATCGGACACCAGGTAATCGATATTGCTATGGTCCAGGTTATAACCGAACGTTACCAAGAATTTGCGATTCTTCATATAGATCTCTCCCTCATACATCTGAATATCGACCCATTATTTACCATAAATATTATACAAAAAAAGGCAGCCTCCACACCAACGGAAGCTGCCCTGCTCTAAACCTATCTAAACCTGTCGAAACCTGTTCTTACATCCCCAATTCCAAACCAAACTTGATGTTATACCTTACTAACTTCAGCTTCATCCTCTGCGGGGGCCTGAGCCTCAACAGCGGTCTGCTCGCCCTGCCATAACAGCTGCATCTCTTCGCTCGTGGCGAGCAGCTCTGTCAAGCTACCCTCCGCTTCGATTCGCCCATCCTTCATGACGATGATATGATCGGCTTTCGAAAGAGCTGCCCTCCGATGCGATACCGCGATGCAAGTGACGCCCTCCTCCTTGAACAACCCATCCCATACCTGCTGCTCCGTCTCCACGTCCAACGCGCTGGACAGATCATCAAAAATGAATAAATCCGCGCCCGTGATCAGCATGCGTGCCGTGGCCGCCCGCTGGATTTGTCCCCCCGACAGCATAACGCCCCTCGGACCGACAAACGTCTCCAGTCCCTGATCCAGATTCTCGATATCCTTCTCCATGACGGCCAGCCGAACAGCCCGTTCCAGAGCTTCCTCGGTCCGCTCTTTCTTCCCTTGCACGATGTTCTCTATCAAGGGATCGCTAAACAGCCTTGGAACCTGCGGAGTATAGGCCGCCCGAGGAGGCATAAGGAAGGTTGCCGGATCCACCTCTTCCCCGTTCCAGCGGATCGTTCCTTCCTGTTTCGGCAGCAGTCCCAGCAATGTCCGGACAAGCGTCGATTTCCCCGCCCCGATTCGTCCGGTCACCACCAGAAACTTGCCGCGCTCCAGGCGGAAATTAATATCCGTTATGCCATTCTCCGAATTCGGATAATGGTACGATAAATTCTTGACTTCCAGCTCCTTCAGCTTCTCTCCTGGTTCTCTGTGAATGACGGGCAGTTCCGGCGGCTCTTCGTTCAGATACGTTTCCCGTGCCTCAATGATCCGGTCTTCCTCACCAGGGCGAAACAGCGACCGCATCCGGTCAAAGGAAACCTTCAGCCGCTTGTGCTGGAATACCATATAACCGAATAAGGAAATGCTGAAGCCGATATTGGCCAGGTAAGACGTGAACAAAGCAAAGTCCCCGACGGTAAAATGCCCGGCCTGCATTTCAGCTGCGCACATCAGCAGAATCAGTCCCGTACAGATGCTAAGCACATGCTGATTCAAGGATCGCATCCATTGTTTGAACAGATTATCCTTCAGCGCTGCCTGCCGGCGGTCTTCGTTCAGCTTCATAAAGCGCTCATGTACATGATCCTCGGCCTGCCCGAGCTTCAAGGCTTGAACCGCACCGAAGGTTTCCGCGATAAAGCTGGTAATGCGCCCTGTAGCTTCCCGGTTCTTTAGGCCGTAACGACGCGCGCGGTTGCCGGACAGATTGTTCAGGAGCGTGACCACCACGAGCGGCAGCACGGCCACCAGCATGATCTTCCAGTTAATGCTCGCCATAATGACAACGGATACGAGGGCAAAAACGAGACGTCCCCAGAAATCCACCCAGGATTCCACGTATTCCACAACTTCATCCACGTCATCGCGGAAGCGGCTCATCGCCTCCCCTGGAGAAGCTGGCAAATTACGTCCCGGCCAGCGCATAATGCCGGCCAGCATGTTCGTGCGCAGAATGGCCTGAATGTGGTAAATATACGTTACCCATTGATAGAAGGCCGCAAAGAACGTCCCTACCCGCGCAACCCTTACAACGGCAATAAAGATCAAGGGTACCGCCAGCCATACATAATCCGTGGAATTGGCCGTCGCCCGGTCAAAAAACCACTGCATCCCCAGTCCGATCAATAGCGGCAAAGAATGAAATATGCACCACAGCAGACCGTTGATTAAAAATAATGAAGGCCTGAATCGAAAGAGGCGCCCTATAAAACCCGTGATGGTCATGCCAGTTCCTCCTCTCTGCCTGTGCTCAGCAGTCTGGCATAATGTGATGCCGGATCAAGCGCAAGTGCTTCCCGTGCGCCGAATTCCATAATTCGCCCGTCACCCAGCACCATAATTTTATCCACCTGCTCCAGCGTAGCCAGCCGGTGCGCGATGATGATGCCCGTACAGCTGCTCATCAGCTGATCCACGGCTACCTGCAGCATCGTTTCCGTTGCGGCATCCAGGCGTGAAGACGGTTCATCCAGAATCACCAGACTTGGTTGCGTCAAAAATACCCGGGTTAAAGCGAATAGCTGAGCTTCTCCCGCGGACAGCGAAGCTCCGCCTGCTGTCAGATGCGTATCCAGGCCTTCCGGCTGTGCATCGATCCATTGCCGAAGCCCCAAACGCTCCGTCGTTTCCAGAATGAATGCATCCGACACGCCGTGATCAAACAACGTCAGGTTGTCACGCAGCGAGCCATCGAACAGCTGCACATCCTGTGTGACCATCCCCACCCGGCGGTAAAGCGCAGGCAGCTTCAGCTTCGTGATATCAGTCCCCCCAACGCGGATCACGCCGCTGTCGATGTTATACAGTCGAAGCAGAATACGGCTGAGACTCGACTTTCCGCTGCCGGTACGACCGATAATGCCCAGGCGTTCGCCTGGTTTGACTTCAAAGTTGATGTCTTTTAACACCGGTTTATCTTCGTTATAACTGAAGCTGACGCCCTCAAATTCCAAACCGAGCGCCCCTTCCGGAAGCTCCTCTTGCTCACCGTCCACAATCTCGCTCTTGTTGGACAACAACTCTCTGGAGCGCAGCATGCCGGATTTTGCTTTTTGGAACTCCTGCACTTGGTCACCCAGCATCTCGATCGGATCATTCAGCATCTGCGTATACTGGTAGATTAAGAACAGGGTCCCCAGCGTAATTTCACCGATCAGATAATAGCGAACCCCTAGTAACAGGACTGCGGTAACCGCAAGGGCAAACAGAATCACCGTGGTATTCCAAGGGACAACGCGGAGCATCCAGGCTTTTCTCCCTTTCAGAAACACGGTGCGCATCATCCGGTGAAACCGATTCATCACATACGGCACATTGCCGTTCGCCTGTACATCCTCAATGCCGGCGATGCGTTCCTCAATTAACCCGAACAGCGAAGCGCTGGCTTCGCGTTCATTCTTCGAAGAATTGACGCCCATATTCCGGATGAACACCATGAACAAAATGGACAGCAGCGTAAACACCGTCATGACGATCGCGATCGGCAGATTGACCGTAAACATAAATCCTAGTATGCCGGCGAGCAGCACAAAACTTCCGATAACCTGCACGATGAACATCGCGAAGAAGTTCGAAATATTCGTCACGTCGCCGTCCACCCGCTCGATCATCTCGCCGGGCGTTTTGACATTATGAAATCGCATATCCAGCCGCAAGCAATGCTTCAAGAGATCGCCGCGAAGCCGGTTTGTCGCTCGCCATGAAATATCGTTCCCCATATAGCTGACAGCCACGGTTATCAGCTGGTTAAAAACAGCCACGACCAGAAACAATCCCGCCAGCTGAATCAGCGCGGCTATAACCCCGCCTTCGGCTGCCGTGTCAATAAATCGTTTGACAATTTGCGGATTCAAAAGCTGCAAGCCCGTCGACGTCAACAGCAACACGAGCAGCAGTATTAACCGTCCTTTTACCGGTTTCAAATACCGCAGCAGCCATGACATTGAAACCTTTTCTTGTTTGGGCACAGTGCCCACCCCCATATGCAAGCAAGTATGTACGGACCTCCATCCCCCATAAAGCAAGGTGTGGCGGCAGTAAATCATTACCAGTCTACATGATATCGACCGTCATTCCTAGGTAAAGAATAATTATAAATATGTACTAAACCTTCTCCCTTTATATAAAAATAGCAAGTCAATACCTGCTTCAAAAAAAAGCGAATCCGATAATTCAGCATACTCGTATATGTATAATAGAGTGACGTGCAACTTTTTGGAGGTGGGCATAATGAATACTGGGATCAGTGGATTAGACGGACTGGATGAAGAGAAGCTATCAGAAATTCGCGAAAATGCCGCAAGGCTCTCGGACATGAAACAAGAAGTGCCCGTGGAAGAATTGTTCACGGAATCATTTATTCAAAGACATACCAAGTTTTCTTCAATCGGTCACTTGCTGAAAGCCGCAGGTTATGAGGGAAGCACAGATGAAGAGTTTGACGAATTCATACAAGGACATACGATTAACCCGTTTATCGTTGAACATACCCCATTTCGCAGCTGGCAGGATTTCCAGGAATTAGCCGTATCGGCTTATATCACGAAATGGCTGGGATTGTAAATAGCTCATCCAAAAGCCTGGGCTTTGCCTCAGATGAGGGAAGACAACCAAAGAAGCCCCTCTAACCGATGTTAGTGGGGCTTCTGATATATTTTTTAAGGGGTGCTTATATCATAAGCTCCGAATATTAATGGAAGCTTAAATTAGGATTAAAGGGACATAAATTGTTCGATGGGGCACAAAATAGCACTGCTCTTTTGCACCCCCCCAACAAGTGGAGGTTTGCATATCCATGGATGAGAACCATACTTCCTATCTCCAAATAATCAGGTGTTTATTCGGTCGTAACTGTAGCCGTCTTGGTCTTATTATCCCAGCTCACTCTGGCGCCTAATGCTTCACCGATGGCCCGAAGCGGCACATAGGTCACGCCATTCTCAAGCTTCCCATCCGCGATCTGCTTTCCGTTGACGACGACATGTACCTTATCCTCCACTGTACCAGCCCCCTCTTTCTTCTGAAGCCCCAAATATTTAGCAATGCCATTCACATGCCCGATCGCAATAGAATCTATTACATCCTGCCGTTTAAGCTTAGCTGCATCTGCCGCGACATCGATAAACAAGTTTTCGGTTAAGACGGCAGGCATTTTAGATTCACGGACCATATGCAAGTTAGCGGCCTTCTGCCCCCGATCGATGACTCCGAAGGTTTTAATGGCATTCATGACCTCCGTATGCATAACGTTCTGCAATTTTACCGAACCGGAGCTTGCCGAGGTATATCGATATGACTCAAAGCCCCCTGCACCTCCACCCGCGTTACAATGGATGCTAACTAGGATATCTGCGCCAGCAGCGTTTGCCTTATGAGTCCGTTCAGCCAATTCAAGGAACACATCTGAAGACCGGGAGAGTAGTACTTGGACATCGCCATAATCAGCTTCCAATCGTTTCTTCACAGCAAGAGACACCGCTAACACGACGTCTTTCTCCTGCAGGCCATTTCCGGTTGCTCCGGAATCCTTCCCGCCATGCCCTGCGTCAATCCAAACCTTTTTCACGATCATTCACCGCCTTTGTAGGTTGTTGAATAGCCCGGTGTTCCATTACAGCGAAGGCAACTGCAGCAATTCCTTCCACCAATGCTTGGGCACGCTTATATTAGGCAAGCAACTGTAAGTCCTACTGCAAGGACGAGTATAATATATAAGATACTCCAATCTGGTACATTCGGTGTTTGCTTAAGCCTATATTGGATGGCCTAGATACAGTCTCTATGTTCGTCGATGCCATTCATATCTGGCTTGGTCTATTAATATTCGGAAATCCGAAGAAATAGCAATCCGAATGAACTGTAGCTCTGGTGGAATTATCCACCTATTTAGCTTGTAATATGTATTACTCGGATTAACTATTTTCATTGAGCTTTTGGTGAGGAGCTGGTTAATATATCTGGATTTGTGCTTATCTTGTTTGCTGTCGTTTTTTTGGTACGTGGTGTATTGAGAATACGCAAACCCACTTGGGGTTCCTTATATAGAATCTGGAAAGTAAAGTATGAGTCTGAGCCAAGTTCGGACTACATTCAATATATTAAATCGAGTGGGCTTCTTCTGCTGGTCCTCGGATCCATTTTATTAGTGGCTGGAATTCTCATTGTTCTGCTATGATCCCTCTCTCCAAGCATAATAGCGAGCCCCCACACACCTTCTCGCCTTTTTCAACGGTTATTACATCCTATCAACGGAAAAGCGGCAGATAGTCAATTCCATTTCATTCTCAAGTTGTAGCTCTATGGATAGTGGTGAACCTTTGTTAAGGTTCACCACTGCATTACAGACTTTTTATGCGTGATTCTTCTTATGCTTTTTACACTTTACGATGATTTTTTGCCCAGGTTTGAGGACGATAACTTTAACCTTATGATGATGTTTTTTCATAAGAAATCCTCCCTTCACAGAAGATATTGCATTATATGCAGCGTCTCCGAGAATGATTGGACTACTAATCTATGAAATGAAATCATGAAACGATCGACAAAAGAACCCTCTTCCTTATTGCGCTGTGTTATGGAAAAGGCACCCAGATTTGTCTGGATGCCTTCAAATATAATTCTGGAACATTCCATTCACGCAAGTGGGTCCTTATACAAGGTATTTACTTAAAATCCCCAAGTACGCAGTATAATTACAAGTAGAATAAAGAGGACGAGAATAACACCAATACTACTTCCATACCCAGAACCTTCGTATCCACTCATTTTTCCCTACCCCTTCCTAATTGGAATAATACATAGTATGTAAGGGCGTCTGATAACGCAAAGGCAAGAGGTAATAGTCAAGGACATATTTTTGTAAAAACAAGAACTATCGAAGATGCGATTACTGTTTAGCCCTGTTCATATCCGTATTTCCGCTATAACGATGAGGATGTCCTTCGTTGTTCAGTAACGAATAATAATATCCGTAAAGTGCACCATAATTCTGGTACCTGTCCCGCTAAATAATCAACATTATTACGGAAAGGAGTTCAAATCGTGAAGAAAATCCTCGCCACATTTTTAGCCGGTATTAGTATTGCTTTGATTCTTGCGGTTCCTGCTTTTGCAGAAAACAACAACAACATGAATTCAAACGATATGAGAACCAATAACGTGAACACAAACGGCTATAACACGAATGCTGTAGGCAATGACAACGATACAGACTGGGGCTGGCTCGGTTTGCTCGGTCTTGCCGGCCTCGTAGGTCTGAGACGTCGCAATCCTGAACGTCATTAAAGACCTGTTGAAGTAATATAATAAAATCCTGCTCATTCGAGCGGGATTTTATTATTTCTTTCAACAATCTCAGAGTCCACCCTGGTCAAGATCGGCCCTTTGACTCAACACACTTTGCAGCAAGGTTCCCTTTCGTGAGTCCCGTTCCTTTTCAGATAAGATCTACTCGTGTTCAAATGAAACCATAGTGAATTTTACCTGAATTTGATATACTGACATCATTACTTTAGTCATGGGTGCGTGATCAATCAAATGTGGGATAAAGAACTAAAAATAGCCATTCAGAAGAAGCACATCGTGACGATATACCTCATCAATGGCGAAGTATTACAAGGCATACCAGATACTTGTACAGATCGCTTAGAGATGCGGAGTGCTTATGGGCCAGTCTGGGTTCCATTAGAGGAAATAAAGCATGTGAGTCGATTAATACGACTAGACGAAAAAAGGAACCTGCTGGCATAGCCAGAGGTTCCTTTTTTCGTGTCATTTTGTTCGATGCTTATCTTACTATAGTATTTATCAGGATAGTTCTTTGTTCAGTAACTACAAATCATATTCTGTTAAGTTATAAGAAAAAAAGCCTCTATAAGCGTCATCTCACAATAATTAATGAAATCGAGAAAGAGCACCTTTAAAAATTATCCTTCTGCAGTTCGATATCAATTTCTATCAACTTTTTCAGGTCATCCACCGTCTTGATCTCAATCCGGCCATCTTGAAGGTCCTTAACCCACTTGGCTAGGCCAGCTTTGACTATTTTTCGGTATTGTTCCTTGCTCTCGAGGATACCTTCCATGACTGCGAGCTCATGCTGCAGAAGCAAATCTTTATTCTCAGGTGTTCCCATTGTCGTTCCCTCGGCTTTCCGTTATGATGGAATGCGAGATGCGGATGTCTGCAAAATGCCACGCGTGGCGGGCCGCTATCTCAGCCGGGGGATAGTCGAATAGGAGGACGTGTCAGCGTCCTTCTTTATTATGGACAAAGAAAAGACCGCCCCTTGGCGGTCTTTATCCTGCGTTCACAAATTGGATTATCCCAATAAGAACTAACAATAGATAAACAATAATTATAATTAAAAAACCTAAGTTCAACCCCTTCGAACCACCATGTGGTCTCTTCCCAACTTTCCTCTCCACTGAATCAAGTCGATCTTTAAGTTCTTGTATTTCTTTCTCTGGATCCATTCTAGCCTCCTTAAAGCGTTCTTCAACCCATATATATCCATTCAATAAATACGAACTATATCCTCTTTCTATACTAAGAATTGATACGAGAAATGAGGACTGGCTCTATGCCGGTAGCTTCCTTGTACCGTTTTTTAATGACGTCGCAGAACTTCGGATCAATCTCCATGGTACGGCAGGGCCGGTCCAGTTGGTCACAAGTCATCAAAGTAGACCCGCTTCAGCCGAAGAAATCTGCCACTGTGTTGCCTGGACGACTACTGTTCTTGATCGGTATGGCCAGCAACTCCAGCGGCTTTTGTGTCGGATGAACGTACTTGCCGACGTCACCACGGGACACTTCCCAGACCGTGGATGGTTCAGGTTCCTCCAAAGGGAGGCCAGCGCGCGCCATACCGAGGTCTGTCGGCGGTCGCCATACCAAGCCGGAGCCTTCCCTTTTAAATGAGCGTAAAATACCGGTTCATGCTGCCAGCGGTACTACGACCAACCGAATGAAGCTGCGTTCTTTACCCATACGCATTGATATTGACTGATCTGCAAATGAGCGGGGCGGATTAGTTCATGCTTGTCTTTATTCTCTAAATATTCAGCGCTCTACTTAATTCTCAATTAAAAAAGAAAAGCAAACACCTTCCCAAAGGAAATTGTGTTTGCTTTCTTTCTTCAATTAAGCTTTTCTTTTTCTGAACATGAGAACCAAGCCAGCGCTCAAGGCGATGAGCCCTGCGAGTCCCAAGTTGAAGAGGTTTGTTGATGTATTCGGCAACTTGTTGCCTTGAGGTGCACCAGATTGGTCTGCAGATGAAGGAACTCCACCAGATTCTCCTGCGGTCATTTCGTTGTTATCTTGTGCAGAGTCTGACTGGCCAGCCCCATCTCCAGAATCCTCAGGAGCTGTACCGTTACCTGGATCCGTTGGGTTCGTGCCGTTCCCTGGATTTGTCGGGTTCGTTCCGCTCCCCGGATCAGTAGGGTTCGTTCCATTACCTGGATCTGTCGGATTGGTACCGTCCCCTGGATCCGTTGGATTCGTTCCATCGTACCGTTCCCTGGATCTGTTGGATTCGTGCCGTTGCCCGGATCTGTCGGGTTCGTGCCGTTCCCTGGATTTGTTGGCGGCGTATTCGGTTCTGTTACTCGAACGCTAACTGTAACCTCGGTTTTGTTGCCCTTGCCGTCATCCACGATAACGGTAAAGCTATCCTCACCGACAAAGTTAGGATCTGGGGTATACTTCCAGCTTCCGTCCGGATTCACAATGACGGTTCCGTTCCCGGCGGTTGCTTGCCTGGGGTATACGTCAATGGATCTCCATCCGGATCCGTACCATATACATCGCCCGTTACGGATGTACCTTTGTCCGTCGTTACTTCTTTATCCGGAGATACTGGAGGTTGATTTGTTGGTGGTGGAGTCGTTGCTTCCGTCACATCAACGATAATCTCAACCTCAGTTTTGCCGCCCCTGCCGTCGTCCACGATAACCGTGAAGCTATCCTCGCCGACAAAGTCGGGATCTGGGGTATACTTCCAGCTCCCGTCCGGATTCACAATGACGGTTCCGTTCCCCGGTTGCTTGCCAGGGGTATACGTTAATGGATCTCCATCCGGATCCGTACCATAAACATCGCCTGTCACGGAAGTACCTTTTTCCGTTGTTACTTCTTTACCAGAAGATACTGGAGGGTTATTCGGCTTGTCCGTTACGTCCACCCTCACCGTCGATGTCGTAACACCGCCCTTACCGTCGCTCACTGTGACTGTAAAGATATCCGGACCAACATATCCGGGATGCGGCACGTACTCCCACGTTCCGTCGGTATTGACGATCACCGTACCGTGCTTCGGATTACTTTCGATGACAAACGTAAGCGTATCCCCATCCGGGTCGGTTCCATAAACACTGCCAGTTACCGATGTATCCTTCTCCGTCATTACATCGTAATTTTTAGTCTCAGGCGCTTGGTTTGGCGGGTCCTCTACGTGAATCGTCACCGTCGAGGTGGAGGTCCCACCTTTGCCGTCGCTTACCGTAACCTCAAAGCTATCGGTTCCGGTAAAATCAGGATCCGGCACGTACTCCCACGTCCCGTCCGGATTGACGGTCACCGAACCATTTTGCGGGTCTGTTCCTTTGGTGAATGTCAGCGGATCACCGTTTGCGTCCACGCCATACACGCTTCCTGTTACGGTTGTGTCTTTCCATGTCGTTTCTTCGAAATCCGGGACGATCGGCGGACGATTCACATCGACCGTAACACCGTTGGATGTCCGGGTTTCATGATCCCCTGACAAAAAATTGTCGTATTCCACAGTCGCTTGGTTGGAGACGCCTGTCGTTTTGTATTTCGAGAGGATTTTAACTTTAAATTGGACCGTTGTCCCGTCAGGTAAGACGTCGACGTTCGGAATTCTGCCTGCCTGGCTTCCGTCCGCTCCGTTCCCTAACCGAACGATAACCCGATTTTCGTTTGCAATAAATTCCCCTCGGTCATCGCCGCTTGCATCGGTCAACTGACCGGCATTCGGGCCCGATACAATCTCTAAAGATCCAGGGACGTATTCGGTTCCCTCAGGAATGTTATCCGTAAATACTGTGTTGCCCGAATCGTCTCCACCGTCATTTTTAAAGTTAACGGTGTAAGTTAAGACATCCCCTTCTTGTACATTGTCAACGGGGTCTACGGACTTTGTTACAACACCACATGGTTCTGTACCAAGGAAGATGTCGTCTAAGAAGTTCCCTGCATCTTGTCTTCCATCGGCACTACTAACCGATTCAAACGCGAAGCGTGTTACCTCCTGCCCAACTGGAACGGTATACGTACCGGAATAATACGTCCATTCTTTATTCCCGGAGCTTATTTCTCTCACGGTATTTAAATCTCCGATTGATACAGTGGATGGACCGATTTTAACTTGCATCGTGTCTATACCTTGATCTCCCCTGTGGGCTAACCGCCAATAAATCGTTTGTCCCGGTGTCGTTTTCACATCTTGATATAAGGTGGATGCTTCCATTGCATTCAATTCTGCAAATTGATTTCCATGCGCACGAGAGATATTTACATAACCATTTTCATACCTCTCTATCTGCAGTAAATGATCAGACGCTGTTGTTTCCCACCCGGGGACTTCATCCTCATGAATTAACGAATATACACCAGAAGGGGCAGTAGGATCAGGGAAAGGTCTATTATTTGCTGGCTCTTCAAAACTACCGTTAACTAAAGCAACCCTATTCCCGCATGAATTCTGAGTTGGATCTGCAAATGTTGTTTGAATCCCAAGCGGCGCAAATGGCAGCCAGTTGCTGACTATTAAAGCTGTCGCCGCTGTGATAGCAGCCCGTTTCATTAACCGCAGGTTCATTTTTCAACCTCCTATTTAAGTTCAATCACGAAGTCTTTTTTCTAGAGCCTAAAGCATTAAAGTTAGCTGATAATAGCAGACATTCGAGATTTTTCATGATGTGACTCTATCAGTTCTCAATTCAAATGGGGAGGCATTCATATGTATTTTTCATTCGCCTCAACTGCTTTACTTTTTCCCCCCTCGTTTATCATCATTATCTATAGACAAAGCTAAAAGCCCCGACTATCACTAATTCAAATTTTAAATATCTCAAAAAGAAAACCTCCGTCCTAAAGCAGACGGAGGTTTCCGTCGTATTCGATAGCTGGCTGACATAGGATTTCAGTAAATCCGTTAGCCCCTCTAGCTTTGCGTCCCCATTTTTCAATGGGTTTGCCTTTATCGTACGAGCATGTGTTTTTCTGAGAAAATTAACCATTAGATTTAAATTATATTATAAAAGAATCATAAGTTAGGATCTCGAGACTCATTTTTCGTAGTTATTTCTTTCTATTTGTCGTTTTTAGGAAAAGTATGATGATAATAGGACATTGGTCATATTTTTTAGAAAACATTTATTTTAAATATAGAACCAAAAAGCTGTCCGATGAGGACAGCTTTTTATACTTTCCTATTCTTAAAACTCCTCATGATCCTGCTCAAAGAACCCCGTTAGTTTCAACGTATTGGCCATACTCTAGGTTCCCTGAAGTATCAAACCAAAAGCCCTTTCAAGCTGCTGCGTATAGAACCGATACCGTTGATACACCCAACGCTGCTTTTCTATCAGAATCGTAGTGTTGGCAGTCTTATCAGCATGAAGATCCTCCTGATCGATGCGGCGAGCAACTTTGCCATCAACGGCCACTGTTTTAAATCGTCTTCGAATTTTTCAAAATCCTGCATGAGCATTGCCATCTCTTTATATTTTACGAGCAGGAATTTTGTACGCTGGATCTCCGCTTCGTTTGCTTTTGGAAAGAATTCTCCTTTTCTCCATGACATCGCAGCCCCTTCCGTTTATTGATTCTCTGGGGTTGGATTATATTAATTTTTAGCTACCGGGATTAAACTTGATTGGTTCTTTTAACATTAACCGTGTATTTAGGTACCCCGGCCTGAATCAACCGGGATTGTGACTCTGGTCTCTATTAAGCGGCTCCGCCGCCTTTATCATTTTTGTGACCTTTTCCTTATACTTCTTCCACTTCGGCTGAATTTGGCTGGAAGGAATGCCAGCAATTTTTTGAAATCTCAACCCATGTCTTACCCTCACTCAGACTTTTTTCCAAGAACAACGGGAAATCCAATGGAATATCTTCAAAAGAAGGGCGTTCTTTCAGGAAGAACCGTTCCAGCTCCTCCTTGCTAATCTCTTCATCGCTGGATAACTGGCCCTCAGAATCAGAAGGTGCCGTTCGCTGCAGGCTTTTGATCAGCTTCCTCGAAGGTCATTTCCTGCCCATCCGATTTTTCCTCATGCTGCTGGTCTTGCATCCATTCCGTGAGTTCGGAACCTTCCTGAACTCCTCCGCTCATGATGATTTGATCTCCCCTCACAATTTATCATTCATGTAGACTATGAAACTTTACATACTCGAGAGGAACTTATCTTCTCCATGGATGGTCCATTTGAGTTAGTTGAGGATGGCCAGCTTATGAATTTCACAGACAGTAAACCTGTAAAGTTTCATGATTTGGATTACACGATGGACAGACGGATCAGCTTAAAGCTCAGTCATCCTGCCAGTAGGTACTATAATTCTGCCTTCGTGCAAAGGAAAGATATCGAGCAATTGCTGCAGTTTTATGGAGAAGATTTTTAAGGAGGATCTTTGATGAGAGGACATATCGCCAAAAAAGGGAGCAAGTATTACATTAGATACCTATTCCCACGTGCTGCCCAACTTGCAAGAAGCTGTTCTAAATACAATTGGTGACTCAATCTTAGGGAAGTAAATCGAGGACGAAAAACCCACTTTACTAGACTAAAGGGTAGAAAAATTGGTAGAAGAACGGGTTAAACAACAAAAATGGCGCGATTCCGAAAACTCGGAAAACCGCGCCGTTGTTGACTTTATGAAGATGCTGGTGAAGGGAATTGAACCCCCGACCTACGCATTACGAGTGCGTTGCTCTACCCCTGAGCTACACCAGCACATGTGATTCGATGTTATTCCTCACGAAACAACAAAAATTATTATAATACTTCAGCAGCAAAATGCAAGCCCAATTCTTACGGAAATATCCCCCGAAACTGGCGGCGCTATCCGCCTAATTTCTCCTGCACGGACTGGATCTTCTGTTTGCTTGAGGAAACTTGGTCCCTGCGGTCGTCGATCTTCACGGAAGTCGATACGCGCTGCGCACCGGACAGAAAGGGCGCTTCATGCAAAGCCTCTATCGCCCGCCAGATCATGTTAAGCTCTCCCTCGATGATGGTGCTCATCGAAGTCAGCTCATAGGATATTCCATCCTGTTGTTTCAATACACGCTGCATCTCAGCAACATAAGAGCTCAAACTCGTTGTTGCGGTTCCGATTGGAATCACCGTTACCTCCGCTATTGCCATCTTAAAACCCTCCCTTGTTCCCATCCCATTTATATGGAATGCTCTAAATTTCCGAATACTGTTATCATAACAATTCTGGCCCTCCATATCAAAGTCCGTCTGCCTTTAGCTTCACACAAGATATGGTGTACCTTCCTCGTTTCGTCCATACGAATATATCCTATTTTGTCAAAACGATAATATACGTGGTATCTGCGCAGAAAAGGTCGCATTTGGTCACAATTCAGGAAATGTTATGGCCTTTTGGCAGTTTCTTAACTGGCACAATGACCGCTCGTTTGCTATAATTCATTTTGCGTTCAATTTTAAGAATATGGTTTACAAACACAATATATTGGGTTAAATTAGATTAACAACAACCAAATATAGTGTGTATAGGTGCCGGATCAACCTATAAGGCAGTCCGGCTTAATAGGGAAGCATGGTGTAAATCCATCACGGTCCCGCCACTGTAAGGGCTCTAAGGCTGTTTATGATCTATCAGCCATTCACATCCGACATATGCCACCGAGGAACCGGAGCAAGGTCTCGGGAAAGGCAACGCCGAGGGAAGAAGCTCAAGTCAGGAGACCTGCCTATATGCAGTAGACACCAACCTACGGGGTTTTAGGTAAGTGTTCGTTAAACTTGCGTCTGTACATAACATCATGCCCGTTCATGGGCTTATGGCAAACGTCATTTTCGAATCACAGCGCACGGACATTTTCAAGCCTGCCCGCGGGTTTTAGAAAATGTTTTTTTGATGTCCTTTTTCATATTTCCCCCGAAGAAAGCGAGGAATTTATTCATGCCCCAGCTCGTAGTTAAACCGAACAACCGTCAGCTCGCCTTTGATGAAATTCGCCTCTCCGTCTATGCCGATCGGACTCTGAAAGGATTGGACATGCTCGATAAAGAGCGCCTGCTTCGCGGCGTCAATGCCAAATTGCGCGGCGAGCAAGTTACCGGCGAAGAAATCAGCAACGCCTTCACGATGTCCGCCCTTGAGCTTGTCACCAAAGAGGAGCCGAATTGGAAGTTTGCAGCTGCGCGTTCGTTTCTGACCTCTTTATATAAAAAAGCGGCCACCAACCGCCGATACAAAGCCTACCCGGAAGAGCCATACGGTGCCTTCTATCCGCTCATTACGGAGCTTGTACAAAAAGGCATCTATCGCGAGGATCTTCTGACCAGCTATACCAAAGAACAAATCGAAGAGCTCGGCGAGTGCATCGATCCAAGCCGCGATCTGCTGTTTGATTACATCGGTCTGTTGACGCTGGCTGAGCGTTACCTGGCAAACGATTTTGACGGTCGCGTTATGGAACTTCCGCAAGAACGCTACATGGTCATCGCGATGTTCCTCATGCATAACGAGCCTGCCGACAAGCGTCTTGACCTTGTCAAAGAAGCCTACTGGGCCATGAGTAACCTGTACATGACGGCGGCTACGCCGACAATGTCCAATGCAGGCAAAAAGGTAGCCGGCCAGCTTTCCAGCTGCTTCATCGATACCGTAGACGACTCCCTGGAAGGGATCTTCGATTCCAATACGGATATCGCCCGTCTCAGCAAAATGGGCGGCGGCATCGGGGTATACCTCGGTAAAGTCCGTGCACGCGGCTCTGACATCCGCGGTCACAAGAATACCAGCTCCGGCGTTATCCCTTGGATTCGCCAGTTGAACAACACCGCTGTTAGCGTTGACCAATTGGGAACCCGTAAAGGTGCCATCGCGGTTTATCTGGATGTGTTCCACAAAGACATTCTGTCCTTCCTGGATCTGAAGCTGAACAACGGTGACGAGCGTATGAGAGCACATGACGTGTTCCATGGCGTATGTCTGCCTGACTTGTTCATGGAGGCTGTAGAAGCACGTGAAGAGTGGAGCTTGTTCTGTCCGCACGAAGTGAAGAAAATCATGGGCTGGAAAGACGAGAATGGCCGTCCGCTGGGCCTGGAAGACTTCTATGATCAAGGACAAGGCGAAGGCGAATTCCGTCAAAAATATGCTGAAGCCGTGGCGAACCCGCTGCTGCCACGCATTACGGTACAAGCCATCGACATTATGAAGCGCATCATGAAATCCCAGCTTGAAACGGGTACACCGTACATGTTCTACCGCGACACGGTCAACCGTGCGAACCCGAACTCTGCGCATGGCATGATTTACTCTTCCAACTTGTGCACGGAGATCATGCAGAACCAATCTCCGACAGTCGTTGAGCAAGAAGAGCTGGTTACGAAAGACGGCCAAACTCGAATCGTCATTTCCAAAATCCCTGGCGATTTCGTTGTCTGCAACCTGAACTCTATCCACTTGGCTCGTGCTGTACCTGCCGGTGTATTGGAGCGTCTCGTTCCAATTCAGGTTCGCATGCTGGATAACGTCATCGACATTAACAATATTGAAGTTCTGCAAGCTCAATATACCAACAGTCAATATCGTGCGGTCGGTCTCGGCACCTTCGGTCTGCATCACTTGCTGGCGCTGGAAGGCATTCGCTGGGAATCCGACGAAGCCGTTGCCTATAATGACAACCTGTATGAGCACATCAACTACCTGCTCGTTAAATCCAGCATGGAGCTGGCCAAGGAAAAAGGCCATTATCCGAAATTCAAAGGCTCCGACTGGGAGAGCGGCGAGTACTTTACGTTCCGCGGTTACACCGACGGCGAGCATGAAGGCAAGTTCGTAACCACCGAACAATGGCGCGAATTGCAGCAAGAAGTACAAGCGAACGGTGTCCGTAACGCATGGCTGTTTGCCATCGCACCGAACGGCTCCACCTCGATCATCGCGGGTTCCACGGCGAGCATCGATCCATTGTACGAACTTCTTTCTTATGAAGAAAAAACCACCTATAAAGTGGCTAACCCGGCTCCGGATCTATCCGAAAAAACGATCTGGTACTATAAAACGGCTTTCTTGATCGACCAGCATTGGTCCATCAAAATGGCTGCCGCCCGTCAGCGTCACGTTGACCAGGCACAAAGCTTTAACCTGTATGTCCGCCCTGATATCCGTGCTTCGGAATTCCTGGAGCTGCACCTGCATGCTTGGAAAGCCGGTATCAAGTCCACGTACTATGTACGCAGCCGTGCGCTGACGATTGAAGAGTGTGAGTCGTGCGCAAGCTAAGAGTTTAGTCTAACCTTTTTCGAACCCACCCAAACCCTCCCTTCCAAGGGAGGGCCCCAAGGGCGCTGCCCTCTGGACACCCGCAAGGTGTGCATGGCGTGAATGATGCGCTTCTATAGTTACTTTGGGTGGCCAGGAGCGCTTTCTCCCTACGGGAACGCTGGAATATTGTGCGAAGCTAATGAGTTACTTCGTGCGTTTTGTTGAGTTACTGCCTACGTGGATCGCTCTCCCTTTGGGAATCGCTTCTCATGTGGTGCGAAGCTAATGAGTTACTTCATGCGATTTGTTGAGTTACTACCTACGTGGATCGCTCTCCCTTTGGGAATCGCTTCTCATGTGGTGCGAGGCTAATGAGTTACTTCGTGCGCTTTGTTGAGTTACTGCCTGCGTGGATCGCTCTCCCTTTGGGAATCGCTTCTCATGCGGCGCAGGGACCGTGAGTTACTTCGTGGCGATTGTTAAGTTACTGCCTACGTGGATTGCTCTCCCTTTGGGAATCGCTTCTCATGCGGCGCAGGGACCGTGAGTTACCTACGTGGATTGCTCTCCCTTTGGGAATCGCTTTTCATGTGGTGCAAACAAGCATCGAACGGCTGTATGCGGGTGTTCCCGCTTAGCAGGAGTGGATAAGCTTTCTAAATAGAAGACTACAAGGGTAAGGGTATCCAATCGGAAGAGTTTACGTCCGCCTTTGGGAGCCCTTTGCAACCTTTACAATACATTCAGGCAAAGGGCGGACAACAAGCGGCTGGAGCTGGATACCCGTCCCGTGAATATGCTGGACCAATATCCCTCAGCTTCGCCTAGGCGCCGCCCTACTATGATATACAAGGAGAGAAAATCGGCATGCAAATGCAAAAGATATTTAACACCGAAGCACCCAACCGCTCCACGCGTGTTATTGAAGGTGAATGCTCCGGGATCCTGAACTGGAACGACATTCGGATGCCTCATATGTATAAGCTGTACAAGGTCCTGCTGCTGAACCACTGGATCGCGGACGAGATTCCGATGTCCAAGGATGCGCAGCAGTTCCCGCGCCTGGACCCTGAAGAGCAGCGCACCTTCAAGATCAACATCTCCCTGCTGGCTGTTCTGGATTCCATGCAGACGATGTTTGTAAGCGACGTGAAGCGTTACTTCACGGATTCGTCGCTCGAAGCCATCTCGGCCATCATCGGTCAGCAAGAGGTGGTTCACAACCAATCCTATTCCTATGTGCTCTCTTCCATCGTTTCGGATCAGGAACAGAAGGAAATCTTCGAGTATTGGAAGCATGATCCGGTTCTGCTCGAGCGCAATCAGTTCATTTCGGACATCTATCAAAACTTCCGTGACAATCCGTCGCCGCAGTCCTTCTTCGAAGCGATGGTGGCGGACCTGATCCTGGAAGGCATCTTCTTCTACAGCACGTTTGCCTTCTTCTACAACTTGGCCCGTGACCAGAAGATGATGGCAACCAGCCAGATGATTTCCTATATTCAGCGTGACGAGAATCAGCACTGCTACTTCTTCGCCGAAGTGTTCAAGCAGCTGCTCAAGGACTTCCCTGAGCTGAACACGAAAGAGAACATCGACTACCTGTACCGCACCATTGACCGTGCGGTTGAGCTTGAGACCAACTGGGCTCACTACACACTCAGCAATGTGCGCGGCATCGATCTGAACGAATTGGGCGATTACATCAAGTACATCGCGAACCGTCGTATCACCATGATGGGTCTGGAAAAAGCTTATGAAGGCGTGGACGTTAACTGCATGCCATGGATCAAGCCTTTCTCGGATGAAGCCCTCAACGCGACGAAGACCGACTTCTTCGAAGCCAAATCCCGTAACTACGGCAAAGTTGGCGACGACAACGGATTTGACGATCTATAAGCTCCTCTCCATATAACAAACCTCCGTGGATCCCTTAACAGGAATCCACGGAGGTTTTTTTGTAACTGCATATGATCGGCCGCAGTCCAAGTCTACAGCTCTTACTTACGGTTCATCAATGCTATCCCTTCGCTGCCCATACCTCGATCTCTACCTGAATGGACGGCATCGCCAATGCCGGCACGTAGGCCATCGTCATGGCCGGGGCCTTCCCCCCGTGGAATTTCTCCCATACCTGATGGAAGTGATCCCAGTCGACCTCCTGAGCCGCCCAAATGTTGATTTTGACGATATGATCCACCGACATCGCTTCCGCAGCCAATAACCTCTCAATGTTCGCCAGGGTGTTCTCCACCTGCTGCTTCATATCGTCCGGCAGGTTCCCCTCGCTGTCGGTTCCCACCTGACCGGAGAAGACCAGCAGCTCGCTCCCTCTCGGAACCTTGGTTATATGGGTATAAGGCCCGATCGGCGGGGCAATAACAGGTGGATTGTACCGCTGAATTGAAGACGGCTGCTGCTCATCGGCTTCATTCAAAATAGCCAGCGTCTGATGGTCCTCCCACGTTCCGTTGATTTTCACGTTTTTTCGGGCAATCCCCTCTTTATGGAATCCGGCTTTCAAAAGCACTTGGATCGAGGCCAGGTTGTGCGGCATCACGCCCGCCTCAATCCGGTGAAACTTCAATTCCTGAAAGGCAAACCTCACGACCAATTGAACCGCTTCGGTCATATACCCCTTTCCGTTATGGTCTCGGTCCAAAAAATAACCGATCCAGCAGCTCTGCAGATTCCCCCGCACCACTTCGGTCAGCATAATCTCGCCGATTATCGATCCGGTGTCCCGCAGCCCAATCACATAGACATACCCTTGATCTGCCTTGCTGGCTTCCACGGCCTTTCGGATCCGCTCAAGCTGTCCCTGATGGGTGTAGAAGCTCTCTTCCCTTAAGCCCGTGAACCGCTGGAAAAAATCCCGGTTATCCTTCTCGAGCTTCAGAAGTGCGTCCACATCCAATTCCTCTACCGACTTCACATAAATCTGTTTCCCTTGCATGAACATACGTATCCCTCTCCTCTGTTTGAATCATTAGAAGCACAAAAAAACACCACAGCGCACCTGTGGTGTACATGCCGATCTATGCAACCACAAGCAAGCGACCTGTGGTGTTTAATTCCACTGCATCCTCATTCAGTCATCGAATGGAGGGATCCTTGATCGCCCGAATATCCGATTTTGGACACACTTCTCCCATAATCGGACGGATCAAAGAAAACAGCGGTGGAGTATCCCATGCCTTTTGCCAAAGACGCCAATGATCTTTTTTTCATGTGGATCCTCCTCCCTTCTGCTTCGCGCGGTTCATCTATGCCAAACATCTATGTTCATACAAAGTCTCTTGCCTTAAGCTCGAGTCGCAACGTTAGCTTTCCATCATCTAATTAACCATAGGATATATGATTAGGCATAAATGGTCAAATCCGCTAAACTGGACTCACATGACCGTTCCCTTCGGATTGCCTTGGGACGGTCCTCTGCCCTGCTTCAGATGCTTCAGCTGAGCTACAATGATGACACTGATCACGACCAGCAGAAACCACGAGCTGATTTTGCCGATATGCACAAGGCTCCATGTGCGCTCCTGACCCGGATAAGTCCAGGCCCCAAGAAACGTAGAAATGTTCTCAGCGATCCAGATAAAAAAGCCAATCAGCAGAAACGACAGCACCAGCGGCATCCGCAGCGTCTTTCCGTCCACGTCAAAATACACCATCGTTCTGCCGAACACCACGAATAACAATGCCGTGAGAAGCCAGCGTGCATCCCACACATAGTGATGGGTAAAGAAGTTGGCATAGATCGCTGCGCTGATCAGCACGGTCAGCACGGGCAGCGGCCAGCCCGTTATACGCAAATGCATTCGGCGCCATGCCTGGCATATATAACTGGCCACACTGGCGTACATAAAGCCGCTGTACAGCGGGACGCCGCCGATTTTGCTCCAGCCTTCCTCCGGGTAAGACCACGAGCCCATATGCACTTTATACAGCTCCAGCATCAAACCGATGACGTGAAAGACGCAGATGACCTTCAGCTCATCCCATGTCTCCAGTTTGCTCACCAGCATCCCGATTTGCGCCAGCACACATATGAGAAGGATGAGATCATACCGCGCCAAGCCGGGAATCTCAACCACCTTGGTCAGTCCCAGCGCAGCGAAGATCATAACCGGAAATATGCAGGACAACGCCTGCTGATAACCGAAAATCCACAGCTTCCGTATAAATTCCATAAGCTCCTCCTACCACCTGCACATTCGTATACTTCACCCTACCACAGACCGCGATTTCAATAAAAGAACAGCGTTGTCATAATTCGTGCAATCCATTGACGGGTGTAATGCAAAAAAAGAGAGCAGCCCTTCAGCTGCCCTCTTACCAGTTAACGTCCTATTTGCCCATGCTTGAGGTTATCCTTGACGCCAACGATGCAGCTCAACATACCCCATTCAATCGCTTGATACCTTTCGAGTTTCCCTATCTTACGCCAGGCTTCAACGGCCCGCAGGATTATCTTCTCCACTTGGCCGATGAACGCCCGGTCAGAGCGCGACAGGGTGAGCCGTTTTTTTCTTTTTGACCCGTAACAAAAATGTAAGAGGTATGGCAATAACAGCCGCCATCGTTCCGATCATAAACACGTCATCAATGCCCATCGTTGTCGCCGCACGCTGGGTCGAAGCCCCCGCACCCATGTAGTAGGACGTTCTGGATACCACCAGTGCGCTGAATATGCCGATCGATAACGAAGCGAGCCCTTGGCGCGCCCAGTTCGTGATGGACGATGCGTGGCCTGAATATTCGCTGGACACCGCGCTCATCGCTGCGTTCGTTAACGGCATATTGCATAAAGCAATGCCGAGGCAGCGAACCAGCTGCAGCAAGGAAATGTACAGAACCGAGGTATGGATGCCGATTCCGCTGAAAGCGAGCGTGGCGGCCACAATGATGAGAACCCCCGTGATCACCAGCCGGAATGGACCGATCCGATCATAAAATTTGCCGATAATCGGCGACGCAGCGGCCATGACAACCGCGCCCGGCAGCATGATAAGTCCGGTATCCATCGGAGACAGCTTCAGCACGGTCTGTAAATAGAGCGGCACCAGCAAGGTTCCCGTATACAGCGATATCGTCACGATGCAGTTCAGGATCAAGCTGTACCGAAATCGGGGGAATTTGAACACTTTAAGCTGCAATAACGGGGATGAAATCCGCAGCTCCCACTTAATGAAGAACAGCAGCAGTAAAATTCCGGAGATGAGCAGGGACAGGGTCTTCCAGGATCCCCAGCCCCAGTCGTTGCCGTGGCTGAAGGAGAGCAGCAAAAGAGAACTGCCCGCCACCACCGTCAAGAATCCGAGGAGATCGAACCTCTTCTTCCCGGTCAGTCGATAAAAAGGAATGAATTTGCTTACGATGACCATCGAGATCAGACCGATCGGAATATTTAGAATGAAAATCGATTTCCATCCAAAATATTGCACCAGCCATCCGCCAAGTGTCGGCCCGATCACCGGTGCCAGCATAGAGGCCAGGCTCCATAGTCCCATGGCGTAGGCTTGCCGCTCCCGGGGGAATACCTGGTATATGATGGTCATCGTAATCGGGATGATCATCCCGCCGAACACGCCTTGCGTAATCCGGAAAGCAATCAAAGTCTCGATGTTCCAGGCTACAACGCATAATAGCGACGAGAGCGTAAAGCCCAACAAGGCCAGGACAAACAGCCTCTTATAACTGAGCTGGTCCCCCATGTAACCTACGATGGGAGCCACAATGCCCGTTGCCAGCAGATACCCGGCCATCAGCCATTGGGTTGTGCTCAGCGTGGCATCGAACTGCTCCATGACAACGGGAAAAGCCACGTTGATGGTCGTGATGCTGAGCACCGCCAGAAAATTACCGAAAAAGATAGCGCTCATTATAAGCCAAAATGAAGATTTATCTTGTGTATTCACATGAAGCCTCCTAAACAAAGTAACCCCGCCCGGATCTGTTTAACAGAGCTGGAGGCGGGATTCAAAGAGTTTGGTCTTTGGTTATGGAAATAATTTCTTGCCAAGCAATCGCAGTAAAATATACAGGTTATCCGCCTCATCCTCATCCAGCTGCTTGAAGGATTCCATGACGGCATAATCTCCTTCGCTGCGGGCATCGAGCACAAGCTGCCGGCCTTCTGCCGTAAGATTGACATAGTGGCTGCGTCCATCACTGGGATTTGGCGTTCGAACCACCAGCCCCCGCTGTCCCAGAGCGTCCACTAAATACGTGATCGTTGCAGCCTTAAGCTCCATATGCTCAGCCAACCGATTCGGAAGCAGCGGACCCTGCTGCTCGATCAAACTTAAGATCTTATACTGATTCATCGTTAAATCGTTCTTTCTCAAGTGACTCAAAAAAGATACGACCCGATGGCTCGTCATTTTATCCGATAACTCACGATACATGTCCATGAGTCTCTCGACGCTTGCTTCTCTTCCGTTCTCCAGAGTTTTTCACCTCGCTTCTTATTTTAGTTCAATGATTCTAACTTGTAAACACCATTTTCATGATTATAATTCTATTTTATCCCATTTATCGAGGTATAACTGACTAATTACTTAAATTGTTCTAAGTTTATTTCAGGATTTCGAATATCCATGATTCTTAACATTAGAAATATCTACGGATGGAAAACTACCAATCATTCCCCTGACTCGAAACGCTCGGTACGATAACAGGCTCCTATATAAAAAGGGCACGCAAGATCTATGCGATCTTACATGCCCTTATCTTTCCCGTTTATTCCTCATCGTCCGCAAACAATTCATGCAGCATCGCTTCCCGGCGATTCACGAATTCCTTCGTAATCATATAATGATCCGTTTCCTCCAAGCTCGACTCTTCCACCCCTTCGGAAGTCAGCTTGTAGATGATGGAATCGGGATAAGCCATAACAATTGGCGAATGGGTGGAAATAATAAACTGCGAGTCTTCCTGGACCAGGTCATGGATGCGTCGGAGCAGCGCCATTTGGCGAAATGGCGACAAGGCCGCTTCCGGCTCGTCCATGATGTACAGTCCGTTGCCGTCGAAGCGGTGCAGAAACGTCGCAAAGAAGGACTCACCATGGGATTGATGATGCAGCGACTTTCCGCCATAGGAATGCCAAAGCGCCAGTGAATCAACCTCGGAGGCCACATTATAATAGCTTTCCGCCCTGAAAAAGAAACCGTCCCGCGGCTTCCGGACTCCTCGAACCGTACGGATATATTGATACAGCACAGAATGCGTCTCCGCCGTGGAAAAAGAGAAATTGATGGTGCCCCCCTCCGGATTGAAACCCAATGCTACAGCAATCGCCTCCAGCAGCGTGGATTTGCCCATGCCATTCTCGCCTACGATATAAGTAACCTTCGGATGAAAATGAAGACCGTCCAAAGCCGCAACGGCCGGCAAATTAAAAGGATATTCATGAAATGAAGGGATGCGATCCCTCATTAACACAACGCTTCGTAGATAGGCAAGCATAGCAGCGTTATCCAAGCGCTTTCCCTCCTCGATTGTGAAACCTATAATTACTACTCTACTATATATCATGCCAATAGTTCCAATTCAGGACCATCGCTCGATATTTCCGAACATAAGCATGGGGCGTTTCCCTGAAGGGTGAATACGAACATCCTTTTTCACGCCATAATAGGGGGTATTGCCTCGAGATGTTGATGCCTCGTCGATACTCAATAAAAATGCGCCATCACAGGGCTCGCCGGCACCTGGTATGACGCACTTTTTTTATACGATATCGAATGGTGTTATTCTGATATGCTACTCGCTTACGATAAACTGATAGAGCTCCTCAACCTTCTCTTCCGTCAAATCGCCGCTGTTATCGAATACCTTAATGGATGTCTGCGGAATGTCCCAGTTCACTTCCGGCACGAAATCGACGCGCTTCTTGAAGTCGTCCCAATGATCCAGCTTCCACTGATCCCGCTCGGTCTGTCTGTCAATGATGCGCTCCTTCTGCAAATCCATGTCTTTGAGCGCAACCACGATGACCTTCACGTCAACGTCGCTTTTCGTTAACCCTGCCGATGCAATGACTTCTTCAATCCATTCGCGATTCTTGAGCTCGGCGGTAAACGGAGAAATCATAAAAACATTTTGTCCGGCACCCAGGTTCTCGATGCAAATATCCTTGGTCGTATCATATTCCAGATCGCGCAGGTTCTCTTTATAAAAGGAAGAATCGCGGTCATTCGGATCCAGTCCGTTACTTTCCAGGAACTTCTCAACAAAGCGTCCCCCCACCGTATCACGGTCGAGAAATGCAGCCGGTATACGGACTGCAAGCTTCTTGGCTACGGTTGTCTTGCCTGTACCGGCCACGCCGACAAAAAATACTAGCTTTTGCAAATGGTATCCCTCCATATGATCTCTATCGCTTTCATATCCCTGCCGTCCACTCATGCCATCCTTATGCGCGTTCTGTCCGGTAACGGGTTTCTTCAATTAATTCCTCCATCGCGGAGGTCAAGCGTTCCTGAAGCACGTCCGCTACATCAAATCCGCCATCCTCGGTACGTGCCACCTGGGCATCCACCGCGTACACGCCGCCAAGAATATGACGGGCCCCGATCGAAGAAAGCACGGGCTTGAGCGAATAATCAATTGCCAGCAGATGTGCGAGACTGCCGCCGATAAACATCGGAAGCACGATTTTGCCGGCCAAGCCTTTTTGCGGAATCAGGTCTAAAAAGGTCTTCAGAACACCGGTAAACGAAGCTTTATAAACCGGACTTGCCACAATCACGGCATCGGCCTCGGCCACAAGCCCGTTCGCTTTGACAATATGCTCACTCTCAAATTTGGTATGAATCAGATCCTCAGGCGGCAGCCCGGCCACGTCGATCCGGCTAACCTCGAAATTCGCAGCAGTCAGTGCCTGCTCCGCATATTCCATAACCGCATTCAATCGGGATCCGGCTGTAGGACTTCCGTTAATAATAACAGCTTTCGCCATAATCATTCACCTCGGCTTATCTTATAGTGTCGCCATCTCATCCATTCATAAGATCGCTATGTAAGGTCCTCTCGAACGTCAACCCATATAAATCAGAGCAAACTTGTCAGAATTAGTATCATCGTATCAATGTGTCCGCGCTTTTGTCAATGCAGCAGCTCCGGCAATTGAACCTTGGCGATTCGCCAACCATTACACTCGCTCCAATAGCCCGAAAGACATCGTAAAAAATCTGTAACCCGCGCGTTTGCGCACGACCTTTCTCCTATTCTGTTCATAAACGGCACCCCCGACTGGGCGGATGCATAGAGATAAAGCATCGGCGTTCAACGAAAATACTCTGTATATCAAAGGAGGAAGGAAATGAATCCCCAGCAGCCCATTCCATACGTAGGCTCCAAAACCGAATGCAAGGAACAGCCCATCGCGTTCCCTCCCCAGCATCAAAACTGCCAGCCCGGTCTTGAAAGCCTCATGTCACCGCGTCCGATCAGCGAGGATCCCGCCTACCGGGGCAGCGGTAAACTGGATGGCAAAATCGCCATTGTAACCGGAGGGGACAGCGGCATCGGCAAAGCGGCGGCCATTGCTTTTGCCAAGGAAGGTGCCGATCTGGTCATCCCATACTTATATGAAACTTCGGATGCGGAAGTGACGAAGCAGCGCATTGAGTCGCTCGGCAGACGCTGCCTCTTAATGAAGATCGACCTGCGGTATAAAAAGAACTGCGAAGCCGTAGTAAACGAGACGATAGCCCACTTCGGCAAGCTGGATGTGCTTGTAAACAACCATGCCGTCCAGTATGTTCAGCGCAGCATCTTGGACATCACGGAGGAACAGCTGCATCATACCTATCAAACGAACATCTTTCCCTTTTTCTTCATGATCCAAGCTGCGCTGCCCCACATGAAATCCGGGGCATCGATCATCAACACGGCCTCCATTACCGCCTATCAAGGAATTAAGGAGCTCATCGACTATTCTTCTACCAAAGGCGCCATCGTTTCCCTTACCCGATCCCTTGCCCTTTCGCTCGTCGATCAAGGCATCCGCGTCAATTCCGTCGCTCCCGGCTCGGTCTGGACGCCGCTCATCCCATCCAGCTTCCCTGCCGAAGAGGTCGCCGTGTTCGGAACGGATTCACCGATGAAGCGGGCGGCACAACCCTATGAGCTGGCACCTGCCTATGTTTACTTGGCGTCGTCCATCTGTTCCTCTTTTGTCACGGGTCAGGCTATTCACGTCAACGGGGGACAGATGGTAACCAGTTAACAGCGGTGCTTTAAGCGTTCGAGAAGCTATGAATAACAAGCAGAGGATGTGTACCATGAACACGGGAATTCCTAAACGGTCCGGCCGGATGGACATGGGATTTTATGCATTAAACAAGCTGGCCAGCGCCGGCATCGTTGTGCTGCTGCTGAGCCTGCTCGATTGGGTGTGGTCTCCCGGCGCTGATCGAGCTTCGGAATGGCTAGGCCTTTATCTGCCGCAAGAGCACTGGGTATACGGTTACGCGCTGACTGCATCCCTTGCGGCAGATGCCATACTCTCGTTCTTGCCTTCCCTGCATAAGGGTAAACAAGCCGCCGTGTACGGAGCGGTCGGATTTCTGTTCTTCGCCCTATTCACAGGCGGAAACCCGGAGCAGCTCTGGCTGCGCGCAGCAGCGGGAGCCTTAACACTGCTCATCTTCTTGTGGGGGAAGCACGCGTTCTCCAGCAATTCTCTGGCCACCCCGTTCTTTGCCTTGGTCGTTCCCCTGTTATGCTGGGTGATCTGATTCAAGCGACTTAACTGGCCTTCCATGAAAAAAAGGCCCTTCGATGAGGGCCTTTCTCTTCGCGTCAAAGTGCTTCGATGACATCCCCGGCGATGACCGAGGCGGGATGTCCCCGGTGTCGCGCGGCCCGCTCGCCGGCACGGCCGTGCAGCCACACGCCAAGCGCGGCTGCAGACGGACCGGCATATCCTTGCGCCAGCAGGCTGGCAATGATGCCGGTCAGCACGTCCCCGGTGCCTCCCGTCGCCATGCCGGAGGTGCCGGTTGTGTTGATGTAGGCTTGTCCGTCCGGCGAAGCCACGACGGTATGCGCCCCCTTGAGCACGAGGGTAACCCCGTGCCCGGTCGCGAACGATGCGGCGACACCGATCCGGTCCCGCTGCAGCTCGGCGGTTGGGATACCCAGCAGCCGGGACATCTCCCCCGGATGCGGAGTCAGCACGGTTGCCGCACCGCGCGGCTTCCAGGTGCCGAAATCACCGGCCGCGGACAGCATATTCAGCGCATCGGCATCCACCACCAGCGGTCCTTCCCATTCTTCCCACAAACGGCGAAGCCATCTGGCATCTCCTTCAAAACGGCCAAGTCCCGGACCTACGGCCAGCACATCGCGGGTTTTGGCGAGTTCCAGCACCTGCTCCGCGGAGGCCTCATCCCAGTAGCCGCCGCTCTCCTCGCCTGTGGCGGGGACAAGCATCACCTCGGGCGCGGCTCCGCTCAGCGGCAGCACCAGGCTTGCAGGGAGCGCCCAGGTCACCAGGCCGCAGCCCGCACGAAGTGCTGCCCGGGAAGCGAGCAGGCCTGCGCCGCTCATCGTGCGGCTGCCCCCTACGGTCAGCACGTGACCGTAGGTGCCCTTGTGTCCATCCGGCGAGCGGTAGCAGGACACGTCCACACCCAACTCGGTCCGAAGGACATGCGGGGTGAGCAGATGCGTGCTGACGCCCTGCTCCCGGCACAGCGATGCCGGGATGCCGATGGCGCGGACCACCACCCGGCCGGCCGCCTCGGCGCCGGGGTACTGCACCAAGCCTCGCTTCAGGAATGCGAGGCATACCGTCACCGCGGCCGAGATGCACGGCTCGTGCCGCGCGCCGGTATCGGCGTCCAGTCCGCTCGGAATATCCGCGGACACAATCGGCAGGCCGCTATCATTGGCGGCCTGGATCAGCGCGGCGTAAGCGCCGCGGGGCGCGCCCGCCGCGCCCGTGCCGAGCAGCGCGTCCACGATGCCGGTGTACGCGCCGTAGTCCACGGCATCATGGCCGTGGACCAGAGCCGGGATGCCAAGCGCTGCCGCGGCATCCCGCTGCACCGCCGCTTCGCCGGCTAGCGCGGACGGCTCGGCGGCATAGAGCAGCGTGACGCGTATACCTGCGTCACGCAAATGCCGGGCGGCGACCACCCCGTCGCCGCCGTTATTGCCCTTGCCCACCAGAATGAGCCAGTGCTCCTGCGCCGCAAGCGCGGTGGGCAATCGAGCGTCTCCGTCGATGACAGGCGACGGACGGCTCATCTCCAGAGCCAGGTCATCCCCGGCGATAAGAGCCTCCGCCGCTGCCGAATGCTCCGGTGAGGATAGCCGCTGTTCCCCTCGCCCGTCCTCGGACATGAAGGACCGAGCCTTTCCTGCTGTCCCAGCAGCAGCTCCGTTAAGAGAACGGCTCACTCTATCACGCTCCAGGCACAGCTTCAGGACTTCCTCGGCAATCGCCTTACCTGCATTCTCCATCAGAGCTATGGCCGGAATCCCGATTTGATGAATCGTACGGTTGTCGAGTGCCCTCATCTGTTCAGACGTCACAACATACATCCAAGCTCTCCCCTTTGCTTCGATATATCCTACGCAAACGCTTTGGCGACTCAGGATGCCTGTCTATTAATAAGCAACGGTAAAACGGGACTGAATAAACTGCGGATCATCCAGCTCATCGATCACCGCTACCGCGAAATCCTCAACCGAAATTCGGCTGCTTCCGCTCTCGTCAGTCACCAGGCGGTCCATGCCGATCCGGAACTGTCCGGTACGCTTCCCCGGCTCAATAATCGCTGCCGGACTGACATACGTCCATTCCAGATCGCTTTCCTTATACAGATCGTAAGCATCCGCATGCGCACGGGCAAGCGGCCTGATCTCCTCCGGAAATTCCGGGGTATCCATAAGCGGTACGCCGCTGTCAGCGATCAAGCTGCCAGCGCCGCCAACGATCAACAGGCGGGTTACGCCGCCGCGTCTCGTCCCCTCCACAATCGTGCGTGCGGCTGCAACGAGTTCCTCTTCCCGGCCGAACTTCGGGCCGAAAGCGCTAATGACAGCATCATGCCCTTGAATCGCCTCTTCTAATGATGAAGGATCCATTACATCCGCTTTAACTTTCTTTAATTGCTCATGCTCTGCATCCAATCGATCCGGATTACGCAAAATCGCAGTAACTTCGTGCCCCCGTCGCAGCGCTTCCTCCGTAATTCGTCTCCCGATCGTGCCGCTTGCTCCAATTAATGCTACCTTCATGTTCATCGCTCCTTCGCTTAGAAATTATACTACATCACCCCTGGTGATGAATGGCTCTTCTTGAATCTTAAGTAGTATTATAAACACCTGGTGCCGTCTATAGCCGTTTCGGACTGTCACACCTCCTATTTACTTATCCCCATGTAGACCTCTTCAAACTCCATTCGTTCATTTTCCCTCAAAATAATAGATCTTTAGGCCTATGTATCACAATATCACTTTCGCCGATAGAGTACATAAGTGCATATTTACGAATATATATATCTTGAATAATGACTTACATCGCAATACTAATGTTGTGTATTTGTTGGAATTTGTCGTTATCCTATGAGCTAATCGTATGTAAAGGAGATTATCCATATTATGAAAAAAAAATACGTCCGCTGGCTGGCCCTCTGTCTCGCAGGCAGTCTGCTGCTGCTTAGCAGCTTGTCCCTTCAGCCTGATGCCGCTACGGCCGAACCCCGCCAGAAGGCAACCTGGTTCTGGGATACGCCGCAGATTCAAGATTCGGCTGAAGACATTCTTGATTTTGCCGCCAATCAAGGAGTCAATGTGCTCTATCTGCAGATGAACCGCGATGTTCGGCCCGAATATTACCGCAGCTTTATCCGCCAAGCAGGCAAACAGGGGATCGCGGTTCATGTCCTAGGCGGCGCTCCTAACTGGGCGCTGGAAACGGAGCGTCACCGATTGGAGACTTTCATTCAATGGACTGCTGAATATCAGGCTTCCGCTGCACCGAATGAGCGCTTCACCGGCATTCATGTCGATATCGAGCCCCATGTGCTGCCCGAGTGGAAAACAAACCAGGCCTCCGTGATAAAGCAATGGCAGGCGAGCGTCCGTTATCTGGTCCATGAAGCGAACACACTGAATCTGCCCATCGGTTCCGACATGACATTCTGGCTGCACGGCTATCAGCTGCCGGACCAGTCGATGTCGATCAGTCGGTGGATGATCCAGCAGTTTGACCAGGTCGTCATTATGGCCTATCGTGATCAGGCAGATACCATTTATAAAGTCGCTGCTGCCGAGCTTAAGGAAGCCGATGAACTTGGCAAGGAAGCCTTAATTGCCGTAGAGACCAAATCGAGCAATGAGGGAGCTTACATCACCTTTTTTGAGGAAGGCACGTCCTATATGGAGGAACAGTTGTCCAAGGTATGTATCAAAGCGGAGAAGCACCCTTCGTTCTCCGGGTTCGCCATTCATGACTATAGATACTGGAAAGCATTGCATGACTCCAATCGATAACATCGCGATTATTTCATAATGGGAATAAAAAAGATGGCGTTTCAAGAGGGTGTTTTCCTCTGGCGCCATCTTTATATTTTAGATGAAGGAACTCATCCTCTTCCATCGGTAAAAGGCCTGCTCGCTCTTAAACCGTCAACATGAGAAGCAGTACATAACCGACCGTCAATTTCGCGCGTTGTAGCGGCCCTTTTTTTACCTGCACTTCCATCCCCCGGCCCCTCCCTCTCTTACGATGCTACCGTCTTATTCATATACTATATGCGGCTCGGTCCCTTATGTTGCCTTGGGGAAAAATTGTTTGCCAACAAAAAAATATTAGCCTTGTAAACAGTAGAGTACGATTTAAGCTTCCTGCATAGGAAGCAGAACCTGGGCTGCAATGCAGCTCATTCACGATCAGGATAGCGCTTCAAGACGTCCTGCAAATATTGTTCTGCTTCCATTACAAGCTGACGCTCTCCCTTGTTCCATTGATCCCGATTTCTATCGACTGCTAAGAAGGCAGCATGAATCCGTTCGTCGCCATGTGTCACACGTTGAACCATCCGTTGCCATTCTTCGGCTAAGGTTCTGGCTAAACGGGACTCGATGGGAACGTTTGAGGCCTTATAAGCTGCAGCTTGCAGCGATATTTTTCTGAACGTATTGTAAAAACCCAATGCCGCCTGCTCAGAGTTAAATACTGTTCGAAATAGTCGAGAGTCTTCCTCCGAAAATTCGTATTCTTTCCAAGCCGACATATCAACCTCATTCAATGAACGCATGAGATGGGCTAACAGCTCCCAGGGTACGGTGTAACCTTCTTTCATCATTTCCTTTGCGACATGCAATCCGTCAAGCTTGGCTTGGATACTCTCTTTCTGTGAATAGAGGACCGATGCCTGGTAATCTAGAATGTTCTCGATATCCTGCTCCTCGGTGCCCACGATCAATTGTTCTTTGATCTTTTTTAAAGAGAAACCGATGGCTCTATAGAACATAATCTGTTCAAGTACATACAGCTGTTTATCATAATATACTCTATGCCCCAGCTCATCCCGCTCCGCCTTAAGAATCCCTTCATTATCGTAATACTGAATGGTTCGCGGAGTTATTCCCGACAATTGACTGAGTTCTTTTACGGAATATTTTTTTTCCATGAACCCATCCCTTCCCGTCCCTTACTCGATTTTCGCTAAAAAAGCTTCTATTGTTTCCAGTAACTCTTCAGGGTATTCCCCGTTAATTGCGTGCGAGGCATCTTCAAATACGACCATCTCGCTATTAGGGTCTTTCAGAGAATCCTTCCCCGTTTGATACGACTTTTCAGCATGGTGCATCGTCGATTGTCCAGCTAAAATACCGAGCACCGGCATCGTCAGCTCAGCTAATCGTTCCGGCTTGATGGCTTCCGGCATAGGCAGCTTGCTCTTGAATGTCCGCATACCGGTTTCGATTAATTTGGCGGTCGGGTCGCTGTCATCAACTTCAGCCCCGCCGGATATATAGCTGAGCATTTTCTCCCGGATCGGTTTGGGCACCATAGGCACAGACGCCGGAATGGATACCAGTATCATTTTCAGTGGAATGGGGCCAAACACATAGACAGGGTCCAGTAATATGAGCGAGTGAATCTTCTCAGGATGCTTGAGCGCCACATTCGCCGCACTCCACCCGCCGAACGAAAGCCCTAATAGGTGGATCTCTGATTCCGGCAGCTGATCCAGCACTTGCCCTAACCATGCTGCTTGGTCCGCAGCGGTTTCAATCCGTCTGGTTTCTGTGCTTAAACCCGGCTCTCCTATCAAATCAAGGGTGTATACAGGCCTGTGTTCTAGAAAGCCGCTTAGATTGGCCTCCCACATGGGAGTGGCAGATCCTTTACCGGGAAGCAGCAGCAGGGGTGTTTTATCCGGTGTATCGCTCCCCTGGAACTTGTAGAGCTGTACCACGCCAAAATCGGTATGAACCTTAATCGATTCAACCGGTTCTGGTAAGTGACTCATCGCCTCACCATAAGCTGCCGCATATTCCTTCTGCCCATCCTCTGTAACAAAACCGCTTAACGACCCGTCATCTCTAAATAGGAAGCCTATTACCGTCAGTATAGCTAGTATCGCAATGAGAATACTACCCAAGAGTACCCATCTTTTTTTTCGTTTCACTTCAATCCCCTCCTAAGGTGACTATAGGATATGACGTAACGTTATACGCAACCCCCTATGCTCTCCATAGCTGCCTGTTACCGAATCAGCTTGAAATCCCTCCCTTGTTGTGCAATAGTGAAAGGTAGAATATTGAAGGAGGGATCCGCTTGTCCCTTACGGAATGGATGAATGATATCTTTGGCTCACTCGACACGCTTGTGGCTGTGCTTCTTGCCACTGCGGTATTTACGGGCCTGTACATATACAGTGCATCCCGGCTACTGGGCGCACGCAAGGATTCACTCGCCCGCATTCGTCAGTCCTTGACGATTTACACCAGACTGGCCGGGCCTCTGGGAACCCTTATCAATCGACCGACCCGAACGGCTGTCCCCGAGGATCTGCTTATCCGGCTTCTGCAGGAATGCAAATCCGCTGATCTGTTGACTCGGGAGCTCCACGAACAGATTGATACCTTTCTAAGCGATCGTGATGAATCCAGATTGACAACACTTCACAAGCTGCTGGACCGCGAGATCAACAGGCTTATGAAGGAGCGCGACGAGCTGGTTGGACGGCTCGAGAAACCAGGTTGGGGTATGGGGTTATGGCTGCTCTTGAAACCTGCAATACCTGCCCTTTCACTAGGTGCTGCAATTCTATGGACGACGATTCTCGTTCAAGAACTAAGGCAATCCTCTGTCTGGACAAACCCCGAGGTATGGTGTCTATGGCTCTCCAACATGATTGCCACGATCTCTTTCTATCGGCTGTTGATGGACTCCAGAAGAAGAACGCATGGCGTTATCTATACCGTGCTGCATCTGCTGATTGTAGCTTCAGCCCTGTTTAATCTGATCTGGAACGAGGCCTCACCTTACGTTTTGGCTACCCAATTCTTGCTGTATCTGGCGGGTTTCCGGGTTACGGCCACTCGCCAGCGGCGTGAGCGGCCCTATGCCGGGCACCCGGAGCTAATGGAACAATTTCTTCATCCTGCGGGAGATCACGACCCTCTTAGTGAGACGGCACATTCCAGTGAACCGGAGATTAGCAGCAGTCCTCTGCGGTCCAGATAAGACAACAGCGACATGAGTATTATTACGAAAAACAACCCGCACCGAATTTCATCGGCCGGGCTGTTTTTTTATTTTCGCAATCCTTTGGGGCAGGCAGATATTATCGGATATCACGCTCTTCCATACCGCATTCCTATGTTCCTACAAAAAAGAAAAGAACTCCCGCATAAATGCTGAAGCGCACTCCCTTAGACTACATCGGCTAACACTCCAGGGTGTTTTTCCAAAGTCTACTGGATAAGGTGCACTTCATGGCATCGATGGAAGTTCTTATCTCGATACTCGACAACCTTGCGGGGTCATCTTGTGCTCGTTCTTCGTTGTTGGCCGGATGCCCGGGACGTCTTGACCGCTCCGGAGGCCGTATTCTCGAAACGCTTGCGCTCCGTTCGTTCCATCTGAACGATCTGACCCTCATGCACTACAATTTGCAGCGAACCGAATTCCATGTCGTTCAGCAGGCTTGCTATGCGTTCGAGCCACATTTCATCCACTTTTAAAGGTTTAGCCATGGATACGCCTCCTCACCGGGCAAAGCCCCAATCTATTTACTTATCCCACAAGTCGAAGTGGTCATCTGCCTGCACGCGTTCATTATTCATTCTTTTCCAACCTATATAGTATGAATTAACATTAGCATGGGTTGGAAACGACTGTCAATGGTCATTTTTTCGCGTAAACCAATTTTTCAGCAGCAGGGTTACGATGGCTAATAACAACAATAATGAGGCCACCGCAAACGATGCCGAAAACTGATACTCGTTGTACAAAATTTCGACGTGAAGGGGCAGCGTATTCGTCTCACCGCGGATATGACCGGATACAACGGACACGGCCCCAAACTCGCCCATGGCTCTGGCGTTGCACAGAATGATGCCGTACAATAGCCCCCACTTGATATTGGGCAGGGTAACCCTCCAGAATATTTGCCAGCCCTTGGCGCCCAGCGTTACTGCCGCTTCCTCTTCCTTCGTCCCTTGGTCTTCCATCAGCGGGATCAGTTCCTTTGCCACAAAGGGAAACGTGACAAACAATGTAGCCAGAACAATGCCGGGCACGGCAAAAATAATCTTGATACCATGGCTTTCAAGCCAAGGGCCGAACCAGCCCTGCCGACCGAAGATCAGCACGAAGATTAACCCGCCGATCACCGGCGATACCGCAAACGGCAGATCCAGCAGCGTAATCAACAGATTTTTCCCTTTAAAACGGAACTTCGTTATGGTCCATGCCGCGATGACGCCGAACATCGAATTCAGCGGTACCGCAATGGCCGCTACCAGTAAAGTCAGCTGAAGCGCGGATAGGGCATCTGGATCGGATAAGGCTGCTATATAGACGTCCCATCCCTTCTTAAGCGCTTCGGACATCACCGTAATGAGAGGCAGGACAATAAGCCACAACAGCACAAGCCCAGCCAAACTTATGAATGTCCATTTCACCCACGGCTTCTCCGCTGCAGCCGGAGAGGACGGCGAATTTCGTTTCGCTGCGGGAACGGCAGCGGATACAGTTCCAGCCATGGTATCCCCTCCTTAACGCGCGGTTTTCCGCGACCAATGTTGTAAAATATTGATGCCGAGCAGCAGTGCAAAAGAGATGAGCAGCAATATTAAGGCAACTGCCGTCGCTCCGGCATAATCAAATTGCTCCAGCTTTGTCATGATCAGCAGCGGCGCAATCTCCGTCCTCATCGGCATATTCCCCGATATGAAAACCACGGAGCCGTATTCTCCGATCCCCCGGGCAAAAGCAAGCGCAAATCCGGTCAACAGCGGCGGAATCAGGGTTGGCAGAATGATGGTGCTAAACGTTCGCCATCGGCCTGCCCCCAGCGTGGCAGCCGCCTCTTCCGTATCCCGCTCCGCGTCCTCCAGCACCGGCTGTACCGTCCGCACAACAAACGGTATGCCGATAAACATGAGAGCCAGCGTAATGCCTAAGGGAGAGAATGCCGCCTTGATCCCTAGCGGCTCCAGCAGCGATCCGATCCAGCCATTAGCGGAATAGATCGCGGTTAGAGCCACCCCCGCCACGGCCGTCGGCAGGGCGAATGGCAAATCGATCAGCGCATCCCACAATTTTTTACCGGGGAAATCATACCGCACCAGCACCCAAGCCAGCAGCAACCCCAATATCGTATCCGCGAATGCGGCCAGCGCCGCTGTCGTCAGACTAACCCGGTAGGAGGCCAGCACCCTCGGATCGGTTGCAACCGACCAAAACTTCTCCCAGGTTAGTCCGGTTTGATTGAGCAGCAGCGCGGACAGCGGGACGAGCACAACCAAACTCATATAAAGGACGGTCAGTCCCATGCCGATTCCAAAACCAGGGAGCACCCTGCGATGATTTCTGCCTTGCTTCTGTACGCGAAGTACAGCCATGTCCACTCATCCTTTCCTGCCTTCGGCGGTTATGCCGATCAGCTGCCTGGCACGTAAATCTGATTAAAGATGCCGCCGTCATTGAAATGCTTCGTTTGCGTCTCTTCCCATGTTCCAAACACATCCTTGAGCGTAAACAATTCGATGGCCGGGAATTTCTCCTTGTACTTGTCAGCCACGCTGGCAAGCGTCGGACGGTAGTAATTCTCCGCCGCAATCGTCTGTCCCTCTTCACTGTATAGATATTGCAGGTACGCTACCACTACCTCGCGGGTCCCTCGCTTGTCGACATTCTTATCCACGACGGCAACCGGCGGTTCCGCCAAAATGCTAACCGACGGGTTCACGATTTCGAATTTGTCCGGTCCCAGCTCGTTAATCGAGAGATACGCTTCATTCTCCCAAGCCAGCAGCACATCCCCGATTCCACGTTCTACAAAAGTGGTTGTTGCACCACGTGCGCCGCTGTCCAGCACCGGCACGTGGGTGAACAGCTCTTTCACGAATTCCTGTGCCTTCGCTTCGTCGTTATGGTTAACCTTGAGTGCATAGCCCCATGCCGCCAGGTAGTTCCACCGTGCGCCGCCGGAGGTCTGAGGGTTCGGCGTGATAACCTCTACCCCCTCCTTGATCAGATCCGGCCAATCCTTAATGCCTTTCGGGTTGCCTTTGCGGACGAGGAAAACGATCGTCGAGGTGTAAGGCGCACTGTTATGCTCGAACTTGCTCTCCCAGCCCTCATTGATCAATCCGGCCTGACGGATTGCATCGATATCGTATCCGAGGGCCAGTGTCACCACGTCCGCCTCCAAACCGTCGATTACCGAGCGGCTTTGCTTGCCTGAACCCCCGTGCGATTGCTTAAACGTTACCTTCTGGCCTTGTTCTTTCTCCCAATGCGCCGCGAATGCTTTATTGTACTGGTCATACAACTCGCGGGTCGGATCGTAAGAAACATTGAGAAGTTCCACGCTCGGCTTGCTTGAACCCGAAGCAGGCGCTTCTCCATTGGCGGTTGCAACTGTCTCTGTTTTATCTKCACCSCAAGCCGTAAGCGCCGCCGTCAACATCATGGTCAATCCGATGAGAACCCCTTGCTTCAACACCTTTTTCATATGGATCACTCCCACTGGTATTCTCTACTAAACAGGCCGTATGGCAAAAAAAAGACGGAGGAAGGCTCATCAGAACGAGTCAAGCCGGTTTGCTACCGTGCCTGCTCTTGATCCTTGAGCGTTCCTCCGTCGATACGGTGAGAACAAAATATTATAATTCCTACCTGTTTAGTATGTTATGTAGCTATTGTAATAAGTCCATCCTCTGCTGTCAAACCTTTTTTTCAAATAATTACAAGTATGGGACCCCCCGGTCCATAGAACCATTTTTGGCCCGCGAACGCAGTCACAGCGCGGTTTTCCATTTACTGAGGGTTGTATGAACCCGCTTCCATCCTTATAATTCAACCCCAAAGGAGATGATCACCATAAGAAAGCCAACTAGGAAAATAATTTCTGCTCTTTTCCTAAGTATTCTTCTGTTCATGCCTGCATTCGCCCAAACGACGGAGGCAGCTCCGCTGTTAAAGCCGGGCAGTGAAAACGGGGAAGTCTGGGAACTTCAATATCGCCTGAAAACGCTGGACTTCTACACGCAGCCGCTGGATGGCAAATATGGCGCAAACACGAAAACAGCTGTTACCCGTTTCCAAAAAGAATACGGTGTGCCAGCCGATGGAGTTACCGGCGCACAAACCTGGAGACAGCTGAAAAAATATACGTTAAATCAATCCGAAATGGATGTCATGGCCAGAGTCATTTACAGTGAAGCCCGCGGTGAGCCTTACAAAGGACAAGTTGCCGTCGGGGCCGTTGTCATGAACCGCATTCAATCCAGCGAATTTCCGAATGATATTCGGGGCGTTGTCTTTCAAAAAGGGGCCTTTACAGCCGTAGACGATGGACAATACTGGCTGCCCCCGAACCGGACCGCATATCTGGCCGCATTGGATGCCGTTCGCGGCTGGGATCCGACTTATGAATCCCTTTATTATTTCAATCCCAAAACAGCGACCAGCAAATGGATCTGGTCCAGACCGCAAGTGCTGCAGATCGGCAATCATATCTTTGCGCATTAATTATTCATCGAATGAATCTTTAAACCAATTAATTCCTATGAATTCCTATGATTTCCTATGACCCTGCTTAGCCTGTTTCCTCTCTTTGCGGAGGTTTGTGCATTGCTACGGGCGAAGAACACCAAAAAAAGAAGCAGCTCACGTCCCATTTTTCGGGTCTTCGGGCTGCTTCTTCTTTATATAAGTTAACGTTTATTCGCCTTTGCCTTCTCTACAGGACAGATACATACCGGGCGTGTAACTTCTAGTGTATAACCCGTAGAGACCAGGTTACCCGTGTCCGGATCGATCCGATAACTTGCGATCAAACCATTGTCCTGATTCGCCGTCAGCAGAAAGCCCTCTGGCAGTATATTGAAGTGGCGCGGCGTTTTACCGCCGGAAGACACCCAGTTAACTGCGCGAAGCGTACCGGTCTCCTGGTCGATCACATATTGAACGATGCTGTCATGGCCCCGGTTGGAGGCGTACAGATAACGGCCGCAAGGAGACACCAGCAGGTGGGCCGATGTGTTGTTATCCAACACTACATCCTCTGGCAGCGTCGATATATGCTGTAATATTTTCAAATCCCCAAATGTCCCATCGTTTGCGTATGCCGTTACCGTGCTGTTCAGTTCGTTCGTGCCATACACCCACTTGCCTGATGGATGAAAGGACACATGCCTTGGGCCCGAGCCTGGCGGAAGACTGATCTCGCGGTGGGTGACCAGCTTGCCTTCCTCCAGCCGATACAGGTTCACATCATCCATGCCCAGGTCACTGACCACGATATACTTGTTGACGGGGTCTTCAAATATCGAATGCGGATGCGCTTCCGATTGACGGTCATCGCGAAGACCGCGTCCGCTGTGCTTGATCTTGGAGACCAGCTCTCCGATCTGACCGTCTTCTTCTAATGCCAGCACCGATATATGTCCATCGCTGTACCCTGTCGTAAGCAGGTAGTTCCCGTCCGATGTCCGGGATACATGACACGCACCGGATGAGCCGGTAGACTGAACATTCAGCAGCGTTAATTCACCGGTTACCAGATTGGCTGAATAAGCCGACACATCGCTTTCGCCCTTCTCACTGGCTGCATACAGTACGGAGATGGAATCATCGAAATCCAGATAGGTAGGGTTTTCAATACCCGCCGTACCGCCTAAGAGACGGAGCTCTCCTGTACCCCGATCCATCGCCCCCCAATGAATGCGATTCTCTTCATCCGAACCGTAGGTTCCTATGTAAAATATCAGTTCCTGTCCTGCTGTCATGTGATCCACTCCTTTGTCTAATGAATGTTCCGGTGACCCGGTCTGATCCTTATTATGTATTACCCATAAGGGCTTCGTGCTTACCGCCTTTTTTCAATTCGAACCGGCAAGCCGCCGCCACGTTGCTCTACCCCTTATTACTCACGAAGAAATCTATTGCTAGCATTGGTTTTATCATGTACGATTACCACAATTACCCCTCTATTCTATCATTCGTTGAAGGAGATGACAGCCAATTGAAGAAAAAAATAAGCCTACTGGCATTCGCTCTTCTGTTCCTGTTCGCCAGCGCGACGCAAGCCGCTCCGGCAAAGATTCAAGGGAATATCCGAGTCTACCTCGATAACCAGGAAATCAAATTTCAGGCAGCCCCTATTATGAAAAATGGAGTTACCTTCGTGCAATTCCGCCCTCTGTTTCAGGCCCTGGATTATAAAGTCAATTGGAACAGCGGAAATAAACAGGTAACGGGTACATACCTCGATCAGAAGCTGCAGATGACCATCGGGCAGAAGACCGCTTATGTCAATGGCGCAAAAACCACGCTTCAGATCGCCCCATTCACGCAAGGCGGCAACACGCTGGTTCCCCTTCGTTTCGTAGCGGAAGCCACCGGACTGCCCGTGAAGTGGGACTCCAAGTCACGTACCATCAAGATCGACCGGGAGGGTGCAATCGACAACGCCACCGACGAGGTGAAGAAGCTTTATCATACAATTGAAGAAGCTGGTAATGCCAAGAAACTGGATGCTGTCATGAGCGCCTTCCATCCAAAATCTCCTGTTTTTGCAGAAATCCAAGAAAATTATCAGAACCAATTCAAGAACGATCTGCATGTATCCGCTGACGTATGGGAAGTAACGGTAGCCGGAACGTCGATCCATGCCTACACCAGTGTGACCCTCGACCGCACCAGCGGGCCTTTTGCTTGGGATGCTACGCTCCATTACGAGAATCTCTTGAAGAAGGACGCGTCGGGAGCATGGAAAATCTATGATCTGAGCCATTACGAGACGGAATATCTAGTCGGAGATGAACTGCTGGAAGCTCATCCGGAAGTGCCGGAAGCGGAACAAAAAGCCATAGTTGCGACCATTGACACCCAGTCCAAGGGCTTCAATGATGAGAATGGTCCGCTGCTCATGTCGGTTATTCATCCGGAATCGGCCTTCCACGAGATGTTCAAAACCAGCATTGCGGAAGGCATCTTCGATGAGGTGAATTTCAACCTTAAATCAGTTGAGCTCCGAACGGTCTTCTTCCAAGGGGAAGACGCCGTCGTCTACGCTGAAGAAACCGATGATGCCGACGGTGAAATCATCCATTCGACCTCCCTTTACTGGCTCAAGAAAACCGAAGGCAAATGGCTGATCTATGATGTACTGGAGCTGGAATAGGTCATTGGCATAATGAGTTCGATTTAACCGTGAATTCCCCGGCGAGGGGAGCTCACGGTTTTCTTTTTGTACCCACCGTGTAAAGCCATACGATTGATATTCTTCCTTCCCTACCAGCGTCATGTATAGAGTTTATCGGCAAAGGTTTTACCAAGACGATGGGTCATAGTTACCGACTATTGGGTATAAGTAGATACCTTTCTCTTCGAAGGAGGCATCATCGATATGGAAACGAACTCAGCAATTGAAGTCCAATTTCACTGCCGTCAGTGTCAAGCGGATATCCGGGTTACGTTCAAATCAGAACAGTTCACCACGGTACTCTGCCCGCAGTGCGATTACAGCTATTCACTCATGAGACCAACCATTGGTGAAGAGATCCTGCTGGATTGGGAGAAAGAAGCCGTATTCCAAAAAATCCGCGCAGACCAAACCGAGCATGACAAAATGGAGCTCATGCTCCTCGTCATCAAGGTCGTCGAGCTGCTGACCTGGCGGGATGAGGGGAATGGCCATATCCGGGCCATCGAAACACTTCGTGAGTGGCTGCTGCTCAACGGAGTGCCCAAAGCTCTAATTGAACTCCTGGATGCCAAGGGACACGAAGGCAGCTCCCCTACCGCGCACAAGGAATAGCGTCATCAAGCCCTTGTTTCAAGATATAAATACATGAGAAAGGAACCGTTCTCCGGCCTTTATGGTCGGAATCGGTTCCTTTTTCTAATCCTCATTTCTGGCGCATCACTTTAAATGGAGATGCTCTCCTATTTACACATGTTGGAACTTCATTATTTAACCTTGCGTATTATCGTTAAAGAAAGGAGCTGATTGACCTCTGTTCATCAACTTTATATTAACAGTGTTAATGGGCATCGCATTCATCGCGATTGGGCTATACGCCATCCGAAATCCGCATTCATGGTGGTTTTGAAGAACCAGGGATGATATTGAACTCAGCGATTTGAGAATATGGTATCTAAAATTCGCCGGCAAAGTGGCCATCGCATTCGGCGTTGTGGTTATCCTGATGAGCTTTCAGCATCTTTAAGTTTATTGAATCGGCACCTCGAATGCCTGCTCCATGACACCAGGATAACTGCTTAACGTAAATGTCAGCGGCTGAGGGTAAACCCCGGGCTTAAGGTGAATATACTGCGTAATGAGGCTTACCTCAGAATCCGATGAGGATTGGGACGAGGCACTGAGCCCCCCTGCATCCTCGTTGATCCTATGCTTTTTCCCTTCTCCATCCACAAACTCCGGTTCAATCGACACGCTGCCCATATGCCGGTCAGCCTGTTCTTCGTATTCAACTGTCAGCGTATGCCCCGTGTACTCTCCGAATCGAAGGTCGCCGTCCGGTGAACGAATGACCTCCTTCTTATCCGTATCCACCACGAGTTTCATCTTCGAGGGGTCCACCGCCTGGAATCCGCTCGCTTTCAGCGTGATCGATTCCGGCTTCTCCAATATATTGCTGTCAAAGAAGTAAGTCATGTCTCCGCCGCCTGCACCGGGCAAAAAGGCGGAATCGCTGTTCAATCTGATCTTCTCGCCGTTAACCACGGCTTCCAAATACACATCCCATAAACCGGATACCTTCATCGTATTGCTGGATGGGATGTTTGCTTTCACGACGATACCGGCAGGAGACAACACGGCTTCTTTCAAATAGAACCGCTGACTCTCAATCTGCAGCATTTTGTTGAGCGGAATCGTGCTAATATACTTCCGGACTGTCTCCATATCAACGGATACGTTAATATCGAGCACCTGCTGGTTCTCTGCCGAGGTTTCATAAGCCGTATTTGTCGAATAGGGGGCAATCTTAAAAGATAACGTCAGTTCCTCAGGTATAGCGTGATTCTCAGCCATATGAATGTACGATCGGGAATGGAACAGCTTGTCGGAGCCGGGCTTAATCTCGTTTCCACCCGACGACCCAATACTATAAGGCAGCGGTTCGCTGGATCCCCGGCGCTTCATCTCCACACCCTTTAAATCTGCGGGATTCTCCGCACGGTTTTGGATCGTATAGAACACCTCCATCTGCTGGGAGCCTACAAGTATCCCGTTGACGGTTACCGTATAATCCCCCTTGGTCGCCGATTGATCCACCAGCTGAATCATGCCGTGTTTGTTGGCTGAATTCAGCGTAATATCTTCTCCGAAATCAAACCCGGTCAATGGCGGATACGGCCCTTGAGCCGCCATTTGCTCCTTGGGATTTACCAGCCCTTCGTTCCCGCTCCATACGACGAACAGCAGCGCAGCCGCAACGGTTATAGCCACGGCAGAAACGGTAGCCATTCGGGCCCGGCTCCGGTGCGTGCGCCGTCCTCTTCGCATCCCGCTTCGCACCGCTGCGTCCAATGCTTCATCGGATACAACCGCTGCGCTGATCTCCGCGTCCCTGTTCATCTCCTTGAGCATTCGCTCTTCCTTCTCAAACATGGAATATGGCACCTCCTGGCTCGATTTTTTGCCGCAGCAGCTTTAATCCTTGATGCAGCCGGGTTTTGACCGTACCCTCCGGAACATCGAGAATATTGGCAATATCGCTGATCGTCATGTCCTGATAGTATTTCAAAATCAGCACATGGCGGTATTTGGGCTTCATCCGGCTGAGCGCACGCTCCAGATCCAGCTTGCTGTCACTGACCATCTCGGCAGCCGTCTCCTGGCTGCGCACTTCTTCAACCGGAACCATGCGTTTTTTTCGTTTCTGCTCATCCACGCAGCAGTTAATCAGGATCCGAATGAGCCAAGGGACAAATGCCTCCGGATGCTTCAGCTTCCGGCACTTCACCCAAGCCCTGCACACCGTCTCCTGCAATATCTCCAGTGCGTCACTCTCGTTATGCAAATAACTGTACGCAATTCCATATAGGCGCCTTCGGTGCTCCGTCACGAGTGCATAGAACGCTTCCTCGTCTCCTCTGCATGCAGCAGCCGCAAGCTCATTATGATCTATCATCCGATTACCCTTCCCCTTGTCCGACCTGCCTCGCTTGTTTACATCACTGTATATAAGACTGCAAAGTGATTCAAACGGTTTTTTTATTTTTCGCACAAAAAAAGCCCGCCCGGTTAGGCAGACTTGTACGTATCTTCGATTAACTTCGTTTTCTGCGTCCTTTAAAGAAATAATGGTATCCAAGATAGCCGATGCCGCATAACAGCAGCATAAGCGCAGAAATCCAGATGACAGGAAGCAGATATGGCGTGTGCTGACTGGCTACATACAGAAGTACCGCGGAGAAGGCATACATCACCATCAGAAGTACGATGCGTTTGAAAATATCCATGTCGTCCGCCCCTTACCCTTCATCTCAATAATCTACATTTTTTTCCGTATATCTATCTTTATGGTAACGCAAAACAATGAAAATTGCACTCAAAATTTGGTAAATATATAAAAATTTTAGGGGTAAAATGAGCCTATTCATGAAAATGTTAAAATTTAGGCTTGATAAAACTAATGATATTAGTTATTATACTAACATAATTAGTTTTGAGTGAAAGGGGAATCATATTATGTTACAAACAACGATTGAGCACGTGACTCAAATTTCATTTCTTCCTCGCCTATTCCCGATAAATGTCTATCTTGTAGAAGAGAGCGACGGCATTACGCTGATTGATGCTGGTATGTCATTTTCCCAAAAGGGAATCCTGCAAGCCGCAGCCGCTATAGGCAAGCCCATCACCCGGATCGTGCTGACCCATGCCCACGGCGACCATGTCGGGGCGCTCGACGGGTTAAAGAAAGAGCTTCCGAATGCGTCGGTCTACATCTCGCGGCGTGATGCGCTGCTGTTGAAAGGAAACACGGAGCTCCAGCCTGGAGAGTTGCAAGCTCCGATTCGCGGAGATATCCCCAAGAACATAACCACCGTTCCGGACGTGCTTCTGGGTGACGGGGATTCCGTTGGTTCGCTCAAGGCGATCGCCACTCCCGGACACACGCCGGGGCATATGGCATTTCTCGATGAGCGCAGCGGTATACTGATTGCCGGCGATGCTTGGCAGACACGGGGCGGATTAGCCGTATCCGGTGTGCTCAAGCCCTGGTTTCCCTTCCCCGCCATGGCGACCTGGAGCAAGGAGCTTGCCTTGGAAAGCGCCAAAGTGCTAACCGCACGAAAGCCCGCCGTTCTGGCCGTCGGCCACGGACGGATGCTAAAGAATCCTGTCGCTGCCATGCAGAAGGCCGTTACGCATGCGGAATCTACAATTAGGAGGAATGCAAAATGAGTCCAAGACCCGGAATCGACCGGCTTCAACTGCTTCAAACCGCTGCCGATCTGGCGGATCAGGATGGACTTCATGCCGTGACCTTGGCCGCGCTTGCAGGCAAGCTGGGCGTTCGGTCCCCTTCCCTGTATAACCACGTAGACGGACTGCCGGGTCTTCATGCCGCCCTGATGCTGTATGGCCTACAGACATTGCATAACCGGCTGCTGAAGGCTGTCGCCGGCCGGTCTGGTGAAGACGCGCTGCGTTATGTATGCCTTACCTATGTCGACTTTGCCAGATCTCACCCCGGATTATACGAAGCCGCATTGCAGCCTCTCCATCCGGAACAACAGGATGCGCAGCAAGTAGGCAATCAGATTGTCGAGCTTCTGCTCCAAATCTTGGCTCCATACCAGCTCAGTGAGCAGGAGGCGCTGCATGCCGTGCGGACACTTCGCAGCCTGTGCCATGGCTTCTCATCTCTGGAACGCGGGGGTCAATTCGCTATGGATCTGAATGTAGATGAAAGCCTGGATTTCATGATCCGGATTTTCATCGATGGACTCCAACCTTAAAGACGGCCGCCGCCAAACCGCGCTGATCCTCCTGCTCCTGCCTGATTTTGCCTGGCATCAGAATGTGCTATAATCAAAAGGCAGCACATTTCATGTCATTTTATTTATGGAAAGAGGTTCTGAATTGTGGTTAATTTCGATTCCCCAATTCTTCAGATAGGCTCTACGATTGCGATGCTGGTTATGGCACTGACCGTTATTTTCATTCGGATGAAAGCGAGCAACCGCCCCGTCACCGTCAAGAAGATCATCATCCCTCCCGTCGCGATGAGCACAGGGTTTCTGATGTTCGTTGAGCCGCAGGTACGCATCCCTATATGGTGGGCGGGAATTGCCTTTCTGGTAGGCTGGTTCATCTTCTCCTATCCACTGATTCGAAGCACCAAATTCGAGAAGGTCGATGGCCAGATCTTCATGCAGAAATCGAAAAGCTTTGTTTACATTCTGCTCGGCCTGCTGGCTGTCCGGCTCCTGCTCCACGGATACATTGAGCAGCATATTTCCATCCCGCAGACCGCGGCGCTGTTCTTCATGCTGGCTTACGGCATGATTGTCCACTGGCGCATCTCGATGTATCGCCAGTATCAGCAATTTACGACACCAGGAGCGGCTATATAGCGGACGTGTTCCATCGTTAACTATATAAGTTGAACTAAACACTCTTAGCCTAAGCATCACTACGAATGCGGATTATTCTTCCGATCGCTGTTGCCCCCAGATTTCTTCGATACATTCATATCATGGTTAAAATCCGGGGGCAAAGGCGACCACTTCGTTTCTACACAATAATTCCTCCTTCTCCGTTGAAGTTCTTCTTTTCTTTAGTTCAATCTATATAGTCATTAAACTTAATAAACGCAAAAAAAGAGTGCCGATATTCACGCAAACCGGACGGATTGTACCCGTTCGGCCGTGAAGCTCCCATGTTGAGGAGTTTCACGAAGTCGTGAATCCGACACTCTTTTGTTATCTATATCAAAAGACTAACTCTGCTCCTCGCTTACCTTCACCAGCTGTTTCCCGAGATTCTGCCCGGAGAAGAGCCCCAGAAACGCCTCAATGGTCTTCTCGAAACCATCGACGATATGTTCGGCGTACTGAATGTTACCATCCCTCAGCCATTCGGCCAGCTCATGCAATGCCTCATTGTACCGACTGGCATAGTCGCCGACCAGGAAGCCCTTCATCAGTGCCGTATTGGTCAACAGCAGGCTCTGAATTCTCGGGCCCGTATCGGGCTTCTCCAGGTTATAGAGTGCGATTTGGCCGCAAATCGGGATCCGTGCATTTTTGTTGATCAGACGCAGCACCGCATCCGAAACCTCACCGCCGACATTGTCAAAATAGATGTCCACCCCATTCGGGCAAGCTTCCGCTAAAGACGATGCCAGATCTTCGGTCTGGTAATTGATCGCTGCATCAAACCCCAGCTTCTCGGTCAGGTACTTGGTTTTCTCGTCAGAACCGGCAATACCGATCACCCGGGTCCCTTTGATCTTGGCAATCTGCCCGACAATCATGCCAACCGCGCCTGCGGCACCCGATATCACTACCGTCTCGCCTTCCTTCGGCTGACTGATATCCAGCAGTCCGAAATAGGCCGTCAAACCGGTCATCCCCAGCACGCCCAAGGCGGTCGACACAGGCGCCAGATCCGGGTTGACCTTACGCAGCGTTCCTGTCCGCACGGCGGCAAAGCGCTGCCAGCCCCATGTTCCTGCAACATAATCGCCTGCCCGATAGGTCGGATCCGTCGATTCCATGACCTGCCCTACTGCGCCTCCAGCGATAACCTGTCCTACTTCGTAGGGTTTCGCATAACTCTTGGCATCGCTCATTCTGCCCCGCATATACGGATCCACCGACAAGTATACGGTCCGTACCAGGACTTCTCCGGCTTGCGGAACGGGCAAAGGCTGCTCCTCCAATATAAAATCCGACTCATCCGGCATGCCTTGCGGCCTTTTGGCTAGTATAATTTGTTCGTTTACAGACATCTGAGTACCCTCCTTTTAAAAAAACCGTCATCCTATCTTTACCCATTTTGTCCGTTTACAAATTTCCTAGCCCTAAGGCTAACCCCCTTAACAAGCGGTGCTTTCTCGTTCGGTGCCTAATCCTTTATCTGCTCTTAACGAGCAAATTAACGGCATCCTGCACAAGCTTCTCCGTATCCTCACCATTCTCTTCGGCCTTCCGTACACAATCCACCAGGTTGGAGCTGACGACAACGCCAATGGTTCGGTCGATCGCCGTACGCGAAGCGGATAGTTGGGTGATGACCTCCCTGCAGTCCTTGTTCTCCTCCATCATCTTCAAGATGCCGCGAAGCTGTCCTTCAATCCGCTTGATCCGGTTTTTCATCTGATCGTCGTATTGCATATGACCGTCCTCCTATAATACGTATCTGTCACTGTCAGGCTTGTCCTTATCCCTATATTATACAACAAATGCCCGCTCTTTCCTTGCGACCTGCACCGCCCGGCGGTATCCGCTCGAAAATCCGCACCCTGTCTCCCTCGTTGCAGGCCAGGATCAGCGACTTCGACTTGGGGCTTGAATACGCTCAGAGCGCGTGGTATATTTTTAATCAGCTAATGAATTCATAAGCAACCAGATCCAAACCTCATAATTTAAAGGCAATGTTATCTTACAAAGGTACAACCTCGGCTATTCATAGTCCTGGCTGTGCCTTTTTTTAATTTACCTATTTAAGGAGGAATTATCGATGTTCTTGGAAGCCATCTATCACCGTCCGCGCAAAAACTGGTCCTACGCTTATAACGGCACGACCATCCATCTCAGAATCCGCACCAAAAAAGACGACCTTACCGAAGTGTACGCCCTCGCAGGCGACAAGTACCTGTGGGATCAAACGATGGAATATATTCCGATGACCAAGCTGTCCTCGGATGAAATGTTCGATTATTGGGAGTGCGAGGCAACTCCTCCGTACCGCCGTTTGAAATACGGCTTCCTGCTCCAGCAGGGCGACGAGAAGCGCTGGATGACCGAATATGATTTCCTGACAGAGCCGCCGGCCAATCCGGACCGCCTGTTCGAGTACCCGTTCATCAATCCGGATGACGTTTTCCACCCGCCTGCATGGGTCAAGGACGCGATCTTCTATCAAATCTTCCCGGAACGCTTCGCGAATGGGGATACAAGCAATGACCCGGATGGCACTTTGCCTTGGGGCAGTGCCGAACCGACGCCGAAGAACTTCTTCGGCGGTGACCTTCAGGGGGTTATCGACCATCTTGACCATTTAAGCGAGCTCGGCGTCAACGCGATTTACTTTACGCCGCTGTTTACGGCAACAACAAACCATAAATACGATACTGAAGACTATATGGAAATCGATCCGCAGTTCGGCGACAAGGACACGCTGAAGAAACTGGTCGATCTATGCCACGCGCGCGGAATCCGCGTCTTGCTGGATGCGGTCTTCAATCATTCCGGCAGAACGTTTGCCCCATTCGTTGACGTGCAGAAGAACGGTTTGAACTCCAAATATAAGGATTGGTTCTACGTTCGCTCCCTGCCGCTGGAAGTGGTGGATGGCATTCCGACTTACGATACCTTTGCTTTCGAGCCGCTGATGCCAAAGCTGAACACGGAGAATCCGGAAGTCCGGGCTTACCTGCTCAAGGCTGCCGAGTACTGGATCAAGGAAACGGGCATCGACGGCTGGCGCTTGGATGTAGCCAACGAGGTGGGACACAGCTTCTGGCGCGAATTCCGTCAAGTCGTGAAAAAAGCCAACCCGGATGCTTACATCCTTGGCGAAGTGTGGCATGAATCCTCCATCTGGCTGGAAGGCGACCAGTTTGACGCCGTCATGAACTACCCGTTCACGAATGCCGTACTGGATTTCTTCATCAACCGTACCGCCGATGCCGAGAAGTTCTCGTTCATGCTCGGCAAGCAGCTTGCCGGCTATCCGAGACAAGCCAGCGAAGTGATGTTCAATCTGCTGGACAGCCATGACACCGCAAGACTGTTAACGCAGGCGAACGGCGACAAACGCCTGATGAAACTGGCCGCGATGTTCCAGTTCACGTACTTCGGCACGCCTTGCATCTATTACGGCGACGAAATCGGCATGGACGGCGGACACGATCCGGGCTGCCGCAAATGCATGGAATGGGACGAGTCCAAGCATGACAAGGACCTGTTCCATTTCTACCAAACGCTCATTAAGCTCCGCAAAGAGCATTCCGCTCTCCGCACGGGAACCTTCAAATTTTTGAAGGCCGAGAAGAACGGCGGCAAAATCGCTTACCTGCGCGAGGACGACAACGAAACGATCCTCATTGCCGTCAACAACGACAAGGCGGGCAACACGATAACCGTCCCTGTGCAGGACCAGCAATGGACGAACCTGTGGAACGGCGAAGGCCTCAGCGCGAAGCAAGGCCAGCTGACTGTGAAGCTGCCTGCTTACGGCTTTGCGATCTTGAAAGCCGGGCAATAAAATCAAACTCCCTTTGAATGCCATATGGCCCGAGTAGCGGGCCGGCAGTCGAAGGGAGTTTTTTTATCCGAGCACAAATTGGTCGGCCAAGGTAAAGAGCAGAATCGTCAAGCTAATGACCTGATTCAGGTTGTAGGAGGCAAGGTGCATCCGCCTGCGGCTGGAAGGCTTGATGATGCGATGCTCCACGGCAAGCAGTATCACCGAAACGGCAATTCCCGCCAAGTAGAGCCAGCCTAAGCCTTGGATAAAGTAAAGGGAAACCAGCAGGATGATCATAATCCCGTGCAGCATTCTGGAAATGAGCAGTCCGCCCTCTAACCCAAACGCGCGGGGAATGCTCCACAAGCCGGTGCTCCGGTCGAATTCGATATCCTGCGTGGCATAGATGATATCAAAGCCTGCAATCCACAGCATGACGACGGTACCGATGATAAACGGAATGAATGCGAATTGCCCCGTTACGGCAAACCATGCCCCGATCGGAGCCGAAGCGATCGTAAAGCCCAGATACAGATGGCACAGCCAGGTGAAGCGCTTCGTGTACGAGTACGTGCAAATCAGCACGATCGCTGCCGGAGAGAGTCCCAGGCAGAGCGGGTTCAGCATCCCCGCCGCGAGAATAAAGATGGCGAAGTTAACGGCCACAAATACGTACACCTCGCGAGGCAGCAGGAGTTTTCTTGGCATATGGCGAGTCGCCGTCCGCGGGTTAGCGGCATCAAACTTCAAATCGGCGATGCGGTTGAAGGCATTGGCTCCATTGCGTGCGGCTACCAGCGCAATCAACGACCATAGCATGACATGCCATGACGGTACGCCGTCCGCGGCCCAGATCATGGAAATGATGGCGAAGGGCAGCGAGAACAGCGTGTGGGAGAACATCACCAGTTCTCCGAACATTTTGGTCTTATGAACGACTTTATACATCATCTGCATCCGAATCCAACCTCATTCGTTTACGAATTGGGATAACCCAGCCAGCACCTTGTCCAGCGCACTGAGCATGGCCTCGATATCTTCCTCCGGAATCATCATGGCCGGCTGGAAAGCCAGCACGTTTCGGCCCACCCCATTTTTGCCGATAATAAATCCTTCTTCCTTCATGCGCTCCAGAATGATATCCGTCCATGCTGCGCTTTCCTCTTCGGTCGCTCCACGGATTTCGGCCCCCGCCATAAAGCCCTTGCCTCGGACATCGGCGATTATCTTATATCGGCCTTGCAGCTCCCCCAAACCTTCGATGAGCCGCCCGCCAACGCGCCGGGAACGCTCAACCAGGCCCTGCTGTTCGATGTAATCCAAGACGGCAAGCGCCGTGACGGATGATACCGGGTTGCCGCCAAAGGTCGAGGCGGAAGGCCGATCCAGACTGGCGGCAATCTCGTCCGTCGTGGAAAAGGCGCCGATCGGCACGCCATTGCCTAGTGCCTTGGCCATGGTAAGAATATCAGGCACGATGCCGTAATGCTCGATCGCGAACATGCGTCCCGTGCGGCCGCAGCCCGTCTGAACTTCGTCGGCAATCAGGAGAATGCCATGCTCCTCCAGCATCGTCTTCAGCTCACGGAAATACCAATCCGGCGGCACGATCATTCCCCCGTTGCCTTGGATCGGCTCCACGATCATGGCGGCGAAGGTGTCTCCCTTCGCAGCGAGCACACTCGCCAACGCATCCAGGGAACGGCGAGCGGCAGCATCCTGATCCATGGCAGGATCATAGGGACGAGGAATAAACGTAGCCACCTCCTGGTCCAGGAAATCATCGGCACGCCACATCGGGATGCCGGTCACGTTCATGGTCAGGAAGGTGCGGCCATGAAGGCCGTAATCCAGCGCCAGAAAATGGCGGCGTTTCGTGTGCAGACGGGCGACAAGCAGCGCGCCTTCATTCGCTTCGGAGCCGCTGTTTACGAAGAACGTTCGCTTTAAGTTGCCAGGCAAAACGCCGTTTGCCAACCGCTCCGCCAGATCTGCCATCGGCTGGGTAAGGTAAATGGTTGACGTATGCTGCAGCGTCTGTAGCTGTTCGATCGTTCTTGCCGTAATGGCTTCATTGCAGTGGCCGCAGGCGACAACCGACACTCCCGTAAAGAAGTCGACATACGCTTTGCCATCATGCCCGTAAAGTTTATGCATCTTGCCGCTGATGATCTGGGGCGGCTCTTTATAGAAATTGGCCGTGCAAGGGTAGCCGTATTCCCGACGCTTTGTCACGATAGCTTCCGGACCCATATACGTCTGATCTGCATGCGTCATGGATATTCACCTCTTTGAATTGTTCTCTTTTTTCCCATGTTCCGGGAAAATACGTCAAACGAATGACTTATGTCGGGTTAATCCTCATACTCCGTCTCGAAGCTTAACTCATACTTCCGTCAGCTCAAGCTGCATGGCATGGCCGAATTGGAGCGAACCCAGTGTATAACCGGCATAGATCGGTGTCATGTCTTGATACAGCCTGCCGCAGGAGTCCAGGTTCAGGGCAGCTTGACGATATATCCGCACCAGGCCGCGAAGCTGCTCCGTCGTATACGTCTTCCCTTCAATGCGGAAGTGATTCACGCCCGCTTCGTGCAGCTCCTTCAAGAACGGCATGAAGCAAAGCTCTTTTGCCAGTGCCAAGTGGTTACGCCCTGCGGCATCCCGGTATACAGGGTTCTCCCCTTTATCCGTAAGCAGTACGAGATGTCGGTTATCCACGAACCGGTTATCCTCTTCAGCTATGGGCTCAAACTCTGCCGCATTGGCGTACAGGTCATGCTCCAGATACATAACGATGGGCGATCCGTGGACGATGACCTCGAGGGGAATCTCCGGATGACGCAGCAATTTCGTCAAATCATGGAGCTGAAGCTCAAGGGACGGAATGACTCTGGATATGCCAAAATGCTTCTGATAAAACGAAGCCGCCATATGGTTGTATATATTCAGGCTGAAATCGGCAATCATCGGCAGCCCTAGAGATTGAAACTTGTGCATGGCACCGATGTTGGAGGCAAGCAGGCCATCCAGGCCATAAAACTTATGCTGTTTCCCCTCGGCGAGGAAATGATGGTACTGCTCCATATGCAGCTCATTCATCATGCGCGGCATGCCAAGAATCATTTCGGCATTCCCTTTATCCGCCGTCAAAGCTTCGATGCCCTCACGACCGAAAGGACGATCCGGCTGGAACACGTCGCCTGTCAGATAGATGACGTCCGCGCCTTCTTCTATTGCCGCTCGGGCCTGCTCCACCGAGTTGACATGCACCGTAATTTGCGGAATCGACGTGCAAGGCTGCTCCCGCTTCGCATGACGAAGCGACTCCTTCACCTGAAGCACCCGCTCCTCCTTCATCTCGCGTTCCGCGGTAGGCGTGCTGAACACCTTCCCCGAACTGTAAAACTTGCCTGTTCCTTCATAACGGCGATTGATGAACGCTAGTCCCGGCTTGCCAAAGGCATAAGCGGTCGTGAAATCGCGCTTCCGGTTTTTATGCAGCGTATCCGCCCCGTCTTCGCGGTTAAAGCCCAGCGGATCCGCAATGTAACGATCTATGGCATCTCCGTAAGAATTAACGACCATCAGCAGAAATTCGATGTCTCTCATGCGTCCTTCTATTTTAAAGCTGGTAATCCCAGACTTGATCAGCTCCGGAATATGCTCGTACATATACATATCTTTCGCCGCAAGCGGGTACTCGGTAGGATAGAGGTAGCCGTCTTTTTTCACCCGATAATCCCAGCGGCAGGGCTTCATGCATCGTCCCCGGTTGGAGCTGTTGCCGAACAGCATGGAGCTGTACAGGCAGTTAGCGCCGTGAACGGTGCACATATCACCGTGCACAAAATACTCGAACTCCATTCCGCTCCTAGTGTGCAGCACCTCCGCCGTCTTCAGGTCCATCTCCCGGGAAGCCACGATGCGGGAAACGCCCAATGCTTTGACGGCTTCAATCATCTCCAGATTGTGCACATTCATCATGACCGAGGAGTGAACCGGAATATTGGTATAGTTCATCTCCTGAATCAGAGGAAATACGGCCAGATCCTGCGCGATAATGGCATCCGGGCCAATCTCGTTCAAAAAGGCGAAATAACGCTTCGCTTCCTCCAGATCCTCCTCATCCATCAGGTTGTTCACTGTAATGTAAGCACGTTTACCGCGCTCATGGGCCAAATGGACGGCTTCTTTGACTTCCTCATAACTTAAGTTATAGCCCTTGCGCATCATGCGCATGTTCAAGGATGGTCCCCCGAAATATACGGCATCGCAGTTTGCGTCAATGACGGTTTTGAATATCTCGAATGTTCCGGCAGGAGCTAACAGTTCCACTTCTTTACCGTTAAAATAACGAGCCATCGTCCGTTCCTCCTCATCCGCAAAGTTATTTTTTTCGATTGTAACATAATTCACAATCATTATTAGTGAATTAATTCACAGAAAAAATCACAATGCGCTTCATTCTCCGAGAAGCAACTTAAGATCCGCTTCTGTTTTAATATTGACCAATCATTCATTCAATACTAAAATAAATCTCATCAAGTTCTGTAAATGATTGAAGATTGATTAGGTATTCTTTCGTGAAGGAATGAAGATTTTATGCCACGCTCACCCAGCGAGAACGAACGCATACGCCAGATGGCGAAAGAGAAAATTTTAGAAGCCGCCATGGATTTGTTTATCCATCAGGGCTACCATGCCACTTCCATTAGTGATGTAGCCAAGCAAGCCGGCATTTCCAAAGGGCTGCTCTATAACTATTTTCCAGGCAAGGAAGGACTGCTTGCCGCTATGGTCGAGGAGCGAATCGCAGGCGTTGCCGAAGTCATAGAGAATGCAGCTTCGCTCCAAGCACCCGCAGATCAGCTGAAATATATTTTGGAGCAAGCCATCGACAACGTCGATCGGCAGCCGGAAGTATTCCGTTTTTACTTGCATCTTCAAACCCAGCCCGAAGCGGATCAAGAGCTGTTTCCCTACAGCAAGCGTCTTGTGGAAGAGGCTGCACGGCAATTTGAGATTCAGTGCCGCATATTCGAAAGCCTCGGGGTTCCCGAGCCGCGCAAGCGCTCCTTGTACTTTTCTTCTACCCTGCAGGGCATCATGCTGATGATATCCACCTATCCCCAGCACTTCCCCATTGAAGAAGTGAAGGAGCAGATGCTGAAGGAGTTTTGCCCGTAACGAAAAAAGAGCCGAGGTTTACCTGTGTTTCAGGTTTCCTCGGCTCTTTGCTGTACGAAAATTGATCTTCGACTGTACATTTTCATCAGAAACGGGCATTTCACAAAATACGCAATAATACGATTGATTTTCACTTTTCAGTTCAGTACCGCAATATGTGCATGTATATGTCATCGATCTTCTGAGGGAATAAATTGAAAAAACGATCTATTGGTGGCTTTAGTGATGGCAGTAACATTTAGTTTTGGTAGTATTGCTTCGGCTAGCGAGGTTACAAACACACATTCTTCAAATGATTCTTTAAGCACTTATTCCTTTGAAAGTGCAGCGAATTCATACTTCACAGGATATGTACAGCAGAACATTAATGAAACTGCAAAAGTTAGCGGTGAAAACTATGAAAAATTGGAACGCCAATTTGAACTTAACAAAGATAATCCCCTGAGAAATTACAAGGTCAGCCAAATTGATGATTCAAACCCTCAAAACATTTCGTTCTATGTAGAATTAACCTATGATGATCTTGGTACACTTCCTCCTGTCCCCTATGAAGCTGAGTTAGTAAATGGAAGTTATAAAATTGAACCCGTTAAGAATGTAATTGTTGATATGGATCCTGAGTCGAGTGAGTATAGAAGTGTTGTTGTAGAAGATAATGTCACATATGCCTCAGATGAGCAAAATGATAACGGATCAGAAATTAGTCCTTACGCAACTTTAAGTTATTATGCTGGTGATTTCATTTATGAAAATGAGTTTAAATTTTTTAATACCGCATTGTTCGATACAACTAAGGGAAATGTCACCATTATAGGATGGCAACAAAGTAACCTTGGCGTTCCTACTGAATATGTTGTTGCCCTGAGGTATACTATTGCAACAACTGGTACCAGCGGCCAGATTATTAAGTTAGGGAATGCCGTACAAGTCCCCGGTGAATATAAAAAGGACACAGACAGGTTTACCAAAATTTATACAAGCATTACCAACGGTAAGAATAGAATTCGCAGGAAATACCTACGAATAAATACTGTCCCAAAAAAAAAAGCGAACGATCGATCTTCCTTAGGAAAATCATCGTCCGCTTTTTTTTGGGGACCTTCTGATTAACCAAATTCATTTTGTTGAACCTGATAAGGGTTAGTAACTTGGAAAACTAAAAACTGAAAGGAGCTATTAGGACATGAAGAGTAGAAAACTATTTTTAGTATCGTCTACTTCAACACCGGAAAGAGCTATTCCCCAGACACCGATGGAGGCTGAGTTAAGGGAATGATGCTTTATATAACAGATACAAACTATTTAGATGAAAAAAGCCGAGAGGAAGGATAGGATATCGCATATGTCAGGTGGCTTAATCTCATTTTTCTCGTTACCAGGAAGTGTTTGTAACTGATCTATTGCGTCCGGCTTAATTTCTTGGAAATTAATATTAAATTGTGCCCTCAGTTCACCTGCTGTAGTTTGATTTCCCTCGCTATCGATGATGATTGTATCATCACCTTGATCTGGCCCAACCCAGGCTTTCTCAACACCAGAAGTCTTAACTTCTGTAAATGTTTCATCAGGAACAAATTCTGGCGAGGCTGCAGCAAAAGCTACTGTTGCCGTAAACAAAGACACTGCCAATACACTCATAATGATTTTTTTCATTTTGATTTCTCCTTGTTGTATATTTTCTTGGCATCAATCAACCATTGCCCCTCTTTTAGGATCTCTTGCTTGTTACGGCCAAACCTATTGATAGACTTAACGAATAATATATCGCCTTCACGCAAAACACGCTTCAGGAGCTTATATTCAGGCCGGTTGAAATTTCTTCCTCAACTGTTAACCACTTTTAGGTGAATGCATAGGTACTTAATAAGAGGTTCAAAGAAAATCATAACTATCTTGTAACAAATTACGTTATTCCTATTGTCATACCAATTTAGGAGCCTGGCAAGGGTTAGTAACTAGGAAAACTAAAATTGAAAGGAGCCAATAAGACCATGAAAACTAGAAAACTATTATCAGTTCTGCTTGGTGGAGTTGTTGCAGGTGCTATTTTAGTATCGTCTACTACAACGGCTGAAAGAGCTATTGCCCAGACACCGATGGAGGCTGCAGAAGAATATTTTGATGCGCTGATAGCTAAGGATAAAGATGGAATGATGTTTTATTCGAAAGATACAAACTATTTAGATGAAAAAAGCCGGGAAGAAGGATATCGAGAGGATCTTAAAACAAATCCAACATCCAGTTATGAAATTGTTGGAAGCAAACAAATAAACAGTAATGAATTTGAGCTTTCAGTAATTTTGAACTATTCAGGCGAAGGTTACAAACAAACACCGCCACTGCCATATAAAGTTTTTAAAAGCGAAAATTCATGGAAAGTATTAGTAGAACCATTAGAAATCAACACACTGACAGGTGATGTAAAAAAAGGGACACCAATTTACAAGCGACAGTATACTGACAGTTAATGAATTGGGAACTAGTTTACAAAATCAACCATCTCATTTTAGAAAGTAGCAAGTAACAACGCTACTGTAAGTACTGGAAGAGTCTATTAAAAGGAGGATTATAAAATGAAAAGACAAGTAGCTGTTGCAGCCTTAGCTAGTGCGATTGTACTTGGTAGCGGAGGATTTGCTTACTATTCATACGCTGCCGACACTGATGGAAAAACAGTTGTTCCCGTTGTTGAGTCATCTCTAGCAACAATTCAAAACGAAGAAGCTCCGGGGCCTGAATATTCATCACCAGGCCAAGAAACTGTTGAAATAAAGCCAGAAACAACGGTAGGCCCTGGTGTTCAAGATCCCGATACGGTCGATATAGCTGATGTGCCGGTTGCGGATATACATATTCCGCTTTTAAAAGATAACGCATCCGCAACACTCAGTTCCTCGGGACTGAATCGAATAAATATTCAAGCGCTGCAAAAGGAGTATGGACTTCACCTTAGGTCCTTATTAACAACTGCAGATGGTGATGAAATTTGTATAAGCCAAGTGGATGCAAATATGGGGGTGTCAGATGCCATTGAGAGCCTGAAGAAAAGTTATTACCTTGAGACTTCTGAATTGACAGAGATTAATGGTCTGAAAGCATTGTATGTTGATGGGGAAGTCAGAAAAGTTGTACATTTGATCTCTGATGATCACCTCTTCACTATTTCAGCCAATACGGCCACGCTTGAAGAATTGATGGATATCGCAAAACAAATTCATGAATAATTTCCATTAAAAAAGCAGCTCTTGATAAGGCTGCAGGAATGCTGAAGTACGGTATGTTAGATTTCGTCATTGAACTAAGCGAAATAAATAAGACTTGCGGTATTAGACAAAGTGCACCTGTAAGAAGACAATCCTATTGTCTTCTATTTTTTTGGTTTTTTTCTAATCTTCAAACCATTATCCTCAGCAGTTTTAATAATAGGGGTTCCGCCAACATTTTAACGAAAATATACGCTAAGCGGATATAGGCTGCTGAATCATCAGCAGCCTATTAAGATCAAGATGCGTTTTTAATTACTTGCACTCGTATAGGGCTTTCCGCTGTCCATTATTTCAACAAACTATATCCACCGTCAATAACATATTCCTGAGTAAAAAAACACAAGCTTGCCAATAGTCGGCAAGCTTGTGTTTCAAATAAAATTTATGGTGCTTTTGGCATAATACCTGCTTTATCCGCAAAGCCTAGCAAAATTTTTGTGTAACATCTAGAAATCTCCGGACGGTTACTGAGTTTTATAAGCTATAGTATCATTACCATATACATCAAAATTGAACTGACCCCATAAAGTTAGACATATTATTTTATTAGGCAATTTGTTGGGCATGAGTTCGGTACTGTACCGGACTCATGCCTTTTAGTTTTGCTTTAATTCGCTTGTGATTGTAATAATCGATATATGTAGAAAGTTCTTGTTTA
>NZ_JBNDYG010000042.1:0-47536 GCF_049893405.1 Paenibacillus sp. Dod16
TGCCGTATCCATAGAGGCAGGAAGGGAGATATTATGATTTTTCTTTGGGCTTTTTTGGTGGGAGGTGCAATCTGTGTTTTCGGACAATTTTGTTTTGATGTCTTGAAACTTACACCGGCCCACACCATGACCCTGCTTGTTGTATTGGGTGCGATTGTCGACGGAATTGGATGGTATGATCCGCTGATTGAATTTGCCGGGGCAGGAGCATCGGTCCCGATTACAAGCTTTGGTAACGCGCTTGTCCATGGTGCGCTTCAAGAACTAAAGAGCAATGGCTGGATTGGGATCATCACCGGAATTTTCGAAGTGACCAGTGCCGGAATATCCGCAGCGATTATTTTTTCGTTTCTCGCTGCATTGTTCGTAAAGCCCAAAGGATAATACGGGGCCCATTGGAAGAGTCAGGAAAATGGAAATGACAAACTAGACCCAGTCAAAAAATCCAGCGCTTAACTCCAGATTTTAACTGGGAATTCCGCAGAAGGACTTATGCAAAGGAGGCGTTATCTCTCCGTCTGCTTCTTGAACTTGTTCACAAGCTTCGGGTTAATCGTAAACACTATGACTTTGCGCGCCTGCAGCGCCGGATTCTCGTGCAGGTACATGGCGAGATGCCAGCTGTAGACCGGGGTAACTTCAATGCGTACGAATATATGTCAGGCAAGGGAGCCAGTCATAGGTTTTCTTGAAGAATTCAATGAACTTGTGCAACGAATATTTCCGAATGCACGTTAAGGGGTCGGTTAGTGCGCTCCCTAACCGACTGGTTTTGATTATGAGAAGTTTACTTGTTCCAATCCTTACGGAATGTCCCATCAATAATTTCAAAGCTTACGAGCAAACCCGGCATAAACCGATTGTTATGGAGCTGTAGTTGTTTTTTTGTTTGTTCATACGTCGACCCAGCTATAAAATATTTCTGACGGTGAACTTTTTGCCATATGGCGAGCCTAACTGCATCATTCCATATACTGTCAGACGCTATTTATTTCGGTTCCTATATTCTCCATCGCTTCTTTGGTTCTCTCCATCAAACTCGGCTCGGTTGGAACTTTTTTACTTGCCTTGCCATCCAATACTATTGGAGATTTATTACTTGCCGTTTTGATTCGGTGTTTAAATTGTGATTTAAGTTCGCTTTTTTCCATATTTTCTCCTTTCCATTTGCCATTTTCAGAATATGTAACTGATATTATTCCGATATTCATATCCTTTATACATCATCGGAGTCAGTAGACGGTCGGCGCTTCGGTTGGTGAACCATCGATCTTACCCTTTTGGTCCAAAGCATATCAAGGAAATGGCCGAACTGTGGAATGTAAGCGAAGAAGATCTTCCGATCGGATCAGAAACTTCTCGTAGGTGATGCCGGACATATCGGCTGGCCTGCCTTTGGACACCCTCTTCCATTCCTCAAAACACTCCTCTGGTATACGGTAAGAAATCAAGATACCAAAATCGGATTTTACGCCTACCGAAGGATCAACTTTGGGACATCATCGGATTCGTGTAAATGTTCAAAAAGACGCCGATTCTCCCTGCTCCATCAACTCAGTAATTTCCTCAATGCCTTGGAGAAGTACAATGAGTTGTGTTGGCTGGTCAATAAAGAACTGATTGGCCGGTTGGTACTGGCATTGGCATACACGAACCAAAACTGGAAGATCCCCATACCTGCAAAGTATTACTCCAAACGGTTATGCAGAGATTTGCGCTTAATACATATAAGACGCTGACCGGATTAGGCCTGCGTCTTATATGTTTAAAAAGTATTGTAAATATTTTCGCATTCTACACCTGTCGGTTCGTAAAAGCAGTGGCTTTTGTATCTTCCGACAAAAGGCTGATTGTACCATGTCGAAGGGCAATTTGCGGGGGGGTTGAAATACCACAAAGCGAATTTAGCAGGCCATGGTCGCTCACCGTTAATTGACTTTCGTGCAAGGCGTCTATCTTTGTCCCTTGCCTTTTGATAAAAGTAACCGTGTATGGTTGCTTCAAACGCATGCGGCTGAAATACCATTTGCGGAATCGTACGAATGCCTTTAAAATCGGAGCAGTTTGCCCGAATCCGATTAATTCCTACAGCCCCGACGAGCAGCATTCCTTGTTCGCCTTCCCCTTCCGCTTCGGCTCGAAGCAATCTTGCCAACAGATCTATATCACTTGCCCTGGCTTTGACAACGGCCATTGTATCACCTCATTTTAGTATTCAATATATTCCCATTGTTCTATTTAGTGCTTGCTTAATATTCATACCGCTATCCGACGCACAATCTCGCAAGTTTCACCTTACGGATTGTTAATTGCCTGAATTAACTACTCTTTTTTTGGATAACTTAAAACCGCCTACATGTAACTGCGCCAGCACATGATAAATAACATCTGAAGGTGAGTTGTGAGTATTCATTTAGCCATTGCGTTATGGACGGTATTCGCGGCGTGGCGGTGGGGTCGGTGGATACAGTTTTCCCAGTGCTATCCAACGATGGTATACCTAGCTTGTTTTTAATTGCTTTACGAATTCTTCTCGCATGAAAAATTTTATTTGTGGCGTTTGGAACCCGATCCAGTATTCAACTATACCAGCGTTGTTATGCTTCACACCTTTTGCATATATCCTTTAACTGCTTTTCTCTACCTCACCCGTTTTCCGGAAGTCGAATGGAAGGCTGCGGTTCACATTGCAAAGTGGGTGCTGATTTATATCGGTGTTGAATGGGTCGGATATCGCCTCGGTTATATTACCTACTCCCGCGGCTGGAATTGCTGGTGGTCGCTTTTTTTTGACGTACACATGTTTCTCATGCTTCGTTTTCATCATACAAAGCCGGTTTGGAGCATCCCGGTGACGGTATTGTCGATCTTCTTTTACTTGATCATGTTCGGTTATCTGTAAAGGAATCCAAGCCCCGTGACGGGCATTTTTACCGTGGACGCATATAATGGCGTAACCGAATAAGAGGAGTGATGAGTCGTGGCCGATGCCTCGCAATCCATATCAAAGGTATTACCCCCCTTTTCCATTTGGGGAGTTTATGCATCCGTCGCCGGCAGGCCGGTTGTATGGGGCAAGCTTGTGATGCGCGTTTTGCCGGACCAACGAGTTCAAGGCACTATCCAATTTCGCGGAACGCCGATTCCGATTGAAGGAAGCTGGAATGAAAGCGCGCAGCAGATCGTGTTTCATTCCCCCTACGCTGCCTATTCCGGTCATTTAACCATCTATGACGATGTCCAGATTCAACTTCGGCATTTGGTCCTCACCGGACGCCTTCGAATGCTCCCCCCCTCTTTACAGGCGGGCGAATATGGAACCTGGGTAGCGACAACTGATATCAACTTGCCGGAGCATAGCGGCTATGTCACATCCCAACCGTCTTCAACTTCGCTGCCGCCGGTCGGCGTATTTGTAACGACAAATATTCTATATGGAAACTCGCGCAGATGAAGCAGGCACATATCCGTCATCGTCCAAACATCTGGCCTTGGCGGATATAAAATAATCCGTGCAGGATGCTGTATCGCGGGTACATCGTCTTATCAACAGATTGCATAATGGCAGGTCCCCACATAAACGGAAAGGGGTGACATCGGTGGACGAAAACCAGATTCATCATGCGATTGAACAAGCCTATCAATTGATTGTTGAAGCACACCGCAACATGACTGAAATTTGGCGCAATCACGTCCTGTTTACACGCCAATGGTGGTTGGGAGTAGGTTTATCCATATGTCCTTGGCTGATTTGGATCGGAATTCGGGACCAACGAGCAACAGGACAGTTTCTACTATCCGGGTTTACGATAATTATCGTGTCGTCGTGGCTGGATCAGCTTGGGATTGCCATGGGTCTCTGGCATTACCACTGGGAAGTCATCCCGTTCATGCCGGCTAATTTTCCATGGAATTTTTCACTTCTTCCCGTCACAGTGATGTTCTTGAACCAGTACAAGCCGGAAGTAAACCCGCTGATAAAGGCCCTCCTATTTGGGGGTTTTTCCGCTTTTGTGGCCGAGCCGATCTCACAAATGGCAGATTTATATCATCCCATTCACTGGAAGCATATCTATTCATTTCCGATCTATGTCGGGCTGTATTTTATGTCTTCAAGCATTGCCAGAAAAGGCATCGATTGCGGTAAGTCCGGACCTTAAACCGGCAAGAACCAGTCGCCATATGTTACCATTCATACACGTTTGAACGGGTTGACATATTACATACGGATGCTATTGCAGGAGGTGATCGATATGACGGTAGCTTCTCAATTGAAAACAGCTGTAGCTTCGCTGAAAAGCGCGCAGGCCAGCTTTGAACAGTTTGCGTTAAATACACAAAACCAGCAGGCCAAAACCACATTCACAAACGCAGCACAACAGACACAAAACATCATTGACCAGGTCGTTCCGCGGTTGCAACAAATTGAACAAGAAGAACCGCAGTATAAAGGGTTCTAAAAAAAGCCATGCCGGTCTCTCGGCATGGCTGCAACTTTTTTCATCGTTTATATAATTGGAGGCTGATTTTCTTGGCATGGATCGCAGGACTATGGATTGTTAATACAGCATTGTTACTCATTATTGCGGTTCGGGAGGTGCGCCGCCCCGCCAAGGCGCTGACATGGATGACAGTCGGACTGGTATTTCCGATGATCGGTTTCGTTTGTTACCTTTTCGTCACGAATCCGGTGCAAATGCGGCGGGACAAGCTGGTTTCATCGCATCAGAATCCGATCGTTTTGCCTCCGTTGTGCGGCCATTCCGCAGCTGTTATCGCCCGGTCTTTACAGCCCTTATCGGTTAGTAGCCTTCGAACAGGTTCTGTCCAAATCCTCACGAACGGGATGGAAACTTACGGCAGACTCCTGCAATCGATTCAATCCGCACAAAAAACGATTGAGCTTGAATATTACATATATCGGAATGACCATATTGGAAATCGGATCACAGACGCACTGATTGACCGTGCTTTATCCGGTGTGAATATTCGTTTTATAAGGGATGGCTTGGGAAGCCGGTCGTTTCCCAAACATGCAATTCGTCGGATGAAGGAGGCGGGCATTGAATGCAGGACTATTTTCCCTTTGCGATTTCCCTGGATTCTATCCAACTTGACTTACCGCGATCATTGCAAAATCGTCATTATTGACGGAAAGGAGACATTTATGGGAGGAATCAACGTGGGGGATGAGTATACCGGAATGAAGCCGAATACCGGATTCTGGCGCGATACCCATATGCGGATAACCGGCGAATCAGCGAATGATGCGAAGGCGGTTTTTGAAGCCCATTGGAAATTGGCGTCACCGGACATACCCCATACGCCAATAACGGCAAGAAACAACCCTGAATCTGTGCAACGTTCGCATCCCAACAACGAATATCCTTTTCCTTTTGGCAAAACAGAGCGATCTGCATTCGGATGGGAGTGGGGATCGGAGCTTGGAACGACGGAAAGCACGCGTATAGCGAAAGCTTCCTCACCCGAAGATACACCTTCTGTGTATATCCAGATGTTTGAAGGCAATCCCTCGCTGCCTACTCCGGTCATTCGGGAAATGCATTTCATTTGTCTAACCCAGGCGACCCGATCCATCGACATCGTCAATCCTTATTTTATTCCCGACGCGGATATCCTGATGGCCATCAAAACAGCCGCGGCGCGTGGGGTTCGAGTGAGATTACTGGTGCCGCAGCGGGTGATTCCTAAAGTTGCAGGCGCTGCCAGCCGTACGTATTACGGCGAACTGGTGGAGGCGGGGGTCCATGTGTTTCAGTATAACAAAGGGGTATTGCACGCGAAAGTCATGATTATCGATGGCGAGATTGCCGAACTCGGTTCTTCCAACTATGATCTCCGGAGCTATCGTTTAAACTACGAAATCTGCGCAGTGATGTATCACTCCGATGTGGCTCGGGAACTAACGGAACAATTCGAACGGGATCTTGCCGAGGCGACTCCCTATCGTTTGGAAGATCACGTGAATCGACCTTCATCCGAGCGGATGCTTGATCAAGCGGCGCGTTTGTTGTCTCCTTTGTTATAATACACAAGCAATATTGGATTTAGGCATTCGTCTATGGTGCAGGTATCACCCCCGGCATATATATAGTATAGAAAAAGGAGCTGCATCATAGATGATTATAATCAAACCGATTGAAGTGAAAGGGCATCAGGTTATCGGCATTGAGGTCACTCTGCCCAAAACAACACTACTGGCTATCACAACTGAACACGGATATATCATGTGCGGCGCACTGGATATTCGGCTGTTAAATGAAAAATTAAAAGAACGTCGAATTGTCGCAGGACGTGCAGTCGGGGTACGAACGATAGAGCAATTGCTGGACGCCCCTCTTGATATGGTTACCCTAGAGGCGGAATTACATGGAATTCATCCCGGAATGAAAGGGTCAGACGCGCTTGTAAAGATGACAGACGCAGTTAATTACCGTTAGTCTTCAGGCCATTTTTTAAGGAAAGTAGGGGATTGTTTGTTAACGGGTATGCATGTTGTTATTCTTGGAGGCGATGCCCGGCATCTTGAAATTATTCGCTCATTTACTGACCTGGATGCCAATGTTGTATTAATCGGTTATGAAGATGTGAAGGAACAACTTCATGAAGTCCGGCACGCAAAGCTTACGAAGGAAGTACTTAGCAAGGCGGATGTATTGATTTTACCGGTTGTTGGTACGGATGACCATGGCAAAATAGAGTCTTCATTTTCGACCGAAACGCTAATGCTGAACAAAGAATATATGTCCTGTTTGCCTAAACATGCAAAAGTTTATTCCGGCATAGCTAAGTCCTACTTGAAGAACCTTTGCTCGGAAGTGGGTATCGATCTGATTGAATTGCTCAATAGGGACGATGTTGCCATATACAATTCAATTCCCACTGCAGAAGGCGCTTTAATGATGGCCATTCAACATACGGATATTACCATACATGGTTCGCGTTGTATGGTTCTGGGATTGGGGAGAGTCGGTCTTACGTTAGCCAGCGTGCTTCACCGTCTGGGAGCACACGTCAAAGCAGGTGTGCAGAAACCGGAGCAGTTTGCACGTGCCTTGGAGATGGGGATTGAGCCGTTTTATACGAAAGATTTGTACGAAGAAGGCGCAAATGCGGATATTATTTTTAACACGGTTGCGGCGCTAATCCTTACATCTCGTGTGCTAACTCGTATACCGCATCACGCAATCATTATTGATTTAGCTTCCAAACCTGGCGGGACAGATTTTCGCTTCGCCGAAAAACGCGGAATCAAGGCCATGTTGGCGCCAAGTTTACCGGGAGCTGTCGCGCCAAGAACAGCTGGACGAATATTGGCGAGTACGTTATGTCAAATGATGCAGGACGAACAACGGAATCGAAATCGGGAGCAAATGGACATACTTGCTTGTCCTTCTGGGGTGTGAGATCGCGAACGTAATTTAGAGAGGCATCTTGTTTATACTTGATCAGAGAGGTCGGTACTTTGCCGGCCTCCGTCTTATTTGCGTAAGAATCGGATAATGAAGCGTGGTAAAGCGGCTCTTTCTTAGATCACAAGTCGGTTTCCATGTAACGGGGGACTCTAAATTAGTGTTGGTCTCGGAATCTTGTTTCAACTGTTAAAAATGCCATATATAATAGAGAACATCCATAGATTTTTAACAGAAGACCGTTAAGGTTGCAAACATAAGCTTATTGCACAGTCGGAGGTTACTTGCAAATGGATATTTCAGATTTACTTTCACATCCTGTCGCTCACCACGCATTTCATTATACACTTGTCGGAAAAGCTTTAGTTCGATTCGGTGGTGAAGTGGCAATGGTCAATCGCTCGCTATGCAACATGCTGGGCTATACAGAACAAGAACTGCTGCGAATGAGAATACTTGACATTATTTATACGGAAGACGTTCCATTATATAACGGGTTCATGAATGACTTGCTAGGCGGCAATTCCGATTATGTCGAAATGGAGAATCGCTATATTTGTCTTGACGGCAGACACAAATGGGGAATGACAACCCTATCGGTCATCGATGTGGAGGGACATCCGGAAAGAGTATTCTTGATCCAGGTTCAGGAGATCACGTATCGCAAAAGGCTTGTTGAATTGAACGAGGCATACGCCGATAAATTCAGAATACTTGCTGACCATCATTCCGATCTTGTTTACGACGTCATGTTAGATGGAAGTTTCAGCTATGTGAACCGCGCCTGCACGAAATTATGGGGCGATGACTTATATGAGTTGGAAAGAGCACTTGGAGACACCATTCGGAAAAGTCTGGAACACGTGATGGAATCATTTACGAATTCCCCTTTTGAGATGGAAACTTCATTTGAAGCGAAAGACGGCAAAATGTTGAAATACAGCGTACTGAATATTCCCAATTTCATTCAGAATGAACTCGTAGGGCTGCATTGCATCGCAAGGGATATTACCCTGCAATCCAATATGGAAAGGGACCTAAAGCATAGCGAGAAAAAATATCGTTTGTTAGCGGACCATACGGGGGAAATGATTGCTACACTGAATATCAATGGTATTATCTACTACATATCGCCGGCGTGCAAACCATTGCTGGGTTATGATGCGACGGAATTGATAGGAAGACCTGTCTGGGAATTGTTCTATCCTCCCGATATAGAAAAATTGGGCTCGCAAGAGTGGATGAATGAAGACGGTTATAGCAACATTTTACGATTACGTCGAAGAGACGGCTCCTCTGTTTGGGTGGAGGTCGTAAGCAACACGCTGCGGTACGATTCGGGCAATGTTCGTGAGATAGTAAAGGTTTTTCGGGATATAACGAGCCGAAAGACGCTGGAAGACGTCCTAGCTACTCAAGAACGTGTCATGAGTGATATTGTAGAAACAATGGATGTCGGCGTTGTGATTTGTGATGAAAATGGGATATTGACAAGTATGAATAGAGCCGCAAGACAATTGCACGACTTTGTAAAGATACCTCTTTCGCCCGAACACTGGAGTTCTGTATACGGATTGTATCAAACAGATGGAAAAACGCTGTTGAGCAAGGAACGCGTCCCGCTTTATCGGGCGTATCGAGGCGAAAGTTTCCGGGATTTAGAAATGGTGGTTAAAAAGTCGAATGGCGAGCATCGCCTCATTCTCTGTCATGGGAAGCCGATCATTGTTCAAAATAAAATTGTGGGCGGCATTTGTGTCATGCATGATATTACCGAATTTGATGCAGCCGAGCAATCTGCTCATCAGGCAGACAAATTATCCATAGCGGGTCAAATGGCCGCGGGAATTGCGCATGAAATTCGAAACCCGCTTACCGCGCTGAAAGGATTTCTGCAATTGTTAAGCGCCGGCAAAGAAAAAGGAAGTAAGTACTACGATATTATGAAGGAAGAATTAACTCGTATCGAACTTATTCTAAATGAACTACTGGCTTTAGCCAAACCGCAAGAGATGAACATGACACAGCATGATCTTTCTAAACTGATTCAGGATATCGTCGTGCTACTTCAGACGCAGGCCACATTACATAATGTAGAAATTCACTCTCATCCAACCAAGGAACCCGTGCAGATCCGGTGCGATGGAAATAAAATCAAACAGTTATTTATTAATTTGATTAAGAATGCCATTGAAGCGATGCCTGAAGGGGGAACCGTCTGGATCGAACAAGTGCAATGCGATGAATGGGTTAAAGTAAGCATAAGGGATAATGGTGTTGGAATTCCGCAAGAATTGTTGCAAAAGATCGGACAACCTTTTTTTACACAGAAAGAGACAGGGACAGGTCTCGGGCTATCCATTTGTTATCAGATTGCAGAGTATCACAATGCGAATATTGAGGTTGCAAGCGAGGTTGGTGAAGGTACAACTTTTACCGTATCCTTTCCCATCGCTCTGTAACGGCTTATAGGTATAATCTTAGAAATCGGGTTCCACTTCGTGACGAGAAATTAGCTGGCTTTTTTACTGTAGTTCTGCACACGATAAGTGGCCGGGAAGGAAGTTAATGGTGATGAGGCAAATCGTAGAGTTCCTCATGAATTCAGATCAAATGGATATTGGACTGGCTATCGTCGATTCAGAAGCCAAAATTTTATTTTTAAATACAACCATGAATACCTGGTACACAGTAACCTCCGGAGAAGAATTCCCTGAACACTCGGCATTACAATCGATCGTGGGGCAAGTACTGCAGGATAAAAAGAATTACTCGGGAGTACTCGTGCAAGAGAGGTTAGATGGCAAAGTACGATCCATGATCACCTATGTATACCCGCAGCTAAAAGGGGAATGTTTTGTTCTGATGGCCGATATCCAAGATTTTCAACAGTACGTGAAAATACAATGCGAGAAAGAAAGAAGGGAAACCATTGTGCATATGGCGGCGGGCACAGCCAATATCATTCTAAATCCTTTAACGGTAATCAAAGGGACGCTTCAACTTCTGGAAAAAAGTTTGAAGGATCATGTTTCCGTTTTACAATTCGCGGCATCTCCACCTCATCAGAAATTGGGCGGATACTTTAAACTGCTTGATGAGCAAATTCAGACGATCGACAAAGCGTTGCAGCGATTTTTGCTCTTTGGAAAACCTTTCGAATGGAAATTTGTTCCTATTTCTCTTCTTTCATTTATGCAAGAATGGATTCCAGATATACAGGTCCAAGCATTGGAGAAAACAGTACGTTTCGCTCTGGAATTTCCGGAGCAAAACGGTTTTGTGTTTGGACACCCCAAGTTGCTGCGAGCGGCGCTGCAAGAAATCATTAACAATGCATTAGATGCAAGTCCCCCAGGTTCTGCCTTAACGCTCCGAATTAACATTACGGATAATCACATCCACATCATTGTTCGCGATCAAGGAGCAGGAATTCCAGAAGATCTGCAGTCCCGAATCATCCTACCGTTTATTACAAGTAAACAGGACGCCATTGGATTTGGGCTCAGTTTTAGTCAAGTTATGATCGAAAAAATGGGAGGCTCTTTGAAAATCGATAGCTCTGATCTAGGCACAAACGTTATTGTTCAATTACCCGCATTTAAGGGAACAGTTTAAATGTGTCGGTAACATTGCGGTAAACAAACTCTCAACAATTTTTTCAGGGGCTCTTGCCGGGAGTCGCGACCCAAAAAAGCATATTTCAATTCAACAATGCAGGGTAGCAAAGAATAATATTTCCCGAAGAGTACAAAATAAAGCTTGAAAAAATGATGACAATGGAGGAAATTACATGCCGCTCATTCCTTGGGATTCGTTTCGCAATACCGATCTATGGAGAAGGGATTTGGAAAAAATTTTTAACGAAGGTCTTCCGGAAATCGGCGCGCGTCTAGGATTTGCAACCCCTCGTATTGATGTATTTGAGAATGAACATGAAGTGATTGCTTCTTGTGAAATCCCTGGTTTGGATAAAAAAGAAGACCTTCATATCGATGTGGATGAAAACATGCTTACAATTAGTGGGACCATAAAGCAAGCGAATGAAGTGAAACAGGAACAAATACACCGCAAAGAACGGTTTGTCGGACGATTCCAACGGTCGGTGTCTTTGCCATCACGCGTTCAAACGGAAGGAACGACAGCAACGTATCGCAGCGGTGTCCTTGAAGTTCGAATGCCGAAATTAAAAGCCGATACCCAACGGCAAATTGATGTGCAGTTTCATTAAAATGAAGTGTGAGATCACAATATAGGCGTTACATGAAAAATGGGCGCTTGCACAAAATAACCTTTGGGGGACGAAGTCCTACCATATTGAAGGAGGTCAATGATCGTGTATCAACAAAACCTTTCACAGCAAGCAAGCCAATGCGCGCAGATTATTCAACAGTTGATCCAGCAAACGCAGCAATCGAGCAACATGTATCAGCAAATGTTGCAACAGGAGCAGCAAAACGCCGCCCAACTGGATCAGCTGGCCCAGAAAGAACGTCAAGCGGTTCAAACCATTCAATTTGTTCTGCAAGGACATCAAACTGCCATACAGCAGATGCAGCAGGCGATGCAAATTTGTTCTCAGCTTCAACAAACAGCGCAACAACAACCCGGCTTGCAGAGTGCGGGCTGGCCAACGGCTCAGAGCTGGCAGAATCAGAATTTGCAGCCACGGCAATATCAATAAAACAGCAAGTGAAAACGATCGTATTCTTTAAAAAGAAGGCGGTCGTTTTTTCACTTGACGATGCGTATACCCCAAAACCATCCAAGCCAAGGCGCGCTGGTTTGCCCGGGATGCTGAAGGCGCTGGGCGAGGCAGAGGTGCAAGTCACGTTCGGCATGCTGCCTCTTGCGCGGCATTTGCGACTATTTGCAAAGAAAACAGGGTAAGCTTTTAGCGGCGGACATTTGTCCATCGCTTTTCTGGTTGCAAAAAGGAATTTCACTCCCGTGAAACTTGAATTGTTGAACCATGCCGAATTGCCCAGCAAGAGGCGAGGATCTGACCATTAAAAATGTGTATGTACCACGAACCCCGATTTTGTGGAACACGTGAACCGATACGTGAGGGATGTTGAGCAAGGAAGACCCGTTTAGCGGATTTTTCGAAGAATTTAGCGATATGGTTCAGCGAATTTTTCCAAATGTCCAGAGTAAATTGAATGAGGATCCTGCCTTCATAGGCGGGGGATTTTTTTCGCCTATCTGATTAGGGATTTTGGTGCTAGGAAAAAGCAGATTGTACACTTCGTCCTTCATCTCGCGGCTAATTCGTATTTTTTGCGACGTGTTCAAAGCCTTCTTTGGCCAGGGCGTGGTATGATTGATAACCGGCTTGCCCGCCGGGACGGCGCGCAGTCCACTTTTCTCTGTCGGCCGCTCATACCGACGACGAACTAACCGATGCCGCCACCCGCATATGCGAAGGATACCATTAGAGTCGCTGTATCACTTCTCGTACAGGCTACCAAGGCGCTGGCGCCGACAGCTTTTATCGCATTAAAGTATCGCTGAAGGAGAGGATGAAAAACAGGAAACCGTCTACGGAAAGTTAGCGTATAGTATGAAAAATAACAGGACAACGAGGGCTTAGTACAAAAATTACATATACATCTTTCGTCTGGGAACGTTTAAATTTCTGCCTGTTTAGTTCTGGAGAGACAAATAGACTACCATAACTAACAATCGTGGTAGCCTATTTGCTCTAAATGCAAGGAGGGGACTGTACCCCACCATTAGTATATACACCGAGGAGGTTGTATAAGTACGTACAATTATCGAGGCGGAACGTGGCCCGATTAAACATTTGATTTTTAGATGTATTTGTGGTAATTTAAGAAAAGTGAATTCACGATTTACACAGCGACGTGTGTGTAATCAATAAAAACTCAATTAGAACAAGGGGTATCGGGGAATTACACAGTGTACGTTCTTCAATATTGCCTTTTTAATACGGAAAGGACTGACAACACATGGCTTTTAAACAAAGAGAAGGCGGAGACAACGACAAAAGACCGGCACGCCGCGGCGGCCGCAACAAGCGTCGTAAAGTATGTTTCTTCACTGTGAACAAAATTACTCACATTGACTATAAAGATACAGACCTGCTCAAGAAATTCATCAGCGAGCGCGGAAAAATCTTGCCTCGTCGTGTAACAGGTACTAGCGCTAAATATCAGCGTGCTCTGACGATTGCGATCAAACGCTCCCGTCAAATCGCATTGCTTCCATACACAACTGAGTAATCATTTGTGTCAAAGCGGACCAGCCTAATCATAGGCTGGTTCGCTTTTTTATTATGGAAGAGCCCAGGGTTGGCTTAATGAGAGATGTGATGAGAATTGTTAGAGATGAGGGCCATATAAGTAAAACCAAGCGTACCTCACAAGTATGAAAGCTCAGGGCTTTGAAGCAATATTCATTTCGGCGTTAAAAGGAGTTATCCAAATGTTGGGACGCACAATGTCTCCACGGAAGAATCGTGTCTCCCCAGAGTGTACACTAAAGAAGAAAAATAGCTGCCGACAAATACAAGCCTGGTGTAAAGCTTTCCAGTTTTAAAGCCCTGAAATGATGTCTTCTTTAAACGGACAGTGTCTATTGTAAGCAATACATTTTTATACATAACGGAGTACTCCATGTAAGAAATAAAAAACCGGTTATGAAGGTGAAAAAGAAGCAACCTGAAAAAATTCCTTCTATTATATATAGGTATGTATCAGCTCATCAAATGAGCGCTGGGACGATCTCCACTTTGAAAGTAATATACCCTCGAAAAGATGCCTAAAAAAAGAGAACGATTTAAGTAGACCCCATGCTTACATAATTGAGAATGATGTCTATCGTATACAAACATGATAGAAGAACATTGCCACGACAGAGTGGCACAGAAAATTTAATATTGTGATTACATAAAAGTTGCAGAAACCTTTCAATTTTATGATGTCCACTCCAGGGATACAAGCGTACAAGCAGTGGAAGCTCCATGTTGTTAGTCTTATTATGCATATTCCGCCTCCATTATCCAAACGATAAAGGAAAAAGGAGGTAGTTATATGTGTAGACGATTCTCGCTGTCCGCAGGGATCGATGAAGTGAATCAACGTTTTGGCATTAATCGGGTAATGTATTACTACAAGAGCCGGTACAACATTAGCCCTACCCAAACCATGCCGGTCATTATACAAGAACAGGGAGAACGAGTGCTTGATGAGTATCGATGGGGGTTAGTGCCCTATTGGGGTAAAGACGCAGTCAATGCTGATATTACAACCGTTGATCAAAATCCCACTTACCGTAAAGCGATTGACACAAGACGCTGTGTGATCCCTTGTAACGGTTTATATTACTGGCGAACGGTTGGTAAACGGAGTTATGCGGTACGGACCGTAATCGGGGATCATGAAATATTCGGTATGGCTGGTTTATACGAGACATGGCGCGATGCCAGGGGAAATGAAATGAGAACATGCACGGTTCTAATGACAGAGGCCAATGAAGCGATTCGAGAGTTCGAAACACGAATGCCGGCGATTCTGTCAGAGGAAAACATGGAAAAGTGGCTGGATCCGGAGATCCAAGGGAGACATGCGGTGCATCCGCTGCTTCATACGTATCGCGGGCAGATGCGAATGTATCCGGTGACGCCTTTAGTGGCTGACGATACGCATGATCACCAGCAGTGCATTGAAGAGATGGATTTAAAGCTCGCTTGGGTGAAGAATCTGTAGTTCGCAAGTATGAAAGAGCAAGGTTGATTTATCTGACATGGAATTCAACATAAAAGCAATCCGGACCACAGTCCTGGATTGCTTTTTTTAAGCGTTAACGCTGTAGGAGGCTAAACTATGAGAAAGCAGAAGCATAAATACACGTCATTTAATACCGTATTGAAGCATATCGTAAGGACAATATATAACATAAAAATAGTTTCTAGTTGTAATCAAGGAAGACGACCTCTATATACGTTAAATAATTTAACTTGTACCTAACGCGATAAGCTCGATCAGAGTAGGTGATGTTGTAATTTTATAGTTTGCGTAATAAAATATCACATGTAAACTATTAAACCACAAGTGATTATAGTTATAAATTGTAAATAAATCTTGATATTACATACATTTTCAGTAAACTAAGGATATACAACGGAGATAAACTTAATTATTAACCTCAAAAACGACGATAAAAACATGGTTTTTGAGAAATATGAAAAAAAGTAATTGACGTTACCTAAATTTACACGTATCATAACATTAATTTTATAGGCAAGAAGATTTTGCTAGAGACTTTGGCACTAATTGACCAATGGTATATTTTCTGTAAAACTTTCAATCTTTTTCACATCATGCAATGACATCCTGGAGAACTTCTATACCGAAATTATTTAAGGATGATTTCAATATTCGTCCTGATAATTTATAATGCAACATCATTTTTTAAGAGGAGGATTCGCATGAAGAAAAGAATGTCACTCCTGCTTGCAATCATGCTTTTGGCCATCACGGTACTGGCAGCATGTTCGAGCGGAGGAACAGCAGAACAGCCAAGTCAAGGGGAGCAAACAGAGCAAACACCACCAGCTGAAGGCGACAAAGATACTACAGAACCGCCGGCTGAAACTGGAGACGACAGCCAGGGTTATTTCGAGGCAACAGATCCATCTGCTAATCCCGCGACTGCGTTGGCACGTAAAGACACACTCGTTGTTGGTATGACAGCACCTAAAGGGGTATTTAGCCCATTCTACTGGCAAACAGCGTACGACCGTTATGTTGTAGACGCAATTTTCGATTCTTTTTTCGCTCTGAATGGGGATGGAACTTACAGTAATCGCCTGGCTGAGAGCGTTGAAGTGTCGGAAGACAAATTAAAATACACGTTCAAATTGAAGCCGGGTGTGACATACTCCAATGGCGATCCGGTTACTGTAAAAGACTATGCTTTCGCCATGAAAGTTTTACATGACAAAAGCTATGACGGACAATCCGACATTCTGTCTGTTAACATTAAAGGCGGAAAAGATTATTACGATGGTAAAGCTGACGAGATTTCCGGTATTAAAATCATCGATGACAATACCGTTGAAATCGAAGTTACAGAAGCAAATGCCATGACCAAGGATAATCTGGGTACTGTATATTTTGTTCCAGAATCCGTTTATGGCAAAGATTACAAGCAAGGAAACCTGGAGTACATGAAAGACCTGCATGCCAAACCAGTCGGCAGTGGTCAATATGTACTGAAAAGTTTCTCTCCTGGACAAGAAGTAGTATTGGAAGCTAATCCTAACTATTTCTTGGGCGCACCAAAAATTAAGAACGTCATCTACAAGACTACAACCGACGAAACCAAATTGGCTATGTTCCAATCCGGTGAAATCGATATGGATATGATTTCGGTGAGCGAAGATAACGTAGAAGCTGTTAAAGAAATGGGCTTCTTGGACTATAACATGTTCCCATACAATGGTTACGGCTATGTTGCACTTAACCATAAAAATCCTAAATTCCAAGATCCTAAAGTTCGTCAGGCTTTGATGTACGGTTTGAATCGTGCTGAAGCTGTTGAAATCATCTATGGTAAATATGCGAACGTAATTAATATTCCACAATCCAGCGAATCATGGGCTTACACGAATGAAGGTATTGAGCCGTACGAGTTTGATATGGAGAAAGCGAAGCAGCTTCTTGATGAAGCAGGCTGGGCTCCAGGTGCTGACGGAATCCGCGAGAAAGACGGCGAGAAATTCGAAATTCATTTCTCGGCAACTGCTGACAACCCGGTAATTGATGCTTTGATTCCGATTATGACAACGAACTACCAAGAGCTGGGCATCAAATTGACAGCTGAAACTTTGGACTTTAATGCAATCATGGATAAGAAGGATAAAGGCGAGTTCGATATGTTCTTTGCTGCTTGGGGCTTGACTCCAGACCCAGACTCCACGGTGTATATCACAGATGGACAGCAAAATGACCTCGGATATTCCAATCCTGACTATGATGCAGCTATGAAGAAAGGTCTGAATGCCTTTGATTTGGAAGAGCGTAAAGCGGCTTATGCGGAAGCATACCAAATTCTGAACAAGGACGTTCCAGATCTTCCGATCTACCAAAGACGTGATATGTGGGCAATCAACTCCAGATTGAACGGCATTGACATCACACCTTACAAAAACTTCGTAGTTGACCTGTACAAAGCAGAAATTCAACAATAGCATCAAGAAACATATGCTCAGCTCGCAAGAGCTGGGCATATGCACTTATAAGCCGGGAGGAATATTATGAAGCAGTACATTATCCGGAGGCTGCTGCAGATCATCCCGACCATGATCGGGATTTCGATTCTCATATTTGCTATATCATCTTTGGTACCAGGTGATTATATCACTGCAGTGAACAACCCGACGATGACTGCTGAGAAAGCAGCTCAGCTTCGGGAAATTTATGGTTTGGATAAGCCGCCTGTTGAGCGTTATCTTACATGGGTCGGCAATATGTTAAAGGGTAATCTCGGAGATTCCCTTGTGCACAAACAACCTGTCACAACCGTAATGAATAATTACGTATGGAATTCCTTTTTTGTTGCGATTTTCAGTTTAATATTGAGTTGGATTATAGCTGCTTTTGCTGGCGTGTTCTCAGCGAAATTTCAGTATTCATTGTTTGACAAGATCGTAACTTTATTAGTCTTCTTGTGTATGTCACTGCCGTCTTTCTTTATCGGACTCTTACTTATCAAGTTGTTTGCCTTGGATTTAGGGTGGTTTCCTGTTGGCGGAATGAAGACTTCAGGACTGAACGGAAGCACATGGGATCAACTCATCGATATTGCATGGCATATGTTTTTACCAGTTACCGTACTTACGATGCTGAGCACAGGTAGTTTGACGCGGTATTTCCGTACAAGCATGCTGGAGGTTATCCGTCAGGATTACATCCGCACAGCCCGTGCAAAGGGATTGAAGGAGCGCACGGTAATATTTAAGCATGCGCTGCGCAATGCGATGCTTCCTGCTATTACTCTCATGGGTTTTGAGCTTCCATCCTTGTTTGGTGGAGCCATCATCATGGAGAAAATCTTCATCTGGCCCGGGGTCGGTCAAGTTTATTTGGAATCGATCAGTATGCGGGACTATCCGTTCATGCTTGGGTTCACAGTATTCATATCGGTACTGACACTTCTGGGCAACCTGTTGTCTGACGTTCTATATGGAGCTGCAGATCCAAGAATTCGCTTAAAGTAGGAGGAGATTCATTTGTCCGCAGAGACTGCACCATTAAAAACGAATCTACCAGTTACGAAGAAGCGGCCGGATTCCCCGTGGCGAATTGCTATTCGTCGTTTTTCCAGAAACCGTCTCGCTGTCATCGGACTTTTCATAATTGTATTTATGTTTTTGCTGTGCTTTTTTGGCCCTTTCTTTTCACCTTATTCCTTATATGATTACAGTGTACTTGACAAGAATTTGCCTCCAAGCTCGAAGTACTGGTTAGGAACCGATAAACTGGGGCGTGACATTCTCCTGCGCATGATGCTCGCAGGTAGAATTTCCCTTACTGTTGGACTTGTAGCCACAGGTATTTCCATTATTATCGGTGCTACCCTTGGCGCTTTGGCAGGATTTTATCGTAGATGGGTAGATACGCTGATTATGCGTATGGCCGACATCTTTATGGCATTGCCTACGCTCCCAATCCTCATTATCTTGGGCGCTATTTTGTCAGACTTGAAGGTAGAACCGTCAGATCGTATCTATTTCCTGATGTTAATTATCGGGGTACTCGGCTGGAGCAGTATCTCCCGTCTCGTTCGCGGTCAAATTTTGGGGCTCCGCGAGCAGGAGTTTATGCAAGCGACCGAAGCTTTAGGGCTCAAGGATCGCCGCAAAATCTTCCGTCACCTGCTTCCTAACACGATTCCGATTATTATCGTATCAGCAACCTTAGGGGTAGCAGGGGCTATTCTGTATGAATCTGCGCTGAGTTTCCTAGGGATTGGGGTTGTTCCACCAACACCATCCTGGGGAAATATGATTTCTGCGGCAAACAATTTGATTGATTTCCGGAAGAGACCATGGCTATGGATTCCGCCAGGTATGTGTATTCTGGTTACCGTAGTTGCAATCAACTTGATCGGTGACGGGCTTCGCGACGCACTTGACCCGAAAATGAAGAAGTAGGAGATGCGAATATGGCAAAAGAATTAGTTGAATTCCGCAATTTAAAAACGCATTTTCAAACCTCCGCAGGCACCGTGAAAGCCGTCGACGATGTAAGCTTCAAAATCCGTGAGGGTGAAACACTGTGCGTGGTTGGTGAGTCGGGCTGTGGTAAAAGCGTAACAGCCATGTCTCTTATGCGTTTAATTGATACACCTCCAGTAGGAGGAGAGATTCTATATGAAGGCAAGGACCTGTTGAAGATGAGCAAGCGCGAAATGAGTTTGATTCGCGGCAACGATATCGCCATGATCTTCCAGGAACCGATGACCTCACTGAACCCGGTATTAACGATCGGGGAACAGATTGTAGAGCCGATTCTGTTGCATCAGCTCGTAAACCGCAAAGAAGCTAAGCAACGTGCCATCGACCTCATCAATCTGGTAGGAATACCGCGTGCGGAGAAGATTTTCGACTCCTATCCGCATGAGCTCAGCGGCGGTATGCGCCAACGGATTATGATCGCGATTGCGCTTAGCTGTAATCCCAAGCTTCTGATTGCTGACGAGCCAACAACAGCGCTTGATGTTACGATTCAGGCCCAGATTTTGGATCTGATGCGCGACATCAAGGGGAAGTTGAATACATCCATTATGCTGATAACGCATGACCTGGGTGTCGTAGCGGAGATGGCGGACTATGTTGTTGTTATGTATGCAGGAAAAGTTATTGAGGAAGCCCCGGTCATTGAGCTCTTCAAGCAGCCGAAGCATCCATATACCAAGGGGCTTTTGAAAGCTAAGCCCATCATTAATCAGACCCAGGAACGTCTGTATTCGATTCCGGGTCAGGTACCCAATCCGGTAGATCTTGGAGACAACTGTCATTTCCATGATCGCTGTGAATCATGCATGCAGATTTGTAGAGAGAAGACGCCTCCGCTCGGTACGGATCCTAACGGCCATAAGGTCGCTTGCTGGTTGTATGAAGAGGAGGGGAAAGCGTAATGAGTCAAGCACTGATCGAAATCGATGGTTTGAAGAAATACTTTCCCATCACCGGCGGCATATTGCAGCGGACGGTGGGTAATGTAAGAGCAGTTGACGGAGTCAGCTTTTCCATTAACAAAGGTGAATCCTTCGGGCTTGTAGGTGAATCCGGCTGCGGCAAGAGCACCATTGGCCGAACCATTCTCCGTCTGCTGGAGAAAACGGAAGGTAAGGTTATCTTTAATGGTCAGGATATCCATACCTTGTCCAAAGAGAAAATGCGTGCACTGCGTCCGAAGATGCAGATCGTGTTCCAAGATCCTTTCAGCTCCCTGAACCCAAGAATCAAGGTTGGCGAAGCGATCGGCGAAGCACTCATTGACCATGGCTTAGTTAACCGTAGGGATCTTAAGGATCGCGTGATTGAAACACTTGAGATTTGCGGCCTTGCTGCCTATCATTATGATCGTTACCCGCATGAATTCTCCGGTGGACAGCGTCAACGGATCGGGATTGCCCGCGCATTGATTCTGAATCCAGACTTTATTGTAGCGGATGAGCCGGTTTCCGCGCTGGATGTATCGATTCAAGCGCAAATCATCAACTTGCTTAGTGATTTGCAGCGCGATAAACAGTTGACTTACTTGTTCATTTCACATGATCTCAGTGTTGTAGAGCATTTGTGCAACCGAATTGGGGTAATGTATCTGGGATCGATGGTGGAAATGGCCAGCAAGGAAGAATTGTTCCGCAACCCGCTGCATCCCTATACAAAAGCCTTGCTATCGGCTGTGCCAGTACCGGATCCAACGCTGAAGCGCGATCGGATCGTACTGCAGGGAGACATCCCAAGCCCGGCGAACCCGCCTTCCGGCTGCAAGTTCCATACTCGCTGTCCGCTGGCTTCAGACCTGTGCAAGCAGGAGATTCCAGAGTATCGCGATATGGGTAACAATCACTTCGTTGCTTGCCACTACGCTTAATATGACTCTTCATATCTAAAGTTTCTGACAACAACCAGAGCGATTATTAGATAAAAATTTCTAGGGGGACTTCCTCCGTCTGCGGACGGGTGGGGGTCTTTTTCATTTCAGAAGACCAACGGACCATTTTACAAAAATTCCTAAATAAAATTTTCGAAAAAAAGCAGACCAAAAGCCCTTTTTATCCGTCTATTATTATGGAGGGCTAATTCTATGAAAAAACGGTGGCTTTGGCTGGTCATGATATTGTTAATAATCGTCCCGATTGGGGCGGTTGTCATAGGAAATATAGAACGAGCGGGATTTAAACCGAAGGTGGACGCGCGAGCGGTTGTCTTGATGGATTTAAACACCGGGCGTATTTTGCTCAGCGAAAATGGCGATATACCCTTACCGCCTGCAAGCATGTCCAAGCTGATGACCGAGTTGGTTATTCTGGATGATATTAAAACCGGGAACCGATCCTGGGACGATGAAGTCAAGATAAGCGATACCGCAAGTGACGTAAGCGGCGTTAAAATCGCCTTGAAATCCGGCGAAATCGTGACGGTACGCGAATTGTTCCAGAGCATAACGGTTTATTCGGCCAATGATGCGGCCGTAGCGCTTGCCGAGCATTTTGCAGGCTCCGAGGAAGCGTTTGTCCGAAAAATGAATGCCAAGGCAAAAGAGATTGGCTTATCCAGCGCGACACGATTCGTGAATGCGTCGGGAGTCGAGCGAAACACAGACAACGATCAAGCCTGGTCATCGGATGGAGAAACGGCGATGACCGCAGAGGATACGGCCAAGCTGGCAGCACATTTGATTCGAAGCCACCCGGATATTCTTAGCACCTCCAGCAAGACCCAAACCAAGATCAGCGGACGGAATTTATATTTAAGCAATACCAATTGGATGCTGCCATCGGTAGGAGGTCCTTATTCCTATGAAGGCACTGACGGATTAAAGACAGGGTATACAGCGAACGCAGGATACTGCTTCACGGGTACTGCGGAGAAACAAGGCAGTCGGCTTGTTGCCGTTGTCATGGGTACCGAGTCCAAAGAAGCAAGATTTGAAGAGACGCGAAAGCTATTTGACTACGGATTCGCCAAAACGTTAACATGGAGAGAGCGGCTGGATGACTGGTTTCAATATTCGGGGATCTCAGCCGCTCTTACGCATGATAAGAGACCTGTTTAGCAGATCGCTGAAGATTTGGTAGATTTATAGAACTGCCCGTGAAGGGTTCACATTTGACAATAATCTGGTTTACAATAGATGATGTGTGAAACTGGCCTACTGATATGAAGTGAGTCAACGGGAGGAGTTCCCGTTTAATAAGGAGAGGAGGGGGAGCCAAGTAGCTTGGGGTGCAAGCAAGGACCTTTAACGATCTGACTTATCTATTAATTTATTTTATAATAAAGAAGGAATTGAACTCATGAAGAGGAAATCAATATATATTACTCTTGCTTTGGTCATACTGCTTGGCTCAACCGCATTTTTGTTCAGAACGCAGCTAGCGGTTGTTGCATTTGATCTGTTTATGGCAAAGGATGTAGAGGAATCATTACAAAAATCGTATAAACCGCTCCAGAGCGACAAGACACCTGAACCTGTCGTACTTCAGAGCGAGCCGTTCTCGGTTATGCTGCTCGGGAGTGACCAGCGTGAGGATGAACCTGCGCGTTCGGACACGTTGATCTATGCGGTTGTGCGTCCCATGGAGTCCAAAGTGCTCTTAATTTCGGTTCCAAGGGACACGTATGTCGATATTATCGGTAAGGACAAGAAAGATAAGATTAACCACGCGTTTGCATTTGGCGGTCATCAAATGGCCAAAGATACGATGGAGGCATTTTTCGAAGAAGAACTTGATTATTATGCTTCCATTAATTTTCAGGGCTTGAAGGATGTTGTTGATGCCATTGGGGGCGTGGAGCTGCCGATTGGCAAGGATATCGTCAATAAAGGCAGAGACCATGAGAAATTCACGATTGAAGCCAACAAACCGATTTATAACGGTGAAGAAGCATTGAATTACGTCCGTTATCGGGAGGACAGCGACTTTAATCGTGCGAAGAGACAGCAAGTGTTTTTGGACGTAGCGGCCAAGCGGGTGATGAAGCTTGATCAGATCGGCAAGGTGCCTGAATTGATTGAGATCATGGGTGATAATTTCCAGACCGATATGCAGCCTAAGTTCATTATTGACCTGGCGAAACAGATGCTGACCGGTGGCAAAGTGGATATGACCAGCTATACGATCATGGGGGAAGGCATGAAAATTGGCGGCGTCTATTATAACGAGCCCGACATGGAAGACGTGCAGGAAGCCCGGGATCTAATTGACAACTGGATGAACCCCGATACGCCGGCTGATCAACTGCTGCAGCCCAAAGATGCTGAGAAGCAAAAGTTGAAATAAATAAACACCGGTACACCCGGATGATGTCATAGTACGTTGCTTCATCTCAATCAGCAGTCGGATGGCTGCTGATTTTGTGCCCTATATAAGGAATCAGAATGGCGAAGTTAACGTATGTATGAGTATGGATAGGGGAAGGAGTAACCTGCATACCTAGGCTTTAAATCAGGAAGGTTACTTAACATGACTTCAGAGGTTGGAGTCATAAGGAGGATAATGCATTATGAATATCGCTTTTTTTCTGTTACCGAAGCAGGAAGTGATCTGTTTAACACTGGATTCTACGCTCAGGCAGACGCTGGAACGGATGGAGTTTCACCGATATACAGCCGTGCCCGTACTGGATAAGAACGGTCAGTACGCAGGGACTGTAACGGAAGGTGATCTGTTATGGCATATGAAGAATTCGGAAGGCAAAATCACTTTTGAGAACGCTTCGAAATTTTTGTTGAAGGATGTTCCTTTTCGTATGGATATCAAGCCGGTGTCGATTGACGCCCGGATGGAGGATCTGATTAATCTGGCCAAGGTGCAGAACTTTGTACCTGTCGTGGATGATATGAACCGCTTTATCGGAATTGTACGCAGAAGCCTCATCATAGAGTACTGTGAACGAATTGTCTCCAAGGAGACGATGGAGTCCCACGGGGCATCATAATCAAGCAGGCTTGAAAATAAACAAGGGCGTGGGACCACGATGACAATCTGGGTAACACGCCCTATTTTTTTCGAAACGAGCTGCAGCGAAAAAGCGGGGAGGAATAACCGGGGCCCGATTGGAGCACAAAGAGAAGGTGGGTTACCGAGTGCGAACTGGGACTAAGGATGGACGGGGGGCATGGGCCTTTGTGTGGGCGGCTTTTTTTTATGCTATAATGGAGAATAAAGCTGTTTTCAGGGAGAGATGGATATGCCAAATATGCCGAAGGACTTGGATGTAGCTAAACGTGCCAAAGTGATTGAATGGCTCAAAACCGAAGTAATTGACAATGTATCCCGCTTATTCAAAGCTCTATGGGAAGGCAGCACTACAAAGGTTGGAGACAGTTTGGTAAGCCTGATGATGAGCTCATACATACTGGGCCGAAGGCTCGGCTTGACCTATCGGGATTTGGACGATCTCTTGTTAGAGAAATTGAAAAAGCATAAGCAGGAAGGACATCAGCTGGAAGATTGGTACCAGGATATTTCCGCGCTCGAAGAACATTTGCGTAAGAGGTGAACATATTGAAACTGCGCTGGACTACGGCGGTATGGAGCGTTATTTATTTGCTTCTGCTGCTATCATTACTCACACCCTTTTCGATCGTAACGGCTTTCTTGTTAGTTCTACCGGTTGCGATTCTGTTTACGGCCTTGAATACAAAATCATTTATCATGCATGTGGTGCCAGTGTGGCTGATCGCGCTTCTGATTCACCCTATTTATGTGTTATTTGCGATCTATTTTGCCGTTCCGGGGATTGTCATGGGGTATTTGTACCGGAAGCGGAAGGCAGCTATGCAGGTATTGAAGTATGGCATGGCAGTCATGCTGGTGGAAATGCTTCTTCTGCTCATGATCAGTACCGCCTTCTTCCAATTAAATCTGTCGGAGTATGTGGATGAGATTGTGAAGATGACGACGGCTCCGCTCACTGAGATGGGTGTAGAAGGAGGCCTGGGAGGACAGTTCCTTGGCACCGAACTCGATACACAGTTAATAAAAGATCAAACGATGCGCTTGGTTCCATTTGCGATGATTATCAGCTCATTCCTCATGACGGTGGTAACCCATGCTTTGGCTCGTCCTACACTGGGCAGTATGGGCTTGACCGTGCCGCGCCTGAAGCCGGCTAGAGAATGGATGCTGCCGCGTTCCCTGATCTGGTACTACTTGCTCATCTTCTTCATCAACATAGCAACGGTTAATTCGGACAATACCTTCATGAAGATGATCGTGGCAAACGCTACGCCTTTGCTGCAGATCTGCTTCATGATTCAAGCGCTAGGGTTCTTCTACTATCTCACTCACGAACGGAAGTGGCATCCGATTGTACCGCTTTTGACGGCTATACCGATTGTGCTGTTCCCGCCGGCTATGATCATCGGAATCCTGGACCTGGCATTTCCACTTCGTCAGGCGTTTAGTAAAACCAAAAGATAGGGTGATGAGTCATGCCTAAATTTCTGCAGAAGCGCTGGCACGGCTATCATACCGTCTGGGCGTTTGCGCTGGTGCTTCTGCTTGTTATATTTCTGTCGTTCTACAATACCATTCTGGGGCTGGTCGGTCTGCTGCTTGCGGTGGCAGGCGGCTATGCCATGCTAAAGACGGAGATGAAATTCCGCCGCGAGCTGGTCGATTATATTGGGGATCTGTCATTTCGGATTCAGCGGGTCGAAGGCGAAGCGGTCAGCGTGCTGCCATTTGGCATTGTCCTGTACAGCGAGGACAAGACCGTGGAGTGGCATAACCAATTCGTGGTCAATATGTTTCCGCAGCAGTCGTTGGTCGGCGCATCCTTAGAGGAACTGTTTCCCCAGCTGGTTGTCGCGATAAAGGAAGCTGAAGAGAAGAAGGATAACAAGGAGAAGCTGCCGAAAGAAATTCGTCTGGAGATCTCCCACGAGGATAAGTTCTATGGAGCAACGGTCATTCCGGATGAGCGATTAATCTATCTGGATGAGATTACCGAGCTGGCCGTGCTAAGGCAGCGGTATGAGGATGAGCGATTGGCCTTGGGCATTATCATGATGGATAACATCGATGAAGCCTCGCAGGGGATGGATGATCAACAGCGAACGGCACTGATTGCGAAGGTAACCAGTGAGATTACCGATTGGGCGCGTGAATTTAACGTCTATTTGCGGAGACTTTCCTCGGACCGTTATTTGATGATGCTCAACCACAGGTCGCTTGATGCGCTGGAGAACAGCCGCTTTCTCATCTTGGATGAAGTCCGGGAGATGACCGCCGATCTGAAGGTACCGCTGACGCTAAGCGTTGGTCTTGCTTTCGGTTCAGACGACATCACGGAGCTTGGGCAGTTGGCACAATCCAGTTTGGATATGGCACTGGGCCGCGGCGGAGATCAGGCAGCTGTCAAAGCGGGCCAGAGGCTCTCCTTCTATGGCGGTAAATCCAATGCAGTGGAGAAACGGACGCGCGTAAGAGCACGCGTAATCTCCCATGCGCTGCGCGATTTGATGCAGGAGAGCGACAAAGTGATCATCATGGGTCATAAGCTGCCGGATATGGACGTGGTCGGCGCTGCAATCGGCGTGTTGAAAGCAGCTCAGATGTATAAAGTGGAGGCTTATATCGTGATGGAGGGCATGAATCCGTCCATATCGAGGCTGATGGAAGAGGTCCGGAAGGACGAAGCCTTGATGAACCGATTCATCTCCACCGAACAAGCGATGCAGATCATGACAGAGCACACATTGCTCGTTGTGGTTGATACGCATAAAGCCTCCATGACGATGGAGCCGCGGCTGGTTCATCGCGCAAGCCGGGTCGTTGTAATGGATCATCACCGGCGCGGAGAAGAGTTTATTAACGATGCGGTGCTGATCTATCTTGAACCGTATGCCTCATCAACCTGCGAGCTGGTTACGGAGGTGCTGCAGTATATTCACGAACGGGTATCCCTTACGCCGGTTGAGGCAACGGCCTTATTGGCGGGGATCACGGTGGATACGAAGCATTTTGCCCTCCACACGGGATCGAGAACGTTCGAGGCTGCCGGTTTCCTGCGTCGTCACGGAGCCGATACAATGATGATTCAGCGGGTACTCAAGGAAGATCTGACAGAATTTATAGCGAAGGCAGAAATCGTGAAACATGCTAGAATGGTATATGACCATATCGCCATTGCGGTTTCGAAGAGCGGGGAGCCCATGCCGCAGCTATTGATCGCTCAAGTGGCGGATATGCTGCTGAATATGACGGATGTGCAGGCATCGTTTGTCATAAGCGAACGCACAGACGGCAAGATTGGCATTAGCGCCCGCTCCATGGGCAAGATGAATGTTCAGATGATTATGGAACGTCTCGGGGGAGGCGGACATTTAACGAACGCCGCAGTACAACTGGATACGACGCCTGAGAAAGCCGAGGAGAAGTTGATGGAAGTACTGAAGGACATCGAAGCGAAAGAGGGGTTATTTGAATGAAAGTCATTTTCATAAAAGATATGAAGGGTCAAGGCAAGAAAGGTGAAGTGAAGGAAGTTTCGGAAGGATATGCAACAAACTTCCTGATTCCGCGTGGGGTAGCTCGTCCGGCAACCGACGGCAACATGAAAACACTGGAGCAGCAGCAGGCTTCCGAGGAGAAGCGCAAGGCCCAGGAGAAGGAAGAAGCACAGGCGCTCGGCAAAAAGCTGGAAGAGATGACGGTTGTCCTGAAAGCTAAGGCTGGAGAAGGCGGCCGTCTGTTCGGCGCCATTACCAGCAAACAAATTGCTGAAGCGCTGGCAGGACAGAAGATCAAAATCGACAAACGCAAAATTGAACTTAGCGATCCGATCCGCAGTCTGGGTGTTACCCAGATTCCGGTGAAGCTGCACCCTGACGTCAAGGCGACGCTCAAGGTTCAAATTACGGAGGAGTAATATGGGAGGAGAACTCTATTTCGATCGAGTCCCCCCGCAGAACCTTGAGGCAGAGCAGGCGGTGCTGGGTGCCATTCTGCTGCAAAGTGAAGCGCTGATTACAGCGATGGAGCGGGTGCAGGCCGAGGACTTCTACGACAAAACGCATCAGATGATCTATGAAGTTATGGTGCAGCTCGGGGAAGGCAATCAACCGATCGATCTGGTGACCCTTACATCTCTCCTGCAAGATAAAGGGCAGCTGGAAGAGGTCGGTGGTGTCAGCTATTTAGCAAAGCTGGCCCATGCGGTTCCGACGGCTGCGAACGTAGATTATTACGCCCAGATCATCGAAGAGAAATCGATGCTGCGGCGGTTGATTCGCACCGCAACACAGATTGTCAGTGAAGGATATACCGGAGGAGAAGATGTATCCGGTATGCTCAGCGAGGCGGAGCGGCGCATTCTCGAAATTTCCAATCGACGCACGGGCAGCGGATTTATTGCGATCCGCGACGTGCTGATGGAAGTATTCGAGAAGGTGGAGGTTCTCCATCAGAACCGGGGGAATACAACGGGAATTCCATCCGGTTTCGTGGACTTGGACAAAATGACAAGTGGATTCCAGCGCAACGACTTGATCATCGTAGCTGCCCGTCCTTCCGTAGGTAAAACCGCGTTTGCATTGAATATTGCTCAGAACGTGGCCATTCGTGCCAAAGAAACCGTGGCGATCTTCAGTCTGGAGATGTCAGCGCCGCAGCTCGTACAGCGTATGATCTGTGCGGAGGCTAACCTGGATGCAGGGGTCATGCGTAACGGTGATTTCAAAGGTGATGAGGATTGGTCCAAGCTTACGATGGGCATCGCAGCTCTGTCGGAAGCCGAGATCTACATTGATGATACACCGGGTGTAACGGTTGCCGATATTCGTGCGAAGTGCCGTCGTCTGAAGAAAGAGAAGGGTCTTGGCATGATCCTGATCGATTACCTCCAGCTCATTCATGGACGCGGCAAGGCCGGGGAGAACCGGCAGCAGGAGGTATCCGAGATCTCGCGTACGCTTAAACAAATCGCCCGTGAGCTTGAAGTGCCGGTTATCGCGCTGTCACAGCTCAGCCGGGGCGTGGAGCAGCGTCAGGACAAGCGTCCGATGATGAGTGACCTTCGGGAATCCGGTTCGATCGAGCAGGATGCCGATATCGTTGCGTTCTTGTACCGGGATGATTATTACAATCAGGAAACCGAGAAGAAGAACATCATCGAGATCATCATTGCTAAACAGCGTAACGGTCCTGTAGGTACGGTGGAGCTGGTCTTCCTGAAGAACTTTAATAAATTCGTCAATTACGAGCGAACGCATGCCGATGCCTTTGCTGCCGGATGACGCGTTACAGATTAACCGACCAGGCAGATACCTGCCGCTGGTTGTAAGTTAAGGGCATTTCTTAAGATATCAAGTATAAACTTCGAAGCTTGGGCCTTCCTGATATCGCAAGAAAAGCTTCCTCTAACCGCGGTCTGTCTTCTGAGAAAGTACGTCGACAGTCGCTATTCATATGGCGGTTCCCCGAATAATGCTGCAATCATTCGATAATCTTGTCCTAATTCCGAACAATCGTACACACTGATGTGCGATTGTTCGTTTTTGTATTTGACTTTAAAAATAGGGACTGTTACACTGGTATTGCTGCTTTAGTGCAGTGAGGTTGAAATTTAATCAGTTTGTAGAGGTTATTTCATCAGTGTTTCGCGAAATATTAAGGGTGTAACAGCCCGGGCGGAGGAATGAATATGTCAACGGTAGTCGTTGTGGGAACACAATGGGGAGATGAAGGGAAAGGGAAAATCACGGATTATTTGGCGGAAAGCGCTGACGTGGTAGCCCGTTACCAAGGCGGCAACAATGCCGGCCACACCATTCTGATTGACGGTAAAAAATTCAAGCTTAGCTTGATTCCATCCGGAGTATTCTATAAAGATAAAACCTGTGTGATCGGAAACGGTATGGTCGTTAACCCGGCTGCACTTATTGAAGAGATTAATTATATTCATGATAACGGGTTCAGCACGGATAATCTGGTAATCAGTGATCGTGCTCATGTTATCATGCCTTATCATATGGTATTGGATGCTCTGGAAGAGGACCGCAAAGGTCCGAACAAAATCGGTACAACCCGCAAGGGAATCGGCCCTTGCTATATGGATAAAGCGGCACGTAACGGCATCCGGATCGCAGATCTGATGGATGCTGAAGAGTTCGAACTGAAGCTTCGCCATCTGGTGAAGGAGAAGAATCAAGTCATTACCCAGGTGTACGGCGGGGAAGCACTCGATGTTGAAGAGATTTTAACGCAATATCTGGAATACACCGAAATCATTCGTAAATATGTGCGTGACACTTCCGTCATCCTGAATGATGCGATCGATGAGAATCAAAAAGTATTGTTCGAAGGCGCGCAAGGTGTCATGCTGGACATCGACCAAGGCACGTACCCGTTCGTTACGTCTTCGAATCCTTCTGCAGGCGGTGTATGTATCGGCTCCGGTGTAGGACCATCGAAGATTCAGCAGGTGATCGGTGTGGCTAAATCCTATACGACCCGTGTAGGGGATGGACCTTTCCCAACGGAGCTGGACAATGAAATTGGGGCGTATATTCGGGAAAAAGGACATGAATACGGCACGGTAACCGGACGCGCTCGCCGCGTAGGCTGGTTCGACAGCGTAGTTGTGCGCCATGCCCGCCGTGTGAGCGGAATTACCGGCTTGTCCCTGAACTCGCTGGATGTGCTGAGCGGTCTTGAGACCGTTAAGATCTGTACCGCATATAAATTCCGCGGCGAAGAGATTACGCACTACCCAGCAAGCCTGAAAATGCTTGCCGAGTGCGAAGCGATCTATGAAGAGCTGCCAGGCTGGAGTGAAGACATTACCGGCGCCAAAACGCTGGAGGATCTGCCGGAGAACACCCGCCGCTACGTAGAGCGCGTATCCGAGCTGACCGGCATTCCGATTGCCATCTTCTCTGTGGGCCGCAACCGGGAGCAGACGAATCAAGTGCTTCCGATTTACGAGAAATAATCTAGCGTTGGAGCAAGAGCAGAGAGACTAGAAGTTCAACTTCAATGATAAGATAGGTCTATGAACCTGCCGATGATATTGTCGGCGGGTTTTCTTTTTGGCAAAGAAGGTGGAGACCAGAAAGCATCCTGCGATAACATTGATGCCTAAATGTGGAAGAATTTGTCCCTTCATTTGAAGAATATTATCCCTTAGCCAGTTGTCCATCCACCCTATAATGGAGAGAGACATAGAGGACAGCACGCTGATAATTTGGAATTGGGGCTAAAGGCAGCGGGTATATGCAGTCAAATCAATGTAGGGGGGACAGAAGCCATACGAAGTCAATGAGGCGTGTGGCCTTCTTGAGAGCTGGACAAGGCACACGATCCAGCATAATAAAAACCGGATTCATCTACTAGGTTGCTAGGGATGGTTCCGGTTTTTTCATTTTGGAATGGGCCTAAAACTAACGGAATCATGAAATATATCAAATGGAGGTAGAAAAAATGAGGGAAAGAGGATTGAAGCGATTCCGAGCCGTCAATAATGGAAAAAGAAAGCAATCATCGCCATGTCATTTCAGAGCATGTAGGAGGAAGGAGGAATACGGATGAAGTGGACGAAATGGCTGCTGAAAGTTAGCTTGACCGCCATCCTGGTGAGCACGCTCACGATTGTGACAACAGGCATCGTGGTCAATGCCTATATTCAATCGGTGTTGTCCAGTTTTAACATTCAGTTGGAGACGGAGCCGATGGGGATTGGAGGTATCATGAAGTCGATGCTCGGTATGGGCTCCGGCACCAAGCCGGATGTCGGCAGTGCCAACCCCGCGGAGGATAACAATAGGGCAGAAGATAAGAATGCTACGTCCGATGAACCAACGCCAGGGAGCGGCTTGGATCGTAATGGAGAGGCACAAGAGGATGACGAGGCGAATTCGAACCCGGCGGGAACGACGGGTGAGCCGCCAGCTGATGAAGAGGCACCTGATAATTCCTTACCAGTAATGGGTACGAACACGACAGGGCAGCCTGACGATTCCTCGCTGGAAGATCAGGAGATTGTGATGACGCCGGGGGAAATTGTGGATCGGAAGGACAGTTTGCCAACAGAAGAGAAGGAAGAGATTTTTACCCTGCTGATGAATAAACTACCCCAATCGGAAATGCAGAAGATTTCTGCGGCGATGGAGGACGGACTGACTGCAGCGGAACTTGCGGACATCGAGCAGGGCATATCCAAATATTTGAATGCCGAGGAATTCGATAAACTGATCACCATGCTTAAAGAATAACGGTATAACGGTTATCAGGCCCGTTCTGTCACTGTTTTGTCACTGACTTGCGGTGGTTATATATTAGGGAAAAACAGGAAACCCGCGCCCAGCGCGGGTTTTTCGCTGTTTTCGTAAACTTGAAATGATTGTAATGGCTATGTTAAAGTATACGAAGATCGAAAAGGTTAAAATTTTGATACCTTTTGACAGGTTGTGTCATAATCAATACTAAGTCAGCGAGTTCAAATGAACAGATTCTTACATATGAACAAGGCTTAAAGGAGAGAGACATGAAAGGTTCTAAGGGGAAACGGTGGATGGACAGCCTCTTGCGCAAGCAAGCAGCCGATCATTCTGCCCACAACAACAACTCGAATCGAGAGCCCTCGGAGCCGTCGAATCCACAAAAACGGGGATGGACTTCACCGCGCAGGTGGATTTGGATATCGGCAGGGGCATTGCTCATAGCAGGATCGATATATACGGGCGGAAAAGCGTATGTGAACGCGAATACGGTTCCGTTCTATCATGTGTACGTAGATGGAAAAGCCATCGGTACCATTCAAGATGATGCCCAGCTTGACCAGCTGCTCAAAGAGAAGCAAAAGGAGTATCAGCAGGAGCACCCTGACGTACTTATGGTGCTTCACACCGACGGCATTACAACGAAGGCCGATCGTTCCTTTAAACCAGAGGTGAACAGCGAGGAGACTCTCCAAAAGCTGGATAACATGCTGAAGGCATATGCCCGCGGCGTGGAGCTGAAGGTGAACGGCAAGACAGTTGCCATCGTGAAGGATCAGCAGGCGGCCAAAGCTGCCGTCGAAGCGGCCAAGCTGAAGTTCGCTCCGGCAGCTGCCCAGGAGGAGAAGTCCCAGAGGGTCGCTTTCACGAAGACGTCGGCATCGGCATCGAGCAAGAAGAGCGATGACGGAAGCGGGCTCCAGTCCGTGGATATTAAGGAGAAGATCTCGCTTGCCAACACAAAGGCTGACCCGAACAAGGTGCTAGACGTAGAAGAAGCGGTTAAAGTGCTTACGGGCACGAAGGACAAGCCGGTGGTATACACGGTGAAAGAGGGAGATACGATCTCCTCAATTGCGCAGCATTTTGGCATGAAGTCTGCTGACGTCATGGCGCTGAATCCCGGGCTGGAGGAGAAATACGTGCAGATCGGGGCCGAGCTGCAGGTAACGAAACCGGAAGCACCGCTGACGGTAAGAACGGTGGAGGCGGTGTCGGAGAAGCAGCCAAGCAAGCCGGAAACGATTGTCCGCAAGAGCAGCGAGCTTCCACTGGGGAAACGAAAGGTCGTTCGTCCCGGGCGGGATGGCGTCAAAACCGTGGACTACATCGTAACCAAAGAGAACGGCAAGGTCATTTCTAAGCAATGGACAGGCCAACAGGTGGTTCAGGAATCCCTGCCGGAAGTTGTGTATAAAGGCACCAAGGTGGCGCCGAAGAAAAAAGCGGCAACGGTGACCCAGAAATCCAGCGGCAGCATGTTCGCATGGCCGGTCAGCGGGGCGCGTATTACGAGCTCCTACGGTCATCGTTGGGGAAGAAGCCACGAAGGTGTCGATATGGTTGGCGGGAGCACGATTATGGCAGCCGCTTCGGGCAGAGTGGTCTTCGCCGGTCAGCAGAGCGGTTACGGCAATGTCGTCATTGTCGATCACGGCAATGGATACCGCACCCTGTATGGACATATGAGCAGAATTTCCGTAAGCAACGGACAATCCGTTGGACAAGGCTCCAAGCTGGGCGTCATGGGCAATACGGGCCGTTCTACTGGAACTCATCTCCATTTCGAAGTGCAAAAAAATGGAGTTGCTCAAAATCCGATGAATTATCTGTAGTTCTGTGTTATACTTGATAAACCAATGCGACATAAGCCATTATTGGTTCATATATCATAATAGTGAAGATGGCCGCTCCTTAACGGGGGCGGCTATCTTTGCGTCTTGCCAGAAGTTGTTGGGATGGGGATGTGGGACAGAACGGGAAATAGCTGCAGTGGGGGCGCAAGCGGTATCCTTCTCCGTCGCTGTTGAATTCGGAAAATAAGAATGTTGCGTAAGCTGAGATTTTCCGAATCCAAAGGCGATCGCTACCGCTCTCCGAATGACACCGCTCGCTGCTGTCGAAGGTTTTCCCTTATCTGTCGAATCCATCCCCGTGCCTTCCGCTGCGGAAGCGGGTGGCCGCCCCCTAAATCGGGGCGGCCGTTGGGGGGCGGAGTGGGTGGGAAACATTAATAAAAACTATTCTCTTTTGTAGGCGTAGACTAGGAGATTAACCAATGATAGTATCACTACTGCAATAAACATAATAAAGGATACAGCGTCGCCGCTGGTTCCCAATTCATCTGCAAGGTAACCTATTTGATAGGTCAGATGAGCGGATACTGCCAAACTAATAAGGGTAATTATTGCGATTGTAAAACCATTGATTACTTTATGGCGATTCCGAAAAATCATGATGAACAATGTGATGATCAGAATGAGGATAAACAGAATATATATGGGTCTAAAATGAGTAACTATATTTGTACTTTCCATCCAAACAACCCCTCCCTGTACTTATTGATTGAACTCTCAATCTAAACTTAAATAAGATGGATGAACCCCCGTCGAAAGTTATATTCCATCATAATCCAAGAAAGTTATAAATTTCAACCATTGAAAACCACCCCCCGAATCAGGTCAGCTGTCAGGAGCGGTGGGTGTGTAGCGGCGGCAGGTGTGGTAAAATGGGAAGAAGACCGTTTAAGTGTGAGTTCAAAGGGGGACTTTTTGAACATCCTCTTTATGTGAAGGTATGAGGTGAACAGGACAATGCAGGGAACCATTCTGGTGGTGGATGACGAACAACCCATCGCCGATATTTTAAAGTTTAACTTGGAAAAAGAGGGCTATGAGGTCATCTGCGCTTTTGATGGCATTAGCGCGGTGGAGATTGCGCTTACGAAGCGGCCGGATTTAATGCTGCTTGATTTGATGCTGCCCGGAAAAGACGGAATGGATGTGTGCCGCGAGGTACGTGCCGCGAACCTGCAGATCCCGATCATCATGCTGACGGCAAAGGACGGGGAGATTGACAAGGTGCTTGGACTTGAGCTTGGCGCGGATGATTACGTGACGAAGCCTTTCAGCACCAGAGAAATATTGGCACGCGTGAAGGCGCATCTGCGCCGTCAGCAAAAGCCGGACAACTCAGCGGATAACACAGGCGGCACAAGTGCAGGCGGACAAGGCCTGCGGCTGTTTGAGCTGTTCATTGATACCGATATGTACATKGTATATAAAAGCGGGGAAGCACTTGATCTGACGCACCGCGAATACGAATTGGTGTATTATTTGGCCCGTAATGCCGGTAAAGTGATGACTCGTGAACATTTGCTGCAGGCGGTATGGGGGTTTGAATATTTTGGCGATGTGCGGACCGTGGATGTTACCATTCGCCGACTTCGCGAGAAGATTGAAGAGAATCCGAGCAAGCCGGAATATATCCTGACTCGGCGCGGACTGGGCTACCTGATGCGCAGCGCTAAAAACGGAGGCCTGTAATGAAGTGGCTGTCCTTCTTCCGCACCATTCAGGCGAAGGTCATCATTATTTATGTCCTTCTCATACTGATCGCGATGCAGCTGATCGGGGTGTATTTTGTCAGTGCGATGAAGAACTCGCTGACCAGCAATTTCACGAAGGACTTGCAGGAACGCGCAGAGCTGATGTCGGTTCTGGCGGCCAAGACCCTTGGCGGCGAGAATGTTACGGAGGAGGACCCGTATGAGAGCCTGCGCGTCATGGTGAACAATCTGTTCAATCTGAACGGAGCCGAGATTCAGGTACTGGATTCCACCGGACGGGTGCTGACAACCTCGCTGCCCTCCCATGCCGATTACGTGAACACGAAGAACACGCAGACGGTTGTCAGCCGGGCATTGCAGGGTATACAGGATAATGAAGAGTATATTATCGATGATGATAACATCCGCAAAAAAGTGGTGGCCAAGCCCGTCATGTACAACGAGAAAATCGTCGGCGCCATTTATATCGTAGCCAGCATGAGCGAGCTGTACAGCACGATGCAGCGGATTAACAATATTTTTATATCGGGCATTCTCTTGGCCCTTGGCTTGACGGCGGTGCTTGGCGTCATCCTGTCGCATACGATCACCAACCCGATCAAGGAGTTGACCAAGCATGCCCGGGCCGTCGCGGACGGCCGGTTTACCGAGAAAACGCCGGTGTTCGGCAGCGATGAGATCGGCCAGCTCAGCCAGGCGTTCAACTATATGACCAGCCGTTTGCGCGAAGCCCTCTCGCAGAACGAAGAAGAGAAAGAGAAGCTGGCATCGATTCTGACCAATATGAGTGACGGCGTTATCGCAACCGATGAAGCGGGACGCGTCATTCTGATGAATCGGCGCGCCGGGGAAATGCTGGGCGTGGAGGGAGAAGAGCTGGCAGGACACGATATCGTTTCCCTGCTGGGTCTTGAGGAGTCCGAATCGGAGGCGCTGGCGCGCAGCGAAGGGCATGATTCCAAGCTGCTGGAGATTGTGCCGCGCGAGGGCAGCGAACCGTTCATGATGCGTGTGACCTTTACTCCGATTCATCGGCGGGAAATCGGCATCACTGGTACGATTGCAGTGCTGCAAGACGTTACCGAGCAGGAAAAGCTGGAAGCATCACGGCGAGAGTTCGTGGCGAATGTATCCCATGAGCTGCGCACGCCGCTGACCACCATCAAGAGTTATACCGAAGCGCTGGAAGATGGGGCGTTGGAGGATAAACAGATGGGGCCGCGATTTGTCGGCGTCATCCAGAATGAGACCGGCCGGATGATCCGGCTGGTAACGGACCTGCTGCATCTGTCACGGCTTGATTCCAAGGAGGCTGCCCTGCATAAGGAACCAACGGACATTGTGGAGATGCTGGAGGACGTTGAGGATCGGTTCTCTTTTCAAATGAAGCAAAAGCGTATCCGTACCATTATTGAGGTGAAACCGGGCGTATCGACAGCTATGCTGGACCGGGATGGCATTGATCAGGTTCTCGATAACCTGATATCCAATGCCCTTAAATATACGCCAGACGGAGGCACTATCACCATGGATGCAAGCATAACGGAGGATGGCATGCTGTCCTTATCGGTAAAGGATACCGGGATCGGCATTCCGAAGAAGGATCTGGATCGGATCTTCGAGCGCTTCTACCGGGTGGATAAGGCCCGAACGCGCAATTTAGGCGGGACAGGCCTCGGATTATCCATTGCCCGGGAAATTGTCAGGGCACATGGAGGCTTTATTACGCTTCAATCCGAGCTGGAGAAAGGCACCACGGTGACCTTCACCTTGCCCCTGGATAACGAGGGGAGGGCATTAACGTGAAGGAGCGATTAAAGACCATTCTGTTGGTTGTGCTGGTCGTGGGCAGTTTGCTGCAGAGTTACGTTTTGATTTTCCGCTTTCCGGGCAGTGATTCGGTTGTGCAATCCAAGAACGCCTATATCCGAACCGAGGAAATGGGCCCGGAGGAAAAGGCCGAGAATCTGCTCTTCCCCGACAAGATGATCATTCATCTGGGCGAAGACCAACATACGGTGTTCTATCCGAACGATACATTCTACAATCTCGTATATAACAGGCTTAAAGGACGGACCTTTGATAATTTCCAGCGGCGGATGGTCAGCAACATCGACTGGGCCAAGGTTCGCTCGGAGAATCGGGGCATTGAGCTGAGCTTTGATTCGGGCATTCCGGTTACGCTGCTCCAAAGAGTGATGCAGATCGTCCCGGACACCCTGTTTGAAGGGGAAAGCATCAATAAAATATGGCTGTACAGCGTGGAAGGCGAAGCGAAGATCCATGTCATGTTTTTCAGCATGGAGGGCGATGTGGTCTATGAAGCCGCCCAGGCGGATTTGACCGTCCAGGATGTGGATCAGCTGGTGGACTTCGGGCTGAGCTGGACGCCGTATAAGATGGTGGATGGCCGGTATTATACCCCGGCGAAGGAACTGAATATGGTCAGCATTGAACTGCCCATTGGCGAATATACGGTAGATCAGATGCAGCGCAGCCTGTTCTTTGACCCTAGCATCACGCGCAATATCCGGGAAAAAGATGGCTCCGAGATTTATACGGACAGTAAGCGGAGCCTGCAGGTGGATCAGGGGCAAAAATGGATCAGTTATACCGATCCGGCTGCGCCGCCATCCGGTGAGAGCAGCCCCGGTAAGGATGTGCTGTCGGCCATCGATTTCGTGAATCAGCACGGGGGCTGGAATGGCACGTACAGGCTGGCTAAGGCGGGGGAATCCGAGGATCGTACGCTGGTGAAATTCCAGCAGTACTATGGCGGATTCCCGATCCTGGATACACCGGGCTTCCAGTATGGCGTCATGGAATTGGATCTACAGCAGGGAACGGTAACCTCGTATGAGCGCTCGCTGTTATATCTTGAGTCTGCTGCCTTGAAGAAACAGATGGTGAAACTGACAGGGGGCGAGGCCCTGGAAGCGAAGCTGAAGCCTTATATGGAGGGAAAGAATATGGTTATAGGTCTGGATCCCGCCTATTTACCGGTCCTAACGGGAGAAGGACTGCTGCTAAAGCCAGTATGGGCCTTGGAGCTCCAGAACGGGTCAGTTATCACACTCGAATAATGATAGAGATCGTTATTGAATCATAAGGAGGGAACATCATGGATTGGGGCCGTGCCAAAAATGTATTGATTTACGCGTTTTTGCTGCTGAATCTGGTGCTGGGCTATCAGCTCTGGATGGATTACCGCGAGCAGGTCGGCTCCAATCTGGATTTCACCTCGCTTTCCGAGAGCACGCAGCAGGTGATTGAGGAGAATAGGATTCAATTGCTGAGTCCGATTCCGACGGAAACGCCGCAGCTTCCCAAGATTAATTATATCTACAGCGCGGAAGCGCAGGGAGGGCCGGTAGGGCTGGAGCAGCCCATTGACACGGAGCTGATTTATGCCGATGAGAAGGAATTGCGGAATGCGCTGGAGGGCAAGATCAAGGATCTCGGGAATTATCGCCACGATCCGCAGTCGGATAAAGAGAATATCATCGTCTTCCGGCCGCTAGTGCAGAAGGAATGGCCGCTGTTCAATGTGGAGCTGGAGTTCATTTACGAATCCCAGAAGATCCATGCGTACCGGGAGCCGGTGTTTGAGATTATGCCAACCGACGATATGGAGGAACAAAAGGTTCTGCCCGCATCCAAGGCTTTGGAAACGCTCATTGAACGTAACTTCATCCCGCCTGATTCGGCGGTAAGGGACATTCAGCTGGGCTATTATGGACAGTTGTTTAATACGGAGGATCAGTTAGCAGCGCCAACCTGGCGGTTTACATTGGATCATGGCGAGATGATCTATGTACAAGGCATCAGCGGGGACGTGCTGACGCCAAAAAGCGATACGACAAAGGAGTAACAAGACTATGGGGATTTCATTTTCCGTGCTGTCGAGCGGCTCAACGGGCAATGCGACCATTGTCCGCAATGAGGATACGACACTGTTGATTGATGCGGGCTTAAGTGCACGGCGCATCGATGAGTTGTTGAAGGAACGCGAAATGATGGGGGAAGAAATCGACGGGATCCTGGTCACGCATGAGCATTCGGATCATATCCGGGGGCTTGGCGCGGTGGCGCGCAAATACAATCTGCCGATCTACGCGAATGAGAAAACATGGGAAGCGATGAGCAAGTCGCTGGGCAAGATTGCGGAAGAGAACCGGATTGTGCTGGAGAGTCATGAGGTCAAGGATTTTGGCACACTGCGGGTGGAGCCTTTTGAAATATCCCATGACGCTGCGGCACCGGTCGGTTATTGCTTCTATGACGGCGACGAGAAGCTGGGCGTCGCGACGGACCTCGGTTATGTCAGCGATAAGGTGAAGAAAGCGCTGGATGGATCGGATGTCCTGGTGCTGGAAGCCAATCACGATATCGAGATGCTTCGGATGGGACGCTATCCGTGGAATACCAAACGTCGGATTCTCGGCGATATGGGACATTTGTCGAATAATTCGGCAGGCGATGCCTTAAGCGAGCTGCTGACGGGGGATACCAAACGAACGTATCTGGCCCATCTCAGCCTGGATCACAACATGATGGAGCTGGCGAGAATGACCGTCCGCGATACGATGGAGGACCGCGGCTGCTTCTTCAAGGATAGCGAGTTTAAATTGTGTGATACGTATTATGACCGCCCGACCCCTTGGGATAAGGTCGGCGAATAGACATAGGGTCGACAGCCATCCAAGGCATGCCCCGGACATACACCGTACGCACAGGGAGTTTAGATAACGACATTTTTACCAATGAAGTATTCCTTCTTGAGCAATTTTATATTAGTTATCAATATATAGGCATAACTAAAACAGCCCCACGATCATAGGGAACTATGACGTGAGGCTGTTTTGCTGTTTAAGGGATACTGAGTTCCGAGAGACGAGGCTCGTTCTAACGCTTGCTGAGACTCTCTTGTGCCATGCGCACCATCTCCCGAACCATGGAACCGCCAATCGCACCGCCGACTTTACCGGCCTGCTCGGTGGTCAGGTCTCTGTTGTCGCCCGGTTTAAGGGGGACGCCGAGTGACTTGGCCACCTCATATTTGACGTCCTGCTGTCTCTGCGGATCCACTTGATAGCCTTCGCTGCGCATGACGTCGGTCATGAACTGCTGCATTTCGGGACTCCGGCGCCGTCTTGATCTTCTTGCCATCCCATAACCCTCCTTGCAATGGTTTCCCCTTCGTAACATTCCCTGCGGGGCACCGACAGATGAATGGATAACCTAACCAGTTCAATATGAGGGAGAGTTGAAGAGAATGGAACCGAGGCATTCGAGTAGTCGAGACGGGATAGGCCGATCTTGTCTGTAGGAGCGAATCGTAAGGAGGCTGGAAGTATTTTTTCAATGGATGGTGTAGGAAGAATAAGTTGCGGGGAATCCAAATAGGAATGATGTGTGGGTTGCCGGAGATCCCTTAAACGTTGCGGTTCAAACGGGATCGACTTCGTCATGAAAGACCGACGGTTTTGCCATTTTCTTTACACAATTGTCCGGTAGTATGTTAAGGGGGAATGCGCGAACGAGGGTAGCAGGCGGTTAGGGATAGCAGATATGCCGGAAGAGAAGAAGTTGGACCATTGAAGAAAATCCCTTCATAATGGAACCGTTTGGTCGTCTGTTACGTATACAAGGTTAATATGTTCATCCGGGTTATTCGTTGTTATGGATAGAAGAATCTGTCATTGTACCGACCCTTAAAATGGCCTTCAATTTGGCATTTGTTTTTATCAAATAAAGCTGACGTGAACCTCTGTTCGTGTGGTACAATAGGGACATTAGAAGGTCTGAATGCTTCTGTTAAGCACTTGCATCGAACAAGGCACTAGGCATTTTGTATTTTAAAATACGGATGGCCCAAGTTTTCCCATCTTTTTTTAGAAAAAACAGATGTTTCGCGCTTAAGTCGCCCTGTTTGTGGTAATAGAAGAATACAGGGTTTTTTTTGAACTGTCGGGTGGGAATACATACCTTTTATGGGACCAAATTTCAGGCAATGGATTGAAATATTCGTGGTAGAGCGAATTTTCGATAAAAGTTTAATTAGAATGCTCAAAAATGCAACTTTTTGGGCCGCTGAATAGTCTTTACAGTAGAGAGATATATAACAGGTGGCACGCTGCCGATTTCATAGGAAGCTAGATACACTGGGTACAGGGCAGGTTGTTATGACGACAAGATGATTTCATAGGTCAGTCGGTAATGGCGGAGGGTCTGAAGCTTAAAGTATCTTGACGCGTAGCAACCAAGGGGAGAGAGGGATCGCAATGGGATTATTTGACGATGATTTCTATTCAACTAAAATTTCCAGACGGAGCAAAAATACCAGCGAGGACCGACCTGAGCGAACGAAGTGGCGGACGACCCGCCGTAAAAAGGGTTTATCCACATTCCAGATTTCCGCGATCAGTTCTGTGTGCAGTGCTCTGATTGCGGTGATGCTGTTTAGCTTCATAACAGGCCATCCTGCGACCTCTTCACCGGTTACCTTGATTAATGGCAGCCATCAGCTGTCCAAGTCCGATGGGGATCCCTATGAACGGATTGTTAGCGTTGCTCAGAAGGTGCGACCGGTTGTTGTCAGTGTGCTGACACATAAAGAGACCGCGATGCCAGAAGAGGAAGGCCTTGAGGGAGAAGGGTTGGAAGAGGATTTCGGTACCCTGCCAGAGGAAGAAGGGGATTTTGAGCTTCCGGAGGGATTCGACTTCGGTGAGGATTTTGATTTTGGAAATGATTTCGGCGGCTCACAGGAAGACACCTTGGGCTCTGGCGTTATCTTTAAGAAACTCGAGGGCAAAGCCTTTGTGATTACGAATAACCATGTCGTTGATGGTGCCGTTTCCCTAGAAGTTGTGCTGGTAGGCGGCGAGAAGAAGAAGGCGACCTTGGTCGGCACAGACAAAGTTAGTGATATTGCCGTTCTGTCGATTGATAGTAAGGGCATCGGAGAGGTTGCGGAGTTTGGGGATTCCTCCAAGCTTCGCCTCGGTGAAACCGTCATCGCCATCGGCAACCCGCTGGGCCTGGGTGACACGCTCACATCCGGGATTGTCAGCTACACGAACCGCGTAATACCGGTATCCCTGAACCAGGATGGCATCTATGATTGGGAGCAGGAGGTCATTCAGACCGACGCCGCCATTAACGAGGGGAATAGCGGGGGCGCTCTAGTGGATTTGAACGGTAAAGTTATCGGCATCAACACGATGAAAATCGCGGACACCGGCGTAGAAGGGCTTGGGTTTGCGATTCCGGTCAATGAAATTACGGAGATTGTAACCGAGCTGATGCTGAAGGGGCATATTGCACGCCCTTATCTCGGCGTATATACCGTAGACTTAGGTAATCCGTATGCTCCGCTGAGCAAGAAAGAGAAAGAGGACCTCAAGCTGCCGAAGACGGTAACTGAAGGCGTGGTCGTGCTGGATGCGCTTGGACCTGCACTGGATGCGGGTCTGCAGCTGAATGACGTGATTGTCAAGCTGGATGGCAAGCCGATTACGACGACGCTGGAGCTGCGCAAGCACCTTTACTATAACACGAAGGTAGGCAAAGACATGGACGTGACCTTCTATCGTGACGGCAAGCTGCAGTCGCTGAAGGTGAAGCTGGAAGAAAAGCCTGGAGAATAAGGCAGGCTGGATCGGCTGACGTGGTTGGCTGAATCACTGCGGATTTTTTAGAGTGAACGTGCTTGTCCATTGTTTCGTGCAGCATTTCATGGGTATATATAATGGTTAGCGTTGAATAGTATCCAATATAGAGAGATTTGAAAAAGGTTAGATAAGAGCCGTGAAACGGCCGCGAAGAAGAGCGTGGACTACGCTCTTTTTTTGCTGTCCGCATAGAAATGATGGTGGGTCATAAGGACTTTTGATGTGAAATCCATGGATAGACAGGAAGCTTTTATGGATAGAAAACCGGCCGGGGTGAGCAAATGGGTTAAAAACATTTCTTTTTCTCGTAGAGTGTGGTAGAACAGAAGAGTGGCTATACTGGTTTGAAGATAAACACAACATGAGGCGAAAGATAGAAAGGATGCATAGAATGTACGTCGTATGCAAGGAACATGTGGAACTAGCGATCGAAAATTTCGTGGATGAATATGAGGATGCCCCGGATATTGTTGATCTGAAGGAGACCGAGTTTTCGGACTGGGACCCACCGGTGAAGTGCGCGGAGTGCGAGAAGCATGCTGAGTTTTTAGTTGTGTAACGTGAACATGTTAATTAAATAAATAATGCGAATGAGAAAGCGTGATGATTTCACGCTTTTTTTGTTTAGACTTTCTTGAGTCGCGGCTTCGTTCATCAACAGCCTTTTCATGGAATGGGCGAAGAGGTAAATAATAAGTACGGCCAAACATTCCGATCATTGTCTCTGGAATGAGCAACCGGCTTCGTTGTACAGACCTTCATAGTGTATGATGGATGTATAGATTACAACGAGGCGCGATAACCTATCGTGAATGGAGACGATCAGTAATGGGTGACTACAGTAGATCATGGGAAGACGAGATCAGCCGGGCAGCTGATGCGGCCTATGAGAAGGAAATGGATGAAATCAACCGTCAGCTGAAGCAGGAAATTCTCATCGCTCTGATTGGTGATGTGAACACAGGCAAGTCCTCCACCATGAACCGGATCGTGGGTGAAGAGGTTGCTGGCGTCGGGGCAGAGCCTGGAGAAACGACGGAAATTAAACCGCATAAGTACAAGGAGCATATTTACTTCATGGATACACCCGGGTTAAATGATGTGAACACCGCGAACTCGGAGATAACCTTGAAATACTATAAACAAGCGGATATCGTTCTATTCTTCCTGAACGCTGCGGGTACTGTCTTCTCCGAGGCGGAGAAGAAGTCCTTCGAGATGATTCAGGCCGTGAACACGAACATCTTGATCGTGCTGAATAAAATTGATGCCGCAGATGAAATCGACCGTCTGGTGGCGCGGATCAAGAAGGAGACCGGGGGGCGCTATGAGGTTGCGCCGGTATCCTCGCGGACGGGTGAGAATATCGACCAGCTGCGGAGCAGCATTCTGGAGATGCTTAAAAAAAAGTCTAAAGACATTCTCTTTGCCAAAAGCATCAAGGAAAAGTCGGCTACTGCCAATGGATGGATTATCGGAGCCTCGATCTCGGCAGGAGCGGTAGGCGCATCACCTATTCCGGGATCGGATATTATTCCGATTACCGGCATTCAGGTGAGCCTGCTTACCAGGCTTGCGGTGCTGTACAATAGGCCGATCAGCAAGGAGACGGCGAAGGAACTGGTCATCGCTACGATATTCGGCAATATCGGCAAGAGCATTTTCCGGCAGATCGTGAAGGTGTTCCCGGGAGCGGGATCGGTCGCCGGAGCGACGGTAGCGGGTGCCACCACACTGGCGCTGGGATATGCAGTGAAATACGCTTACGAGCACAACATCGAGATCAATACGGCGAATATTACGAAGCTCTATAAGAAGTTTAGGGATAAGGCGGAGACGGAATCGGAATCCAAGTCCGAGTGAGCGTGGGGAATCATGTCATATGCCAGCACGGATGGCGAATGGAATAGAAAAAGGGGCCTTGGGGCCCCTGATCATAGCTGCGTTATTGCAGCGACTTTATCATGATTTACTTAATGGCAGCCGCGTAATCGGCTTTTGCCTGCTCCAGCATCGATTTCCAATCCGGGAAATCGGTTTCTCTTGAAACATGACGGTCAAACAGTTCATCCGGAATGTTATCGATATCTTCGTGCGTTTCCACTTGGAAGTTACCTTTTACGACAAAATCCCCAAAACTGCTGTGGGATGAATGTTTACGCATAAACGATTCATTGAACAGCTTTTCCAGAGAGATGTTATCCGGATCCTCCTGTACCGATTTTTGGCCTTGTAATTCCTTCAACAGATCATCAAACGACATGGGCTTTTGCTTTCTCAGAGTACCACTCCTATAACTAATATTTGTGTTCAGTATAACATAACCGGATTTCTCATATACATAGTCAGCTCCGGAAGGCTTGACGCGCTGTTATCGTCTTAATAATGAAGACCAGGTTTGTTCCAGCCAGTGATCAAAGTCAGCGCCTTTGTCACCTTCGTACGTATCGTAGATGTCGACCCTCATCTTTTTTAATTTCTCTTTAAAGTCTTCATACGTGTGGTCACGAGGAAGGCTTTTTTTGATGCGCAGCAGCACCTTTGAAACGTCCTTCATCAGCTCGCCTTTGGGTCTTTCCGGCATCTGCACGTCCTCACCAAAGGCCAGGAGTTTACGATAGGCTGCCTCTCGCACCTGATAAACCGCATCCGTATTCAGTCTATGCAGCAAAATATCAATGGATTTCTGATTTTTCCAATTTCCTAACGCTTCCACCGCATCTAAACGTTCTCTCCAATTGGCGTTCCGGTTGGCGGAGCTTTTGAGCTCCTCATAATTCTCGGGCATATCCGTTATCAATTCTTGATTGTCCAATCCGTTCATCTCCTTCAATATGATGTATCAGGTCGATCTGTACCATATGTTCATTATGGGGTACCTTTTATGATTCTCGGCATCCGATGTACCGTCTGCCTGCTTGGCCCCTTTACTGGTATAAGGTTTGGGTTTACTCTTTGCTCTTCTCGCACTTGCATCCCAGCGGCTCCAGCCCTTCTTGCCCGTGCCTCTGCCTGTTCCGCCCTTGCCCTTGGATTTACTCAATCAATCACTCCGTTACGGTATATTCTTGTCCCTATATGCTGATTGTTTACCAGCACTGTTGAAATATACACTGTATTGGGCCATATGTATAGGATACCACGGAAATCAGCATAAGAATCGAAATATATGAGCAAGAATTCCGGTATTGGTATAGGCATGTCCCTCGGTTGACTAATTATTCCCAGCGTGGTATCTTATTTTTGAACTGACCAGTCAGAACAAGTACGATGAACTGAAATATAGATGTGAAAGGGCCGATCCAATTGTGAGCAAAGATAAAATTATTCAAGCAGCCATTGAAGTATTCTCCGAGAACGGATATCACC